>JBBSBS010000014.1:0-36211 GCA_038251045.1 Aggregatilineales bacterium | reverse complement strand
CTATAATGATGCCGTTCTTTGCCATCAAAGATTGGCTAGACTTTAGCCCACCAAATAAAACTATTTCTGACCACACTCGCCATGTTCCAACTTCTGACCAAATGACTGGCGACCGTAGACCCAAAAAAGGACTTCTAATGGCTTCGACAATGAAGGCTGCAATCTACGCCGGACCCGGTGACATTCGCATCGAAGATTACCCCATGCCCGATCAACCGGCCTTTGGTGAACTCCTCGTTCGCATCCGCGCCTGTGGTGTCTGTGGCAGTGATGTGACCGATTGGTACATGACTCCCCGCGCTCCTACTGTCCTTGGGCATGAACCCGCCGGTGATGTGGTCGCGGTCGGGCAGGGCGTGACCGCCTTCGCCGTTGGTGATCGTGTCGCCATCCATCACCATGTCCCCTGCATGGTCTGCGATTACTGTATGCACGGTCACTTCACCCTCTGCCCGACCTTCAAGAAAACGCGCTTGTATCCGGCAGGCATGGCTGAATACGTTCGTATTCCCGCCGAAATTGTCGAGCGTGACATCCTCAAAATCCCCGATGCCATGCCTTACGAAATCGCCGCCCTTGTTGAACCGATTGCCTGTTGCGTCCGCGCCCTTGATCGTGCCGACATTCGGCAGGGCGATAATGTGTTGGTTGTTGGCGCGGGTTTCAACGGCATCGTCATGGCGATGCTTGCTCCTCATTGGGGCGCGAACAAAGTCGCCGTGCTAGATCGTCTGCCTGTGCGGCTTGCCCGCGCCCAATCACTCGGCATCAACACCCTGAACGTGGATGACGTTGATGTTGCCGATCAGGTAAAAAACTGGGCGGATGGTGCTGGCCCTCATACAGTGATGGTTACTGCATCCAATGAAAAAGCCCTCAACATGGCTTTTGAAATGTGCGCCCCCGGTGGCACGCTCATGCTTTATGCCCCCACATCCCCTGGCTATAACTGGCCGCTCAATACCAACCGTGTCTTGTTTCAAGAGATTACCGTCAAAGGGTCATATTCGGCTGGCCCATACGACACCCGCCGCACAATGGCACTCCTCAAAGACAACCTGATTGATGCCAAATCGCTCATCACCCATCGCTTTCCCATAACCGAGGCCGATAAAGCATGGCACATGACCAAAGCTGCTGGTGACTCCTTGAAAGTGATGGTGGAATTTTCATGACAGGCACAATGCGCGCCGTTTACTTCCTTGAACCCGGCAAATTAGAAATGCGCGAAGTGCCGATCCCTGAACCCGCTGACGGTGAGGTTGTCATAAAAGTGGAGTCTGCCACCACCTGCGGCACAGACGTCAAAGCCTACCGCCGTGGTCATAAACTCTTTAAGCCACCCATGTCCTTTGGTCACGAGTACGCTGGTTACATCAGCGCCGTCGGGCAGGGCGTAACCAAATTCAAAGTCGGTGATGCTGTAATGGGGATCAACTCTGCCCCCTGTAACCAATGTTTCTACTGCAAACGCGGGCGGCAGCAGTTGTGCGTCGAACTCGAAGGTCGCTTCAACTTTGGCACATATGCCGATTACGTCCGCATACCATCCTATATCACCGCCCAAAACTTGCACCACAAGCCTGACCACCTGCCTTTTACCGAAGCCTCGTTTATCGAGCCGTTGTCCTGTGCCGTGCTTTGCGCCCACTATACCGGCGTGCAGTTAGGCGATACCGTTGCCATCATCGGTGTCGGCGCGCAGGGCTTGATGCAAATCCAGTTGATGAAAGCGATGGGCGCATCGCGTATCATCGCCATTGGTCGTGCCAAAGGTCGCCTCGAACGCGCTAAACAGGTTGGCGCGGATGAAATTTTCAGCAGTTTGGATGGCGACCCACTCGACCATGTGCGTTCACAGACCGAAGGGCGCGGCGCGGATGTGGTCATCGAAGCGGCTGGAACACCCGAAACGTGGTCACAGGCCATGCTGATGACCCGCAAAGGTGGTACTGTAATCCAGTTTAGCGGCCTTCCCGGCGGCACACAGGTATCTTTTGATGCCACCCACCTGCACTACGACGAAATCACCATAAAGGGCGTTTTCCACACCACGCCGCAAATGGTCGAGGTCGCCGCGCACATGCTCAACGCCGGTACAGTCAACGTCAAACCCTTGCTCGATGGTGTTGTTCCCTTATCAAAAGTCGAAGATAGCCTCTTGCGGATGCAGCGCAGCGAAGTCATTAAGCTGGCAGTTGTGCCCGCTTTAGCCGGAGCGTAATGTAGACCGGAATAAATAGGTTTTATACTAATAAACTTAGAATGTGTGAGTAATTCGTAATATACTCGCACTTATTTGAGGAGTTTCAAATGGAACAGATCGTACAAGCTATTCAGAATAAATATAACTTATCAGAACCCGAAGCCAAAAAAGTCGTTCAGACATTGGTTCAGGTAGAGCAAAAACGTCAAGCCGAGTCCGCTGCTGGCAGTGCGCCCGCTGGCATGCGCGGCATGAGTCGTGGTGTTGGTTCGGATATCATGGGATTACTCGGCGGCATGTTGAGCGATAGCAGCAGCCAGCAGGGCAATCAACCCGGTATCAGTGATGATCTCATGGGTATGGTCGGCGGATTACTCGGCGGTAGCGGTAACCAGCAAGGCGGGCAGGGTAGCATGGATATGGGCGGCCTACTCGGTGGTCTGCTCGGCGGTAACGATAACAGCAGCCAACAGGGTAACCAACCCGGAATTAGCGATGATCTTATGGGGCTAGTCGGTGGTCTGCTTGGCGGTAGCGGCAGCCAGCAAAGCGGGCAGGGTGGCATGGATATGGGTGGCCTACTCGGTAGTTTACTCGGTGATAGCGGACAGCAAAGCGGGCAGGGCGGCATGGATATGAGCAGCCTTGTCGGCAGTTTACTCGGTGGGGGTCATAATATGGGCTCCGGCGGCAGTATGCTCGGCGCGGTACTTGACCTGTTGAGTGATGGCGGTCAGCAAACCCACGCCAATAGCCTTGAAGGTATCGTCGGTGGTTTGCTCGGTAGCAGCGGACAACAGGGCAGCCAGCAAGGCGGCATGGATATAAATAGCCTACTCGGTAGTTTACTTGGTGGCGGGCAAACCTTCTCCCAACCGGCACCGCAGCAGCAACAGCACGTCCAACCTCCCGCTCCCCAACAGCCAGCCAAACCGGATATGGGTAGCCTACAGAATGCTATTGGCAATATGGCAGTCGGCAACAAGAAAAAGAAGACTGGTTTCCAAAAGAAATAGCATCAGTCTTGGTTGAATGATCTAAGGACACATTTCGGTGTGTCCTTATTATTTCCGTTCACCTGCCAAAATCCGGATGAAACATATGATGCTTTTCTCCCTCAAACATCACCGTTTTCAAAAATAATAACGTCCGACTATAGGCACTAGGTTTACTTTAGGTTTGTCGGCAAACCCTTTCCTAACCATCCATCAACCTCCATTGCTTATCTCTCGCCTGTAAAGTTAGCCTCAACTGCTCTTAACAGTGACCAAATGTCCTACCATTTGGTCACCCTTAAGCTCATCATATCGACTATTATAACTATGGGGGCTGTTGTAGGGCGGACGGCTGTCCGCCTGTATTGCCCACCCAAGCACCTTAACAACCTACCACCGTGCATAATGTGCACAAAATCCTGTGCCGCCTGTGCTGCTTTCCGGAGGCGCTTGTTGTGTCTATAAAACCGACTTGTCGCAACTGCATCATTCGCAGCATTTCGCAATTCCCTCCCGTAAACGTTGCGAAAAACCATAAAACAGATGCAACAACTGCAACTTTAACAACATTTGTGTCGTTTCCGACGATGACGACACAGACACAAAACTGTATTTGTATCGACTATCGACTGAATGTCCCTCAACTCCAAACACGAATGCAACCGCTTAATCTAATACAGACTAAACCCTTTGCCTTCTCTAGTTTTTCTTGGCGCACTTAGCGATTATTGTTTCGCGCGCCGTCTACCATGCCAGCAGCGCTGGTTCTTCCAACACGCGCCGTAAATCTTGTAAGAAGTTCGCCGCATGTGCCCCATCGACAACCCTGTGGTCAGCCGAAAGTGTCACCGTCATAAATGACCGCAGCACCGGTTGACCGTTAGCATCCGGTACAAACTGCTGCTGTGTCCGTCCCACCGCCAGAATAGCCACCTGCGGCGGGTTAATAATCGCCGTGAATCGATCAACGCCGAACATCCCAAGATTGCTGATCGTAAACGTGCCGTCCACCATATCATTGACCTTGAGCTTGTTCTCCCGCGCCCGCGCCGCCAGATCATCAACCGATGTCTGAATAGCCTGCATCGAAAGACGCTCTGCATGGTAAACCACCGGCACGACCAACCCTGCCTCCAGTGCCACCGCGATCCCTACATTTGCCGTAGGCCATACCGCGATCTCATCGCCATCCAGCGTCGAATTTAACCACGGATGCCGCATCAATACACCGGCACACGCTTTGACCACAATCGTCGTAACCGAAAGTTTCTCCTTCTGCGCTTTGAGTTTCTGCCGCAGCGAGTCGATTCCGCTGGTATCAATCTGTGCATCAAAGAAAATGTGCGGCGCAGTCTGGAAGCTCTTTTGCAGCCGGTTCGCAATCGTCCGCCGCATCCCCTCCAGTTTGACGATTCGCGGGCTGTCACCCGTTTCTTGCGCCGCGCTTACCATAGGTGCAGCCGAGACTTCAAGCTGTTCCACCGGACGCGCCGCCTGCACATCTGCCGACTGAATCCGTCCGCGCGGCCCGCTGCCACTAATGTTGCGTAGGTCAATTCCCCTTACATCCGCCAGATGCCGTGCCGCTGGTGTGGCTCGCACCTTGTCCGGTACTTGCGACATTGCCGACTCTACATCCCGCCGCACAATGCGTTGGTTCGGCCCTGTGCCTTTCACTTGGGACAGGTCAACCTTTGCCGCATCCGCCACCCGTTGTGCCACCGGAGTCACCATCGGGTTTCCAGAACCAATCTCCGATGAAGTCACCACCGCATAAGGCATGGGACTGGTTACCATTGCTGGTGGGTTAGGTGTTGTATTGCCTACGAGTCCAGTGGGACGTGCTTCATCGGGTCGCAGCAAATACCCGATCACTTCTGTGACTGTCACGGTAGCCCCCGCCTCGTACAGTGGGCTGATGAATGTGCCCGATTCGGGTGCTTCGACTTCCATGTTCACCTTGTCCGTCGTCACCTCACAAATCGGGTCGCCCGCCCGCACGCTGTCACCATCGTTCTTGAGCCACTGGACGATCTCGGCAGTTTCCAGCGTGAAGCCAAATTTAGGCAGAATAATCGGAATAGGCATAATTCAAATTTCCATCAGGTTACGAATTGTCGAATTCAATAGTTGGTTGATCTCTCCCAACCACATGCGTGGGAGGGTTAATGGAGAGAGTAAACTGTCATCTAAATCAAAGAACTAATACTCACCCCGTACCAATTTCCGCGCCTCGGTGATGATATTTTCAACCTGTGGCACGGTCGCACGTTCTAATTCGCGGTTGTACGGAATAGGAATATCCAACCCCGCCAGCCGTCGAATCGGCGCTTCCAGATAATCAAACGCCTCGCTCGAAGCGATCCGCGCTACGATTTCTCCGCCGAACCCGCCCATCTCAACCGCCTCATGCACCACCATCGCCCGGCCTGTTTTCTTGACCGAGTCGATAATCGGTTTTTCGTCCAGCGGCTTCAGGGTACGCGGGTCAACCACTTCCAGTTCGATGCCTTCTTTAGCCAGTTCGGTCGCCGCTTCCAGAGCTCGGCTGACCATAATCGACGTAGCCACCACTGTCACATGCTTGCCTTCCCGTGCCACCACCGTTTTGCTTAGTGGGACGCGGTACATCTCTTCCGGTACATCGCCCTTGGTCTTGTAGAGCAGCTTATGCTCAATAAAGATCACCGGATTATTATCGTCAATCGCTGCCAGCAACAGCCCCTTCGCGTCATAAGCATTGCTCGGCATCACCACCTTCAAACCCGGCACATGCACGAACCAATTTTCCAGACTTTCGCTGTGCTGTGCTGCCGCCCCTGTGCCGGAGCCTCCCGGTGTACGCAGAACCATCGGTACGCTGGCTTTACCGCCGAACATGAACCGCACCTTTGCCGCCTGCAAAACCAGTTGCTCCATTGTCAGCGTCACAAAATCCATAAACTGGATTTCACCCACCGGACGCATCCCCGTCAGCGCCGCGCCCACGCACGCTCCGGCGATACCTGCCTCCGAAATCGGCGTATCAATCACGCGCTGCTCACCAAACTCGGCGAGCAACCCCGCACTGACTCCGAAAGCACCGCCATACACACCAATATCCTCACCAATCATAAACACGCGCTCGTCCTGAGCCATCATCTGGCGCAGCCCCTCACGCAGTGCTTCAGCATACGTCAGTTCACGCATAAACACCTTCAAGAATTGTGCTAATATCCGGCGCAGGGCTGGCTTCGCTGAATTCCACAGACTGGTCAATTGTAGCCAGCGCCGCGTCCCGCATCCCGTTCGACTCGGCCTCTGAAAGAACACCTGCCGTAACCAGCAGCGATGAGAACTGTGTAATCGCATCTCGATTATCCATCCAGTCGTTCACCTCATCCCGTGTGCGGTAAGCCTGTCTATCACTCTTGGAATGACCCTTATAGCGGTAGGTCTTGGATTCAACCAGACTCGGCCCATCACCGCGCCGCGCCCGTTCAGCCGCCTCATGCACCGCCAGATAAACCGCCAGCGGGTCATTCCCATCGACCGTCACACCGGGAATACCATAAGCCGCTGCCCGTGTGCTGATGTTCTCAATATTGAATGCCCTGCCGACTGGCATTGACATCGCATATTGGTTGTTTTCGCACAAATAAACGACCGGCAAGTTCCAGATTGAAGCCATATTAAGTGACTCGTGGAACGCACCTTCATTCGCCGCGCCGTCCCCAAAAATCACCATGCATACCTGATTGGTTTTGCGCATCTTGATGCTCAAGCCAACTCCTACCGCAATCGGTACGCCGCCTGCCACAATACCATTCGCGCCCAGATTGTTGGCTTCCACATCCGCGATATGCATACTCCCACCGCGTCCCCGGCAGAAGCCTGTTTCTTTGCCCATAAACTCCGCCATCATCCGGTTCGGGTCAGACCCCCACGCCAGACAATGCCCGTGCCCGCGATGATGATTGAGCAGGTAATCACCATCTGCAAGGGCGTTGGATGCACCCACAGCGGTTGCTTCTTGCCCAATAGATAGGTGCATCGTACCATGCACTTTACCGAGGCTGTAAAGCTGTTCTGCCCGTTCCTCGAATGCCCGGATGTTATGCATATCCTGAAGCATTTCCTTCAGAAATTCCGGCCCCAGCGATTCAATCACCTCGTGATAGCGCTGTATAACTTCTGGCAAAATCTGTCCGTTGGCTGCCATAAATAAGTCCTTATATTAGGGTTACTTGGAAAGAATACTTTCGGGCGCATTAAACGGTAATTTGCTAAAAAAACTATTGAAGTCAAATGTAACCGCTGCGTTGCGGGTGACTATGCGGTGTAACTCATGCAGCAAGGGTAATGCGTTGGCTTCCAGCTTGCCTTGGGCGATCATGGCCTCAATCGCGGGCATAATAGCGACTACTGCATCGACTCCCTCAATCGTTTCACCCGGCATCTCTTCCACCGCGTCGCTGTAAGGCATACCCATGCCCAGCAGTCGCCCCATGCGCGAGTTGCGCCCGCCCTGTGTCGTCACGTACAAATCACCCGCGCCCGGTAAACTAAATACGGTTTCCAGCCCGCCGCCCAATTTCTGTACCAGAATCGCCGTTTCCGCTAGCCCCTGTGCGAAAATCGCTGCTGCGTAATTGTGCATTTTAGCGTTGGCGACATCCTCACCCTGTTTTTCGAGCACTCCCGCTGCCAGTCCCACCGCCAGCGCATACGGATTCTTCAGCGCCACGCAAACTTCCACCCCGATCATATCGGTCGAAGTCCAGATGTGATAATACGGAGTCGAAAATAATGAACGGAGTTTCGGTAAAATTTCACTATTGCGCGAAACGAACACCACACTGGTGTCCCGCCGCGCTGCCAACTCACCAGCAATGGACGGCCCGCCGATTGCCGCGAAATGTACTTTGTCTCGAATGGCAGCCGGTAAGTTATCATGCAGTACATCCGGCAAAATCTTCAGATTGCCATCTTCACTTTCCATACCTTTCGTAACCATTATGATGATTTGGTCAGGTTGTAAGTGTGGGCCGATATGCTCTGCCGCCCAATGAACCCCTTGAGAATTGACACCCAATCCAATTACATCAGCACCTTGTAGCGCCTCAGCAATTTCTGTGTGGGCATACACCTTTACAGAATCTTGTATGTGGCGGCGCAAACGCGGATGGAAACTGTCTTTCTTCAAACTGTCTATGATCGCGCCATCCAGATGCGTCCCAACGAGCCGCACCTCATTACCATTATCTGCGGCGGGAAAGGTGAGGGCTGAACCCATTACGCCTGCGCCCACGATTGTAATGATAGCCATTATCCCGCCTCAAATCTGTAATTCGCGCTTCTAACAAAAGTAGTCTATATTTGCACAAATGTGAAACGAATTCACAATTTGCCAAATTGTAGGTGACCTAAAGTATCCTGTCAAGCAAACGGGTATGGTTATTCATTCAATGCTCTATCCCTTTTGTTTTTGGGGTAAAACGGTAATATTCTCTCAAGAATGTTGGCTATTAAAAAAAAATTTTGAAAAAAGGATTGCCTTCTCGTGAATAGAGACCTTGTTATCGGTATTGATAGCAGCACCACCGCCGTTAAAGCGATTGCGTGGGATCAACAGGGCAAAATCGTCGCCCAGAGTCGTTCCACTTTTGACATGATTTCGCCTCAGCCCAATTGGTATGAACAACGGGCGGACGAATGGTGGTTGTCACTTTGCAAGGTGCTGCGTAACTTAACCGCACAAATATCCGTGACGCGGGTCGCAGCCGTTTGTATTACCCATCAGCGCGAAACCTTTGTGCCGGTAGATGAAAACTGCCAGCCGATTCGCAACGCCATACTTTGGCTGGATGATCGGTCGCGTTTACAGGTCGAAGAACTCGATAAAAGAGTCGGTAACGATGTCATTCAAGACATCACCGGCAAGGGGCCGTCTACAAAACAATCTTTGCCCAAGTTACTATGGTTGCAACAACATGAACCGCAAGTATTGGAACGCGCTTATAAAATCCTAGATGTCCACGCGTTCTTGGTCTATCGGTTGACGGGTCAATGGGCAACCAGTACTGCTTCGGCTGACCCAATGGGCTTGCTGGATATGCGTCGAGGCGATTGGGCGGCTGACTTACTCAAATCACTTGGCATCGATCCTGCCAAATTTGTACCCATTCATTTGCCCGGCAGCATCATCGGTGAAGTTACCGGGAAAGCTGCCGAACAAACCGGTTTACTGGCTGGAACACCCATAATTGCCGGTGCGGGGGATGGTCAAAGTGCGGGATTGGGCGCGAATATTACTGTGCCGGGTAAAGCCTACCTAAATCTAGGAACTGCCGTGGTTTCGGGCGCATACTCTGAAAATTATGTCGTTAGTAAGTATTTCAGAACACTCTGCTCCCCGATTGCCGGTGCTTTTGTCCCGGAGGAAGTGCTAGGTGGTGGCACGTTCACGGTAAGCTGGTTTGTCGATCAATTTGGCCCTGATGTGGGTAACCTCAAGCTGCCGCTCACTGCCGAGGAACTGCTAGAAGTTGCTGCCAGCAAACTGCCACCCGGCTCGCTCGGCTTAATGCTTGTCCCGTACTGGAACGCGGTTATGCCCCCTTATTGGGATCCTGCCGCTACCGGAATCACAATTGGGTGGACGGGAGCGCATCGGCGCGAACATTTTTACCGTGCCATTCTAGAAGGAATTGCTTACGAACATCGTCTGGCAATGGAGGGTGTAGCGAAAGCCACAAACCAACCGATTGATGAATACATTTTGATGGGTGGAGGTTCCAAGAGTGCCTTATGGTGCCAGATCGTGGCGGATGTGACCGGCGCAAAAGTGACCCGTGCCAGTACTACCGAGGCCACTAATCTTGGGGCAGGTATTCTCGCGGCTGCGGCGGTTGGATGGTATTCGAGTATACGCACGGCAGCGGATTCAATGACCACCACCGAGCAGAGCTTTTCCCCGCACGAGAAAACGCACAAAATCTATGACCGCCTCTTCAACGAGGTTTATGTAGGATTGTTTCCCGCCCTCCAGAAATATGTGGATCGATTAACTGAATTGACCTTTGACGAAAGCTCAGAGTGAGGTGTGCCATGCAAATAGCGTTGGGGTGTGACGAAGCGGGGCTGCCATTGATGGATATTCTCCGCGAACATTTGAAACAAAAAGGTATCGAGGTCAAGGATTTTGGTGTTCATTCAACCGACCCTGTAGATTATCCAGACATCGCGGTAGCTGCTTCAGAAGCGGTGGCATCCGGTGACTGTGAGCGGGGTATTCTGGTGTGTGGAACCGGCATCGGTATGAGTATTACTGCCAACAAAGTGCCGGGGGTACGTGCGGCCTTGTGTCACGACACCTATTCAGCCGAACGTGCCCGTAAGAGCAATGATGCGCAGGTTATTACGATGGGCGCGCGTGTAATCGGTTCTGAACTTGCTAAAAGCATCATTGATGCTTGGTTAGTCTCTGATTTTGCGGGCGGACGTTCTGCACCGAAAGTAGCCAAGATGAACGCCGTTGATGAGCGCTTTCGTCACCACTTAGAATCGGATCAAAACAGTTAATTGAGGCTGATATTGACTACGGCTACAATGTTAATATTGTAGATTCTTCATAGACCTAATGAATCGGGGCGGGATGTATTCGGATAATCGCGAAGACCTTTTAACGCGGGTAGCATCACTCTATTATGAGTATGATTACAGCCAGCAGCAAATTGGCGAGATGCTCAAAATTTCTCGATCAAATATTTCTCGTTTGCTCAAAGAAGCCAAGCAAAAAGGGTTGGTTGAAATCCGCATTCACAAGCGTATCGCGACCGCGCCCAACATCGAGCGTGAACTGCGCGAACGGTTTGGTCTTCACCAAGCAATGGTGGTTGACCAGAGTGATGCGAAATATGATGAACAATTGGCCTCGGCAGGGCAGTTAGCAGCTTGGTATCTAGAAGAAATTCTTCGCCCAAATACAGTTTTAGCGATTGCATGGGGTACCGGAGTAGCCGCAGCCGTAAATGCCTTTGCTAACCATCCGGTTATGCATATTGAAGTGGTTCAAATGCTGGGTAGCGTTGGCAATTCAGTATCTGATATTGATGGGCCAGATTTGGCACGGCGACTAGCAACCAAACTTGGTGGGCAATATTTTCATCTTCATGCCCCGTTGATTGTAGACAGTCGGGCGACTCGCGATACTTTTCTGGAACAACCGATGATTCAGCATACGTTGGCACGAGCACGTAATGCCCAAATTGCCATCGTTGGCGTAGGAACAGTTGATCCCGAATCATCCAGCTTTTTGCGTGCAGGACACATGACCAAGCAGCAACTTGGCGAACTGCGTGTGCAGGGAGTAGTCGGGGAAACCGGCGGTCAATATTTTGACATCAATGGTAAAGCCGATTTTGACATCAATCAACGCGTTATTGCGCTGGGATTGGATGACATAAAAAACATCCAATATGTAACGGCAGTGGCCTGTGGCTTGCCCAAGACACGCTCAATCTTGGGCGCACTTCGTAGCGGCAATATCAAAGCCCTCGCCACAGACTCAACTACTGCTAAAGCCATCCTCACAGAAGACAGTCGCCGATAATCTCATCAAGTATCGAATTTTGCTAATGCAGCAAAAGTATCTTTCAGCGCTGGATACAAATCGCGGAAGATCGGATAAAGTCTTTCATAGTCCGATACCTCAGCGGGGTTTGGCTCGATAGTGCTTACCCTCCGAACCATGTTGGCACAGGCGGTTGGTACATCGGCATATGCTCCTGCGCCTACCGCGGCAAGAATAGCGGCACCGAACGCGCTACTTTCGGCAGTATTTACGGTGTAAAGAGGAATACCCATGATATCGGTTGTGAGTTGCAGCCATACGGGGCTGTTGACGAGGCCGCCTGCGATAACAGCTTCTGAAGGACTCGCGCCGAGGGAGCGTAGAAGTTCTAGTTGATCCCGCATGCCGAAAGCGACACCTTCCATGACCGAGCGAATCATGTGCGGTAAGCCATGACGGAGCGTTAACCCGACAAATGCCCCTCGCGCAAATGGATCAGGATGGGGATTTCGTTCACCCGTGAGATAAGGCGCAAACAATAATCCCAACGCTCCACGCGGAACGGACTCGGCATACTTATTGAGATCATCATAGCTCATGTTCGGCGCGAGTTCGTCATGCAGCCAGCGTAATCCTCCGGCGGCACTGAGCATCACCCCCATGTGGAACCATGTGCCCGGAATTGGCCCGCAAAAGGTATGCAGGCGACCGTCAGGCTCGGGTGCATAGCGGCTGTTAGCAGCATAAGCCACACCTGAAGTGCCAACCGTCAGGCTGGCCTGATTCATCGAGACAATGCCGTTGCCTACGCCGCTCGCGGGTTGGTCGCCCGCACCACCCACAATTGGTGTACCCGCTTTTAAGCCGGTAATCGCGGCAGCTTCTTCGCTGACATATGCACACACGTCTTGCGATTCGCACAGATCAGGCAGCCAAGCACGGGGTATTTCGAACGCCGCTAGCATTTCGTCTGACCATGTGCGGTTGCCAATGTCCATACAGCCAAAGCCGGAAGCGTCGGCAACATCGGTAACGAATGCGCCACTCAAACGATAGCGGATGTAATCTTTGGGCAATAGCACGTGGGCAATTCGCGCGTATACCTCTGGCTCGTTTTGGCGCACCCACATAATCTTAGGGGCGGTAAAACCAGCCAGCAAACTGCTTCCAATGATCTGGTAAAGCCGCTTTGCCCCCACCATTTCGGTAACAGCGGCGCACTGTGGGGCGCTGCGCTGGTCATTCCAGAGGATAGCCGGACGCACCGGTTTGCCATCTTTATCGAGTGAGGTCAAGCCATGCATTTGACCGGTGAGGCCAATTGCCGCGATATTCTCCGCGCCGATTTCTTGGACAACTTCGCGGAGGGATTTACTGGCGGCATCCCACCAGTTTTCAGGGTCTTGTTCTGACCACAATGGGCGAGGGGTAGAAAGTTCGTGGGGGTTGCCTTTGACGACAATCACGTTGCCCTGTTCGTCAATGGCGAGTGCTTTTGAAGCAGTTGTACTGGTATCGACCCCAATAAAGTATTTACTCATCGAAAGAATTCCTTTAGCAGAAGGATGAACTAAATTATGTATTACAAGAGTTTATCAAGTGAAAGTAGTGTGTCAAACTCGGTTTGTAACCTCGATAGGCGGTCTTTGCATATCAAGTGGAATTGGGATGTCGAACAGTTGTAAAACGGTTGGCGCGATCTGCATAAGATTGGAACCGATGACTCGCTTACCGCTCCAATCATGGCTTGGGTCATTATATATAAACATCCCTTGCTGGGCGTGGTTTGCATCGTCGGGGCCAGTGTCATTCTCAAAAATATGTATTTGGTTCCAGCCAACCGTGCCAATCGAGCGCCATGCGAGATCACCAAAATAGACCAGTACATCCGGTGCGACACCACGACTGTTTTCATAAATGGCTTCAGGCGTAAAGCAGCGTGTGCCAATGGGTTGTGCGTTCTCATCGCCGAGCGCTTCGAGTTTTTGAATGAGTTCATGACGAAAAGTTTCATAATCGGCGGGGTTAACCGTTCCCTGAGGCTCGCGATCTTCGAGGTTAATAAACACCCGCCCGTAATAACCCCCATCACCCCAAGCGCGGGTTTTACCCCAGTCAACTTTCAGGTCTTCAAACCGGACGGGGCCATTGGATATGTCCGGTGGCTCGGAAAGCACCAGATAACCTTCCTGAATGAGCCATTCGTTAATGCAGATGCCACCATCCATTTTTTTTGCCCCATGATCGGATACAACGAACACGGATGTTTGGTCGTCAAAGTAGGGGAGCAGGGTGCCGATTTCACGGTCTATCAGGTGATAATATTCGCGGATAGCATCTTTGAAGGGACTATTGGGGTCATGCTGGCGATGGGTGCTGTCCATGTCTTTCCAGAAGGCGTGGTGCATACGATCAACACCGATTTCGACCATCATGAAAAAGTCCCACGGGTGAGTGGAGAGCAACTTGCGCGCGAGCTCGAAACGTTTGCGCGTCATTTCGCGCAGTTGGTCGAGCAACCATTGCTTGTTCTCGGTACGGAAGCCTTTGACATCAACCATATAATCACCCACCCACTTGCTGATGTCCTGTTTGAGTGATGGCGGATAGGTGTATTCATTCTCGGTCGATGGGGTGAGGAAACAGCTTACCATGTCGCCTTTGATGGGCGAGGGCGGGTAAGTTCCGGGGACACCCAGCACGATGCTTTGTTTTTCGTTTTGCGAGAGTATGTCCCAGAGGCGAAGTTCGTGGATGGCATCAGAATTGGCGACGGTTAGGCCATTATAAGTATGATCTTTGCGATTGCGGAAGCCATAGACACCGAGCGTGCCGGGGTCTTTGCCAGATACCATGCATGACCAAGCAGGCACGGTTATGGCTGGAATGACGCTTTCAAGTTCTCCATACAAGCCGTGTTTGCGAAGTGCTGATAGGTTAGGAAGTTCATCTGCCCAGCGCTCAAAGACCAATTCAGGCGCGGCACAATCCAGCCCGATAATCGCCACGCGGCGTTTATGATTGGGGCGGATGCGCTTGAAGATATTTTGGAATGCCATAGTGTCTCCATGACGGGTCGATTGCGATGATGAATGGGTTCGACCAGATCATGGTGTTGATTATAGAGAAAGTTCTTGGAGAGTTGAATTGTGGGTATGGAGTATTCGGGCATTTGACTTAAATGCCATTAATGGCAGGTTATCCGCTGAAATGGCGGGCGGGAAGTGGGGAACAATCCGCTGACTTGACAGTATTGCGACACGGATGGGTCGGCTAATGCCGCTGAGCGCCGCGATTGGCTCGCGTGTGTCTGCCGCGTCGTCGGTAGTGTGTCGTTGCAGCGGATGTGAGGGAGCGCACTGCCGTAATGTTGCAAAAGCTGGAGATGTGGGTGAATGGCACCTACAGTTTCGCCACAAAGATCCATAGACGACAAAGCAAGTGCAGAAGAAATTTTTTCACAGGAATTCTCAACGCAAAATGACACAACGATGAGAACAGTTTATCAGAAAGTGAGTCGTTAAGGGTGACATTTTGGTAACTCTTAGGCAGCGAAGTCACCAACGGATTTGAGGGAGCACGATAGGATAATTGGCTATAAGAAGGTTTGAAAGTGGTTAGGGCATAAAAAGTGAGCAAGAAAATGTATCTTGCTCACCATGTATTACTGATACTTGTTTTAGTCCTGACCGCGCATTTGAGGATCGAGCGCATCACGCAGGCCATCACCTAAAAAGTTGAAGGCAAACATAATGATGAATAAGGCCAGTGCGGGGAAAAGCGCTTGATTAGGATAACTTTGGATCAATCGCGACCCATCAGAAATCATGCTGCCCCAACTCGGCGTTGGTGCATTTACACCCAGCCCGATAAAGCTGAGGAAGGCTTCATAGGAGATGTAGGTAGGGATCGTCAAAGTTTCGGCGATGATCAGCGGACCAAGAATGTTGGGCAAAATGTGTTGCAGCATGATGCGGCGATTTGTTGTGCCTATGGCACGGGCGGCTTCAATATATTCTTTTTCTCGAACCGAAAGTACCTGTCCTCGTACTAGCCGCGCCATTTGCATCCATGAGGTCACGCCGATACCCACAAATATGAAAAGCATCCCCCCGCTAGCTGCATCTAAAGAGCCCAGCGTGTAAGAGAGCGTGCCTTGCTGCGGGCTGGCAAAGCTGGTTCTGAAAAAGGTCATCAATAGAATGATTAGGAGCAGCGTTGGGAATGCGTACATCAGATCAACGAATCGCATGAGGATATTATCAACTTGACCACCAACATATCCAGCAATCATACCGACAATCAAACCGACGATAATGCTGACAAAAGGCCCGATAAAGGCGACTGCAAGCGAGATACGGGTGCCGTAAATAATCCGGCTTAAGAGGTCACGCCCGAGATTATCTGCACCAAGGGCATATTTGTTGTTGACCGTTATGTAACCATTGGGTTGATCTTTAGGAATCATACCGGGGAATACGTTGGTTATCCATTCAGGTGCAGCGTTGTTGTTGACTAGATCGGTTTCGCGCTCGGAATACGGTGCAATATTGGGCGCGAAAATCGCAAGAATGATCGCAAATATGATAATGACACCACCAATGACGGCAGGCCGATTGCGCCGGAGCCGACGCAGCGCATCCATCATCAGGCTTTCGCCCTTAACTGGCTCACTTATCTGAACAATATTGGGTAAAGTTGTTTGTGCCGTCGCCATATAATGCTCCGTTAATCGTAACGAATACGTGGATCAAGCCAAGCATAGCTAATGTCTACTAACATATTGGCGATGACCAAGAAAATTGCGTAAAGTAAGATTGTTCCCATGATAACGGTATAATCCCGGTCCGTAATGCTGGAGACAAAATAGCGTCCTAAGCCGGGTATACCGAATACAGTTTCAATCACAAATGTACCCGTCACAAGGGCAGCAAACAGCGGGCCAATAATGGTCACCACAGGAATGAGACCATTCCGCAGCGCATGACCGATGACAACGACACGTTCCGGAAGCCCTTTAGCGCGGGCGGTACGGATATAATCTTCGTTCAAAACTTGAAGTAGGCTGGCGCGGGTTAAGCGAGCCAGAATTGCTGAGTTTACGAACCCCAACGCGAGTGCAGGCAGAATGATATATTCTAGTGATCCCCAGCCTGTTACCGGTAAGACTTTCCAAACCACACCAAAAATATATTGCAACAGGGGTGCTGTAACAATAACAGGTATCGATACACCCGTTATGGCAATAGCCATACTGCTATAGTCATAAATTGAATTGCGTTTGAGCGCCGAGATGATGCCCAGCGGAATGCCAATAACGAGTGCGACACTCAGCGCGGCTACACCCAATGTGAAGGATACCGGCAAATTGTCGCGGAAGATGTCATTGACCGAGCGACCTCGTTTTTTCAACGTTGGTCCAAAATTGGCAAGACGCAGGGTAGCCTGGTCACCCATAAATTCGGGAAGCGGAATATTAAATAGATAATCTTCGGCTGCCGACGGTCTTACTTTACCCGTCGTAATGCGTGGAACCAAAATATCTGATATATAAAGCAAATATTGACTGACAATTGGTTCATTGAGATGAAACTTTTGGTTGAGAACTTCCATAGTCTGCTTGGGTATGGGGCGTTCGAGGTCAAAGGGGCCACCGGGAACGGCATGCATGAGCGTGAACGTGACTACGGACACAAGGAATAAAACTAAAACCATCCAGATAAGACGACGAGTTATGAATTTGACCATTGATCGAGCCTCGAAAAAGGGCGAACAGATTTGTTCGCCCTTAGCTTGCGTAGATTACGAATAAACTACTTGATATCCCATGTTTCGTAGCGTTCGGTGCCGATTCCAGAGACAAAGCGTTCGATGTTGGGCTTGGTCATCTGAATGTTGACATAGAAGTAAACAGGGGCAATGGCAGCATCTTTGTTGACCAGAATATCGTCAGCCTGTGCATACAGGTCGGTACGAGCCTTGGTGTCAGTCAGCCGAACGGCTTCATCAACCAATTTGGTGAATTCAGGATTTTCCCAACGGGTCTTGTTATTGCCGCCCTTGATGCGGAAGACATCCGACAAGAAGTTGTGATCATCTGGATAGTCCGAGCACCAAGCCGCGCGGAACATCTGCGGCGGATCGTCTCTTGTGGTATCCAAATAAACTGCGAAATCCTGTGAAGTCAATTGGATATTGATTCCGAGGGTGGTTGCCCACATTTGCTGGGCAGCTTCAGCGATAGCCTGATGGGCAGCGTTGGTGTTATACAGCAAAGAAATTGCTGGTAGTTGATCAACGGTCATACCCAGTTCATCAAGACCCAATTGAAGTTCGGCCTTAGCGCCTTCGGGATCAAAGGAAATGCCGGTGCCGGGGTAATCTTCTTGATGGGGAGCAGCCAACAGGCCAGGGTATGAGAAGAAACCGGCAGGTGATTGACCACCCTTGAGGATGTTGTCAATAATGGCCTGACGATCAATAGCCATCGAGAATGCACGACGAATGTGAACATTGTCGAACGGCGGCTTCTCAACATTGAAAGCATAATAATAGGTGCACTGACGTGATGCGAAAATCAGTTCCTTCGAAAGCACGGAATCAGCCTTAAGGCGATCCAGTTCGCTCACTGGTACTTCAATCGTATCCATGGTGCCAGCTTCGTATTCCTTCAGTTGTTCCGGTGAATCCAGAAGTTTGAAGTCCACTTCGTCAATCTTCGACTGGGGATGATTGGATGTTCCAACCCACAGCGGATTCTTGATCAGTGTCAAACTTTGTTCGTGTGCCCATTCTTTAAGTGCGAATGGTCCGTAAGTGGCAATGTTTTCTGGCTCAGTCCATCTGTCACCATATTCGTCAATGGCCCATGCTGGTTGCGCGCGGGACATCCACAAACCGTAGATGCTGAGCGAAACAACGGCTGAGGTAGGTGAGGTGATTTCCAGTGTGGTATCGTCAATGGCTTTAAGACCGAGATCTTCGGCGCTACCTGTGCCACCGTTGAATGCGGCACCGTTGTTGATCCAATCAGCCAGTACATATGCATAACCACCAGCGGTTTCCGGATCAAGTGTACGGGTCATACCGTAGACATAATCGGCAGCGGTGACATAACGCACGTTGCCAGCTTCGTCTTTAACTTCTTCAACTGTGTCGGTATCCGCATTGTAGTGAACCCACGGCACATTCGGCATCAGTTTGAAAGTGGTAACCAAACCGTCATCCGATACTGTCCAGCTTTCAGCCAAACCGGGGGCAGTTTCCAGCGAGGTTTGATCGATCATGGTTAGACCGAGGAAAATTTCATCAATGATCTGAATTGAGGTTGAGTCTGTTGCGAGTGCCGGGTCAAGGCTGGGAACATCGCCCGGCCCCATGTTACGACCACTTGTAATTACTTTTTTGTCCTGGGCATGTACCAGACTGACGGCAGTCATTGCCATCATCAGTACAGCGATCCCCAGGAAACGTGCAAAATTCCTTGAGCGCATTTCGTTTCTATCCTCTCTAAATAAATGATGCGGAACTACTTAGCAATGTAACTGGCAATGAAATTGACAGTCACAGTTTAAAACCATTACCGAGGCTAAAACTTAACACATCAAATCTTAATGTGCAAGTCAATTTAACTAAGAAGAACCCTACCTTTTATTGTCTAAAATATACAAATTTGATTCGGATTGACTACACTTGCATGGTCATTTAGGTTCAAAACCTCTATATTTTTGGTGGTTTATTTATCACATTTCAATGGGTTTCGATTTACTTCACTATTAAGAACGATGGCAACATTGGCGCTCTCCTCTAAAACCAGAAATGTCTGATATGCGCTAGAATTACCCGGATAAGCAATTTTTGGTTTTATGCGTAACGAAGGTCAGAGACGTAATATTCGTTGCGGGAACAAGGGATTTTATAAAAATGTTAAAGATTGGAATCATGGGCAGTGGATTTATGGGCAAAACCCATGCTGCTGCATGGGCAAAACTGCCCGTCGAAATTATAGGGATTTGCTCCTCCGATGAGGGGCGTGCGAAAATGCTGGCGGATCAATATTCTGCCGGGACTTTTAGGACAATTGATGAACTGCTGGCAGTAGTTGATGTGGTGGATATTTGTACGCCAACTCATTTACACCACGAAATGGTGCTGGTAGCGGCAAAAGCCGGTAAACACATTGTGTGCGAAAAACCGTTGGCGCGGACGGTGGCACAGGCACAGGAGATGATTGCTGCCTGCAAACAGGCTGAAGTTCAGCTTCTGGTGGCGCATGTGCTGCGTTTTGTTCCCATGTATGTGCAGGCTAAAGCAGTTGTTGAGCGTGGGGATATTGGCAAGGTAGCGGTGCAGCGTTTCACCCGTTGCAGCGCCTTACCCAATTGGGCATCCGATAATTGGCTGATGGATGCGGAGAAGTCGGGCGGGATGCTGCTTGACTTGATGATCCACGATTATGATTTTGCGCGGTGGGTGGCGGGTGATGTGGACAGTGTGTTCGCGAAGAGTTTGCGCGGGCAGCAGCCGGGAGCAAGGGAAGATTATGCGTTGGTGATGCTCAAGCACAAGAACGGTGCGATCAGTAATGTTGAAGGTGGATGGGCGTATGCACCGGGGATGTTCCGCACGGCTTTTGAAATTGCGGGCGATGCTGGATTAATTGAACATCCGGCGGACTCAGGCATCCCGCTGGGCATATACATGAAACAGAAAGGCGAAACGGTGGATACACCGATTCCGACTAGCCCATTGATAGAAGACCCATTTTTTCTTCAGATGAAAAACTTCCTAGAGGTACTCACGACAGACAAGACACCGCGAGTGACGGCTGAGGATGGCCTAGCGGCGGTTCAGATTGGTTTGGCGGCGATTGAGTCGATACGTAGTGGGCGGCAAGTCCAGATCGCGGAGGTGGCATAATGCGGTTAGGCATACTGAGTTTCGCTCATTTGCACGCAGAGAATTATCTAGGCGCGTTGTTGACGCTGCCGGATATTGAGGTGATTGGAATTGCTGACGAGAATATGGAACGGGGACAGCATTTTGCCAAACAGTTCGGCGTGCGCTTATTTGAGTCGTATGCGGCGCTGCTGGCAGAGAAACCGGACGGCGTGATTGTTTGCTCGGAAAATGCGCGTCATCTGCCGCTGGTAAAGATGGCGGCTGAGGCGGGTGTGCATGTGTTGTGCGAAAAGCCTTTGGCGACAACCGTCGAGGATGCACAGGCAATTGTTGATGTGTGCAAGCAGGCCGGTGTGCTGCTGATGACGGCTTTTCCGATGCGCTTTAGCCCGGTCGCGCTTGAAATCAAGAAGCTGATTGATTCGGGTAACTTGGGTCAGATATACGGTTTTAACACGACCAATCAGGGAGCGCTGCCGGAATTCCATCAGGGCGAGAATTTGCCATTTCTGAAGCGTGATTGGTTTGTGGATAAGGCGTTGGCTGGCGGTGGGGCAATTACAGACCATACGGTGCATCTGGCGGATATGCTGCGTTGGTATCTTCAGTCGGAAGTGGTGGAGGTCTTTGCAACGACCAATGCGATTATGCACGCGGGTAAGGTGAGTGTGGAGACAGGCGGGTTAGTTATGCTGACCTTTGCAAACGGTGTGTTTGCCAGCGTGGACTGTAGTTGGAGCAAGCCAGCTTATTACCCAACGTGGGGCGGGCTGACGTTGGAACTGGTCGCAGAAAATGGGTTGGCGACGATGGATGCTTCGAAGCAGTATACGACGGTGTACAGCCAAAAAATTGGACGACCCATATGGAATTATTGGGGGTCGGATAGCAACGCCGGTATGTTGAGCGATTTTGTAGCGGCAATTCGCGAACAACGCTCACCGGCAGTTACCGGAGAGGACGGGTTGCGGGCAGCAGAAATTGTTACGGCAGCCTACGAATCGGCAGCCAGCGGGCAACCCATAAAGCTTGGTTAGTTTTTTGAAATTAGGCTGCGATAAGGCGGGAGTAAATTCCCACTTTTTTATTGGGCGATTTGGTTGGCGAGTGCAACCACATCCTCGGCACAACCCCACGACAAGGTGTAGCCGATGCCACCATGCCCATAATTGTGGATGACGGTGCAGTTGTCGGTACTCTGCTGTTGTTCTAGGCGGACTTCATGCCGACCGGGTCGCAACCCAACCAACTCAACAATTACAGGGGATTGGCAAATACCGGGTATGGCTTGTTCGCAGCGCTGCCAGATGTCCTCGGACACAGCGGGATCAACATCGAGACTCCAGTTGTCTTTTTGTGAGATTCCACCGAGGATGCAGCCATCCCGACGCGGCAGGATATAGGTGAAGGTTTCATCATCATTAAAGGCTTCATGGATGTGCGGCGCGTTCACTTTGATGACTTGCCCACGCAGCGGATAAACCTGCTCATCATGGGCAACATCGCGGGCATATACACCAGTTGAGTTGACGATTAGCGGATGATCTTCCGCGAGATCGGAAAGGTCGGTTAGCGTGCGCTGCTCGATATGACCACCATTTTGCTGGAATCGGTTCATTAGATAATTCAGATAGTAGGGCGTTTCGATAATCGGGATTTCCATCCGGTAGCCATCCGCTCGACCCGCTGGTAAATCTGATGGCGCGACCCGTTCAAAAAAAGGGATTTCATCTTTGAACCACGGATCAGATACTGGTGCGGCAAAAACTTCAACCATGCGGAAGGTTGATACACCGCAGTAATCCCCTTGTGCCAGTCGCAGATATTCTCGTAATGAAACAGATGACCAGCGGTGGCGGGACGAATGGCTGGCTAGTTCACCACCATACCAGTATGCTCCGGCAACGGCGGAGGTCAGGTTCGGCGGTAGGTCGCGGGTGATGATGGTGACATCGAAACCAGTTTCCTGTAAACGAATGGCAGATGTGAGGCCGATAACCCCGCAGCCAACTACAGTAATTGCGTGTGACATATGATTTATCTCATGCCTGTGGTGGCAATTCCTGTGGTGATATAGCGTTGAAGGAAGGCGAATGCAACGGTTACCGGAAGTAAAGTGAGGACAGTCATTGCCAGCACTAAATCCCACTGGGTATTGAATTCACCCTGAAACGAATTGAGTCCAATTTGAAGGGTGAATAGATCATTCCGGCTGAGAACAATCAGCGGCCAGAGGAAGTCATTCCAGCGCCACATGACCGAGAATATTGCTAGCACCGCCATTGCGGGACCGGCTAACGGCAGCACAATTTGCCAGTAGATTCGCCATTCGCTTGCGCCGTCTATACGGGCGGAGTCGAGTAGTTCATCGGGAATGGTCAACATATACTGGCGCAGTAAGAATACACCCGTCGGTGTGGCGGCGGCGGGGACGATCACGCCCAGCAGGTTATTCGTCCAGCCGACCTGACTGATCACCAGAAAAACGGGAATCAGAATGACGGACAATGGAATCATCAAGGTGCTGATGATGATAACGAAGATGGCGTTACGTCCCTTAAATTGATATTTACTGAGGCCGAAAGCCGCCATACTATTGACGACTAAAGTCAGGATGGTCGCGAGGATCGTCACCACCAGACTATTGCCCAAATAAGTCCAGAAATCGAAGGCTTGTACACCCCGCGTATAATTATCAAGTCCAAAGAAAAGTGACTCGACGGGTGTGCGCTGATTGATATTGACCTTGAGTATGGTGTCGGGCGCGGCGGGGTCAACCATTTGCGCTTGCAGGCCGATGCGGGATATTTGCGCAAGGCGGTGGATGCTGCCATCATCAAAGGTTACATCGAATAATTCAAGAGGTTTATCGTAGCCCCTAACGGTGACCATTTCTTGTTGATAGGGCAGTAAACTGGGCGGGAAACGGACAAGCTGTGACTGCGGCTTGAAGGATGACAATACCAACCAGACCAGCGGCCCAGCCATGATGACGGTTCCGAGTGAGAGATAGAGATAGGTGAATAAATCACTGCGGGTGAGGCCATGTTTATTACTGGTCAGAGTCAGGAAGTTGTAAATCGTTCTCATGCAGCTTCAACCCGCAAAATGTCTATTATGCATTTTCTTCAGTTTTTCTTCCCAACCGTAATTGGGTTAAGGTAAGGATCATCAACACAGCCGCTAGTACGACTGATGCGGCGGCGGCTAATCCAGCTTGACGGCTGGGACTGGTGAAACCCGTATTATAAATGTACTGCACAATATAGGTGGTCGCTGTGCCGGGGCCACCGCCTGTAAGCGAAAACGATTGATCGAATACCTGCACAGCACGAATGAGCGACAAGACCAGCACAACCAGCATGGTTGGCATGAGCAGCGGTAGGGTGATGTAGCGGAAACTGTTGCGATTGGATGCGCCATCAATTTGTGCCGCTTCGTAATATTCGGGCGGGATGGATTGTAAACCCGCCAACAGAATCAACGTGTAAAATCCCATTTGCGCCCAAATGCTGACGATGATGACCCAGAATCGCGCCCAATCAGGATCAAGCAAGAAGGGCACACGGGTTCCCCCCAGCGCGACAATGATGGCATTAAATAGACCATCGCGCTGTAATATCCACTTCCAGATGAGGGCAACCACCACCGGCGATAGAAGCACGGGATAAAAGAAGATGCTGCGGAAAAATCCCCGCGCTTTGATGCGCTGATTGAGGGCAACCGCTGTAACCAGCGAAATAATGACGATGCCACCGACTTCAAACACAACATAAACACCTGTGTTCCAAACAGCGCGCCAGAAGATGTCTTGCTGGCAGGTGGTGGGTTGCAGAAAATCCTGACAGGTGAGCAGGGTTGTGAAATTGCTCGTGCCGACAAAAGGGCGATCTTGGGGAAAGAGGTTGGTGCTGCCGGTGAAGGCATAGTAAAAATTCAGCATCATAGGCAACAGAATGAAAATGGCGAAGATGATGAGATTGGGCAGAACAAAAAACCATGCCATTTTTTGTGTGCCAAAGCGCCGTTGAATAGGCACGACTATCAATTCGATGGGATGCATCACCCAGTCCAGCACTTCCGTCAACCAGTCGGGTCGGCGGCGGCGATAGGCGGTTGTGCTTTTTGTGACGGGGACACTTGCCATCAGGCATTCCTTCTGCAATCTATTTGGGGGTGGGTCATCCTACGGGTGACTGCACCCCCAAACAAGAGCTATCTAGCTGGTTTGAGCCGCTGCAATCGCGTCGTCTACATCTTTCTGAATGGCTTTTACGGCATCATCTAGTGAGATTTCGCCAGCCATGACCTGCGCCAGACGACCATCAATCGGGCGGTTGTAAGTGAAGGCATATTTGCTGTATTGCAGCTTATAAGCCTGTTCGCTAATCTTTGGGATTTCGAGCGAAAGTTGATTCAGAATATCGGTATTGTCTTCAAATGCCAATCCTTTTTGTGCCAGCCCAAGGTGACCGGGCAGGAATGATGACTTGATGCTAAAGGTCGCGAGCACATCTTCCTGTGTCAAGAAAGCCATGAGTTTAGCGACTTCCTTCGGGTGCTTTGTACCGGCAAATCCGACCAGTAATGAACCGCCGGGGCTGCCTGTGCTGCCGCCGACACCGCTGGGATTGGGGACGGCTGACCAATCAAAGGTGCTGCCAATGCCCGTTGCTAAACCGCCAACAGCGAAACTGCCGCTGTACAGGAACACAACTTGTCCATTGATGAACTGCTCCCGTGCGAGCTTGGGGCCATCCGGCAAGTTTGCCCAGATTGTGGGGTCACTGATGCCATTTTTGTTCCAGTCGATGAGTTCTTGAGCGGCAGTGCGGAAGCCATCTGAATCGACCGTAAAGCTGCCTTTGTCATTGAACCACTGCCCACCTTCGGAAATGGCAAATCCCCAGAAACGGTGACCACGCGGTTCATAGGCTATGGCGAACGGCGTGCCGGTTGCGTCCGCCACTTGCTTAGAAACAGTTGTCCATTCTGCCCATGTCACATCAGGATTTGTGTCGCTGGGTACGGCGATGCCCGCTTGTTCAAAAAGCGTGCGGTTTACGAAGGGTGCAGTAATCGTGAAGTTGAGGGGGAAGCCGTAAATTCCGACATCGTTCGCATCCACACGGAGCGAGTCGAGGACGGCTTTGCTGAAACTCTGTGTCCAATAGTTCGCATCGTTTACGAGGGGGGTGAGGTCGAGATAGGTTCCAGCTAGACGGGCGACATCGTTGACACGGGCGAGATCGGGCGGCGAGCCTGACTCAACCTGCGCCTGAATGGTGGAATGATAGACATTCGGGTCTTTGTAACCGATGTCGTCTACAATAACTTTGATGCCGGTGTTGGCTGCCTCAAATTGGTCAAGCGCAACGCGCAGCGCATCCCCCTCGGTACCATCGTTGTACCACGTGATGCGGAGTTCAACCGCATCCTGACCATTTACTACCAGAACGCTGAGTAACAAGAGTGACAGAGTCACTAATAATCCCAATTTTTTCATTCTTAAGCTCCTTAGAATAGGCACAGACAATAAACGCCGTAATCATTTTGCCATCTTACATCACAGTGATTCCGGGAGGGTGCTGAGCGCCCGAAATTATCGCTGAATGGTGTTTCGATTGCAAACCTGTGGTATTTGACAGTCATAATGATCGACGGTATAAAGTCTGTAACACCGTCCCGATACATTCGACACCACTTGTTCAATAACTCTTAACGAATTTTGGAAAGCAGCGTTTTAGTGTTATTTTAGATGCACTTCGTATTCTCTACATTGCTCCCTCATTTTGTGTATTCGCACCAAAGTTTAGAAGCGCACGTTGTGCAGTTTTTGCGGTTAAATAGTTTAACAATTGTGTAAACTACTATTACTTTGAGATACCCTCAGAAACGAGGCGCATGTTTCTACGCCGGTCAACTTCTTTAATCGGGCGCGTTTTCAACCGTTTGTTAGATACCACTCCGCTGCTGATTGCGCTGGTGGCAGCGTTGCTAGTGAGCGCCGTGTTGTTATTGGGTTTGAATGCTGATCCCCTAAGTGCCTACAGCTCGATGCTTAAAGGTGCTTTTGGCACAGAAAATGCTTTTGCAGAGACGCTGGTCAAAGCAATCCCCTTACTGTTTGTCGCCATTGGTGTTTGCGTCGCATTTCGGGGTGGAGTGACGAATATCGGCGGCGAAGGCCAGATGATTGCCGGTGCGGTGGTGGGTACGGCAACTGCGCTGGCGCTTGCGGATTCTCCCGGACTTGTGGCCATTACTGCGGCGTTGGTGATGGGATTTGTGGCAGGAGGGCTATACGGTGGATTAGCAGGATTTTTGAAAGCCTACTTCGGGGTGAATGAAATCCTCAGCACCATAATGTTGAACCAGATCGCTTTTCTGCTGATGAATTATGTGTTGAATGGGCCGCTGCTTGACCCAACTGAACTGGGTACAAACCATATTCCAAAGACTGCTAAGATCGTCGAATCGGCACAACTGCCGCGCCTTTCGATTGTGCTGCCGGATGCGGCTTACAGTGTGTTGCAAGGCTTAGGCTACGGCGGTAATGCTGAACTATTTGCTAAGACGCGTCTCCATTTCGGGTTGGTAATAGCGGTTGTGCTGGGATTTGTGGTGTATATGCTGCTGTGGCGCACGACGATTGGCTACCGGATTCGCGCAGTCGGGCAAAATGAACGGGCGGCACGTTATGCCGGCATTAATGTCCGGCGGCAGACGATACTCGCTATGTTTCTGGCAGGCGGATGCGCAGGGCTTGCAGGCGTGGTGCAAGTGCTGGGCTTACAGTATCGCTTGCAAACGGACGGCTCGGCAACTGGATTTACAGCAAACGCTGGTTTTAACGGCATTGTGGCTGCTTTATTTGGCGGTCTTAATCCACTTGGTGCGATTCCGGCATCCATATTTTTTGGTGGGCTGTTGGTCGGCGCACAGAAAATGCAGCGTGATATGGGCATTCCGGCCTCGCTGATTACGGCTATCAACGGGATTATCGTAATCTTTGTGGTTAGCAGTCAGGTATTCGTGATACGGCGCATCCGGTCACGGTCAAAGGCGCTGCAAGTTTCGGCAGAGAAAGCGTCACCTGTCGCGGCGGTTTCACCAATGGAGCAGCAAGGATGATCGAGAATATTATTACCGCGAGTGTGTTCGCTTCGACTCTTCGGCTGGCAACCCCCTATATTTTCGCCAGTTTGGGTGAGATGTACGGGCAGCGCAGTGGTGTGCTGAATTTAGGCGTAGAAGGCATCATGTTGATGGGTGCTTTCTTCGCCTTCTATACCGTGTTAATCACTAACAGTCTGATCCTTGGCATATTGGCAGCCTTACTTATCGGCTTATTGATGGGGCTGGCGATGGCTTTCATCAGCGTCACCTTGAAGGCCGAGCAGGGTATCAGCGGGATTGGCCTGTATTTGTTTGGTTTAGGGATGAGCGACTTATTGTTTCAAAGGCTGGTCGGTACACCCAAAGCGGTGATGGGCTTTCCACCTATTTTTATACCGATTCTTTCAGATTTGCCGATTATCGGGCAGGTTTTCTTCCGGCACAATATTCTAGTGTATCTGGCTTTCGCGCTAGTACCCATTTCCGCGTTCGTGTTGAACCGCACACCATTCGGCCTGATGATTCGGGCGGCAGGGCAGAACCCGGAAGCTGCCGACGCGATGGGTGTGAATGTGGCGCGGGTACGCTATATGACAGTAGCACTGGGCGGGATGTTCTCCGGTGTAGCGGGTGCATCGCTATCGATCGCCCTGATAAACGGCTTTCAACAGAATCTAACGTCCGGTTTGGGGTTCATCGCGGTCGCGCTGGTTTATTTCGGGCGCTGGAAACCTTACGGTGTGCTGGTGGGGGCGCTGCTTTTTAGTTTCGTGAATGCGCTGCAACTTCAAATTCAAGCCATCGGTGTAGAGATACCCTCCGAGTTCGCGGTGATGCTGCCATATGTCATCACCATTATTGCTCTGGTATTTGCTTCCAAACGGGTGGAGAAGCCAACGGCACTCACCAAACCGTTTGAAAGAGGTGAATAAGGATATGTTTTCGTTTAACGCAAAAGGGAGTCACATATGAAGAAGCCGATTCGTTTTTCTTTACTATTAGTCGTGGTGCTGGTGCTGATGAGCGCCGTATCGCTGACCCATGCACAGGATGAAGTTTTTAAGGTTGCAGCAGTGGCACCCAGCGCCAAGAATGATCTGGCTTTTAGCCAGAGTATGTTCGACGCATTGACCGCTGTCCAGACCGAGATGGGTGCAGACGCATTTGAATTTGACTTTGTAGAGGGCATATTCAATGTGGATGACGCGGCTGCCGCGCTGCGGGATTGGGCATCATCAGGCGAATATGACCTGCTGATTGCACATGGATCTCAGTATGGCTCGATCATCCAAGAACTCGCGCCGGAATTCCCCGATATTTCGTTCGCATGGGGTACAGATGTGAATACGTTCGGTTTGCCGAATGTGTTTGCTTATACGGTGGCCGCGGAAGAGGGCGGTTACATCAACGGGGCTATCGCCGCGAGCTTGAGCAAATCGGGCATCATGGGTGTAGTTGGCCCGATTGAAGTGGGTGATGCCAAACTGTACATTGACGGTTTCAAAGTGGGCGCAGAGGCTGTCAATCCAACTGCGGCGGTCAACGTCAACTACATTCAGTCGTTCAGTGACGTTCCATTGGCGACTGCTGCCGGGCAAACTTTCGTTGATAATGGTGCTGATGTACTGACCGGCACGGCGCAGATGGTCGTGGGGCCGATTGGCGTGGCGACAACCAGCAAAGCGCTGTGGTTTGGGACGCAGGCTAACCAGTCCGAACTCGCAGGTGACGCTGGCGTGTTGTTCCAAGTTTATCATTGGGAAGGAATTCTGGGCGAGATCATCGCGTCCATTGATGAGGGAACATTGGGTGGCGAAACCTATATCGCTGATCTGGAGAATGGTGGTCTGGTGATGGAAATCAGCCCAACCTATCTGGCGACATTGAGCGATGAGGACAAGACGGCATTCCAAACCACAATTGATGACTACGCGGCGAAGATTACTGCTGGCGACATCGTGGTTCTGCCGACCGAGGAGCCGATGATGGAAGAAATGACACCAGAAGCGACTCCCTAGTTAGGGTTTGATTGTGAGGGGGAAGGGTCAACCGTCTCCCTCCAAATCAGTAAATATGTGATGTGAGATGATTGATGACTGATTTGCTCCCAACCGGACACCGCCGCATAAATAGTCTAAAGATGCAAGGAATCGTCAAGCGCTTTCCCGGTGTGTTGGCGATCAACCATGTGGATTTTGATGTGCAGGCAGGCGAAATTCACGCGCTGCTTGGTGAAAACGGCGCAGGCAAATCTACATTGATGAAGATGCTGTACGGCCTGTATCAACCGGATGATGGTCGCATCCTGCTCAATGACTATGAAGTGAAAATACGTTCACCCCACGATGCCATCCAGCAGGGAATCGGCATGATACACCAGCACTTTATGCTTGTGCCTTCCTTGACGGTTGCAGAAAATGTGGCATTGGGGATGAAGTCCTCACGTCGTTGGCAGTTAGATTTAGATGTGGTATCGCAGCGGATTCGTGAACTTTCGGCCTTGTATAATCTCAAGGTCGAGCCTGATGTGCCGATCTGGCAGTTAGCTGTTGGTGAACAGCAGCGGGTCGAAATCCTGCGGGCGTTATATCGGGGGGCAGCGTTACTGATACTCGATGAGCCAACAGCGGTGCTGACCCCACAGGAAGTTGATGACCTCATTATTATTCTTCATAAGATGACAGCGGACGGACACGCGCTTATTTTTATTTCTCATAAATTACATGAAGTCTTAGCCATCAGCCAGCGGGTGACTGTGCTGCGTGATGGGCAGCGGGTGGATACAATTCCGACGCCCTCCGCAAGCAAATCCCGATTAGCCGAGATGATGGTCGGGCGACCGGTACTGCTGGAGTATGAACGCCCCATTGCACAACCCAACACCGAACGCCTGCAAGTGAAGGGTGTCAGTACTTTAAGTGATCGCGGCGAATTGGGTGTGCGTGATGTGTCATTTTCGCTGTGCGGCGGTGAGATTGTGGGAGTTGCTGGTGTTTCCGGTAACGGTCAGCATGAACTGGCGCAGATGATTGCTGGCCTGCGACCTGTTACGACCGGAACGATTACCGTTAATGGCAAAAACGTAACCGGACATTCGCCGGGTGCGATGAATAAGGCGGGTGTCTCGTATGTTCCTGAGGAGCGTATGATTGACGGTGTAGTTAAGGACTTCAGCGTTGCCGAAAATTTGGTACTGCAAGATCATGGTCATAAGCCGTTTAGTTGGGGTGGGCTGGCCTTGAACTTTCGGGCGATTGTTCGCGCGTGTATTGCGGCAATTAAAGCTTTTGAGATTAAAACACCCAGCCCTGATGTGCCGATTAAGAATCTCTCCGGTGGCAACATTCAGAAGTTGATACTCGCCCGCGAACTGGCACGTAAGCCGCAGGTCTTGATTGCCGCCCAACCGACACGCGGCGTAGATATTGGTGCATCAGAATATATTCATCATCGGTTGTTGGAAGAACGCGCAAATGGTACAGCGATTTTGCTCATATCAGAAGATTTAGACGAGATACGGGCTTTATCCGACCGCATACTGGTCATGTATGAGGGTCGAATTATAGGTGCGGTTGAGCGCGACGCGGTGAGTGTTCGTGAATTAGGCGCGATGATGGCAGGTGCGACGCTGGATAAAGCCGAGCAAACAGGTTAAAGTACTAGGAACCACAGGTCGTCGATTACGAGATGGAGCTGGGTCATAACCCCACCGAAAAGTGCCTGTTGGTTTACCTGAAATATTAGCGACGAGGTAAGCCATGAAACTCTGGAATCATTATTACGTTCCACATACCACAGGTGAAGCGATCCAACTGCTTAACGATCATGGCGGACGGGCGCGGATTGTTGCCGGCGGGACAGATTTGCTGGTGGATGCCAAAGCAGATATACAACCCCCTCACGAAGCATTGATAGACATTACTCAGATCCCTGAATTGGCGCAAATCCGTGAGGATGGCGACACCATTTATATTGGGGCAGGGGTAACGCATACCAGCATCGTGAAATCTAAAGCGATAGTTGAAGGCGCGACCTGTTTGGTCGAAAGCTGCGGTGTCGTAGGCGGGCCGCAGGTCAGGAATGTAGCCACATTGGGCGGTAACGTAGCCCATGCTTTGCCTGCCGGTGATGGCACGACTTCGCTGGTGGCGCTGGATGCTGAAGTTGAAGTTATTGTCGACGGCAAACAACAGTGGCTGCCTGTTTGTGATGTCTTTTTAGGGCCGGGTCGGTCATTGTTAGAACATGGGCGCGACTTGCTGTTGGGCTTTCGGTTTAGACGTACACGAAGCGGCGAGGCGACTGCTTTCAAGCGCATTATGCGTCCGCAGGGTGTGGCGCTGCCCATTATGGGATGCGCCGTGTGGGTGAAGTTGGACGTGACCTCGACAGCTTATGAATCGGCGCGCATTAGCATCGCGCCAGTAGGCCCGAAACCGGCGCGGGCGAGCGAAGTAGAAGCTGAATTGGTCGGTAAACCCACAAATAGTGATACGATTGATGCAATCGCAGAACTGGCGCAAACGGTTTTGCATCCGCGTACCAGTAAATATCGCGCGACTGAAGCGTATCGCACCGAGATGATTAGTGTGCTGCTGCGGCGGACACTGACATTAGCAACTGAACGGGCACGGACGGGTACAGCCATTCCGGAAGGTGTAGGGATTTAGGAGTAATAGCATGAGCCAATTGACAATTACTGTAAATGGACAAACTCATAATATGGATGTGCTGGATTCGCGTACACTGGCACAATTTCTACGCCTCGATTTAGGATTAACAGGTACGAAGATCGGCTGTGAAGAAGCCGAATGTGGGAGTTGTACGGTTCTGGTGGATGGCGTGCCCGTTGATTCGTGTATTTACCCGGCCTTCAAAGCACAGGGGCATAGCATCACTACGATTGAAGGTTTGGCAGAGGGCGACACCTTACATCCTTTGCAACGTAACTTCATAAATCACGGCGCGGTACAGTGCGGCTACTGTACGCCCGGTTTGATTATGACCTCGGCGGCGCTGCTGGATGAAAACCCTGATCCGAATGACCATGATATTAAAGTTGCGCTCAAGGATACTTACTGCCGTTGTACCGGATATACCAGTGTCATACAAGCTATCCAATCGGCAGCGCGGGAGAAGCGCGGTTTGTCGCCACTGCCCGTGAACGAGCCAGTAGTAGACGAGCCAATGGATGTCATCAGCCGTTCTGTGCCACCGATAGAAGTCACAGATAAGGTAACTGGCGCGGCTAAGTTCACTGATGATTACACCTTTCCGAATATGTTATTTGCGCGGACGCTGCGTTCGCCGCATCCGCATGCCCGTATTCTGAGCATTCATACTGAGAAGGCTAAAGCCCTGCCCGGTGTGCGTGCGGTACTGACTCATGAAGATGTTCCCGGCGAAAATCTGCATGGATTGGTTTACCGCGATTGGCCTGTGTTGTGCCATGATGTGGTGCGCTATACGGGGGATGCTGTCGCCATCGTTGCGGCTGACAGCGAAGACATTGCCGATGCGGCTTTGGCGTTGATTGAAGTGGCCTATGAACTGCTGCCGGTCGTGGCTGACCCGGAATTTGCGCATACAGACGCAGCCCCCATATTGCATCCCAATCATCCGACCGGAAACCTGCTCAAGCACATCAAGGTGCGTCATGGTGATATTGAGCAAGGTTTCGCTGAAGCGGATGTGATTGTCGAGCATGAGTATCGCACACCGACGACTGAACACGCCTTCCTCGAACCGGAATGTGCGATTGGTGTGCCAAAGGGCTACCCCGGTCATGAAAAGCTGACGGTTTATGTTGGCTCACAAATCCCATATCAGGATCGCGACCAAATCGGGCTGGCGCTGAATCTGCCTTCGGAGCAAGTGCGGGTGATTGGTACGCTCATTGGGGGTGGATTCGGCGGTAAAGAGGACATCGCGGGGCAAATCCATGTTTCATTATTGGCAAATGCCACTGGCTTGCCGGTGAAGATGTTGTACTCACGGCAGGAGTCGCTGATCTTCCATCCCAAACGCCATGCGACGATTATCCGTATTAAGACCGGCGCGAAGAAGGATGGCAAGCTGACGGCAGTACAGGCCGAACTCTATGGTGACGGCGGCGCGTACGCTTCACTGTCGGATAAGGTGATGACGCGGGCGACCACCCATGCCACCGGCCCTTATGAAATCCCACACGCTAAGATTGACTGCTATGCCATGTATACCAACAATGTGCCGTCGGGCGCATTTCGCGGTTTTGGCGTTACCCAATCGGCATTCGCGGTTGAACAGAACATGGATATGTTGGCTGAGAAGCTGAATATCGATCCTATCGAGTTCCGGCGGATGAATGCGCAAAAAGTAGGGGTAACTACGGCTACTGGACAACTACTGCGTGAGTCAGTCGGGTTATTAGAAACGATTGATGACGTGCAAGGGGATATGGTGGCTAAGTCGAACGGGCACGGATTCCGCTGGGCATGGCAAGAGGGGAATAAGTCGTATGCGTGGGGGATTGCCTGCGCCTACAAGAACACCGGCTTAGGCGGCGGCGCACCGGATAAATCCGAGGCGGAAGTCGAAGCTTATGAGGATGGCACGATTGAGGTGCGAACAGCGGCAGCCGATATGGGGCAGGGTATCGCCCATGTGGTCGCACAGTGCGCCGCTGAAGAAATGCATGTGGCATATGACAAAGTTAAGGTGCTGCTGTGCGACACTGACCTAACCCCCAACGGCGGGCCAACAACTGCGTCACGGCAGACATTCATGACCGGAAACGCGGCACGGCTGGCGGCGGTGGCGCTGCGTGAAGCCATGACCAATTCGGCGGCAGAAATGATGGACGTGCCACCGGAGAAAATCTATTACGAAGAAGGCTTGATGCGCAGCAATGGTCATTCGGTCGAAATCAAGGATGTGGTGACGTGGATGAAGGGCAATGGACTTTCACCCAAGACGCGCCACGAATATTGGGGGCCGAAGACCCAACCGCTGGGTACAGGCGGGGATATGCACTTCGCGTTCAGCTATGCCACGCAGGCGGCGTTGGTGGAAGTGGATACGGATACCGGCGAGGTACATGTTCTCAAAATCCTTTCCAGTACGGATATTGGTCGCGCCATTAATCCGCTGATGCTACAAGGGCAGATTGAGGGCGGTATCATCATGGCGATGGGTAACTGCCTGAGTGAAGCCTTCATATTAGAGGATGGTGTACCGTGGACGCGCTTGCTTTCACGCTACAAGATGCCGAGCATCAAACACACACCGGAGATTATCTCGCATCTGGTAGAGCATCGCTCATCAGAGGGGCCATACGGTGCGAAGGGCGTGGGCGAAATTCCATCCATCAATACCACTCCGGCGATTTGTAACGCCATTTACAACGCGACCGGTGTTCGCATCTTCAGAATTCCGGTAGATCAGGATGCGCTACTGCTGGCAATGAAGCGTGGTCAAACAGAAGTCCACCGCGCATGGCAGGATGTGAAATAGTCGATAGTCGCAAGTTACAAGCTGCAAGTTTAAATGCATGAAGGGGTGCGAAAGCACTCCTTTTTTGTTGTAGTTGTTAGTCAACGGTCAAATACAAATCAAGATCGTTTTCTGTGTCGGTAATGTCGTCCCTAAACGGATTGCTTCGCTTATCAGTGTCATCAGTGCTGGTGGTGACATAAGTCCGTTTTGTGTCAGAACTTCACACGGACGGACAGCCGTCCGCCCCTACAGTCCCATAAACATCATATTCGATATTGGTGGGTATACGGGCAGTTCTTGATTTATCGAACGCGGCACTGCCTGTCATGTACTGGTCGGTGATGGTGCTTTTGCTGGCAGGGATTGGCGCAGGCATTATGGGGAACTGGTTTTCTAAAGGCTGGATTTGGGCGGCGTTAGGTTTGATGGTGGCGGTATGGTTCGGGATGCATTATTACGCATTTCGTTATTATACGCCGATTCGTAAAGCGGTTGGCTTACCATACCGGGATGGGAAAGATCATGCGGCAGAACCGCCTGCGAGCGAGGCAGAAATTGCTCGTTTAATTCAGGCATCCAATCCGGTGCTGCTCGGCAGCGTTTCATTTGGATTCATCGCGATCATTTTGTGGTTGATGATGTTTAAGCCGTTTTGAGGGATGGATATATAACCATAAAAAAGGGAGGACACACAGGTCCTCCCCTACACAAATCAATATTCAAGGATAAACATCTACCGCACCTTTAGATATTGGTACGTGCTATTTGGTCGTTTCTGCCAGATTGTGATACAGGCGGATGCCCGCTTCAACGGCTTGGAAGAAGCTGTCCACCACCACAAATTCGTTCGGGGAATGAATATTTTAACCTTCACAATATCCGAAACCGGTTATCGGCACACAAATCAGACGGATGAACAAGCCTAAAATAGTAAAAGAGCCGCCGCCGCGTACCAATTGAGCG
>JBBSBS010000013.1:0-37796 GCA_038251045.1 Aggregatilineales bacterium | reverse complement strand
GAATGGACCGAATAGCGCTCATCATCGACGATCATCCACCCTGTTCCTTCGAGAAAGTGATACACAGCCCACCCATCAGGATGTTGTGGGATTTTCTGACCAACTTCGAGACCAGCGATAATAACTTTGAGCTTCTCGTTTTCCAGCAATATTTGTGGTTGTGGGCCTTCGGGCGAAAAAACCACTTTTTCCTGCCAGTTTGGATAGAGTGTGGGTTTCATTATATCATCTCCTTGGGAGTAAATAGGATTTCAAATGGTCGGTTTATGGCACACAGCGCACAGATGCGTTCGCAGTGACCGTCGTAGCTACGGGCTTGAGGATTTGCTATAACAGCGATGCTATCTTTTATGATCAGGACATTGTTGGGACATACACGAACGCATAACCTACAGCTACTGCAACGATTGGCATCAATGATTGGTACAGGACGTGATCGCTGCCTTTTGGTCATTTGGAAATCATCCTGTCACCATCTAAATCATTGAGAGAGCGCTTCATAAATACAGTCTGCGCTATTTGCAGAAACAAATCTTCGACTTATGTCGAATTTCATCACGGAAAATTGCTTGTCCGGTGGCTTTGCTTCACAATTGACGAACAAACAGGGCAGATTAAAGAAACGTGGAAATACAGGTTATGTCGATAGACGAAGCTATTAAGCAGGTGAAAAGTGTCCTCTCAACTGTCCCGTACTTTGCTAACGTTGATGCTCGAGTGATCGAAACCATAGCCAAACAGATGAAAGTCAAACAATACGACACAGGGCAGGTCGTGTTCCTTGACGGTGAACAGGATGTTGCCCTTTATGTTGTCCACTCCGGTTGGCTCAAAGCGGCTAAAACCTCGCTCGACGGGCGCGAACAGGTTCTACGTTTCATCGGGGCAGGTGAGGTTTTTAATGAAGTAGGTGTTTTTATCAATTCAGCCAACACATCAACCGTCATCGCGCTTGAGCCCACCTTGGTAAGGGTCATCGAGCAAAGTGCCATACTGAAGCTGCTTGATCAGCATCCACAAATTGGACGGGTCATCATTCAACGTATGGCTGAACGTATTCAACAGCTTACGGATATGATCGAGGACCTCTCGTTGCGAACGATTGAAGCCCGTTTGGCGCGCTATCTAATCGAACAATCAACAGAAGAACACTTGCTACGACCTCGTTGGGCAACCCAAGCAGAAATGGCAAATCGGCTTGGCACCGTTCCTGATGTGCTTAATAGGGCGTTACGCAATTTCGCAAAGGATAATCTGATTCATGTCGAACGACACCAGATTAAAATCCTCGACTACAATGGCTTGGAAGCTAGAGCGGGTCTTGATAAGTAAGGAACAGTTAACCCGTTAGCTGCTACGGGCGATGCTACTTGTGTGGGTTATCTGTTCCCAATTCTGTATTGGATTAGATGTCGACTAAGTAATCATGTTCCAAGTAAATGAACGACATGATTTCAACTCGCCATCTTCATAATGTCCACATAACTCGGATGCATCCTTTGAGTACATCGAAAACAAGCTCAGTAAGGAGATCATCATGAGCAAGAGACTAATTGTCCTTTTCGCAGTCGTCGTATTGCTAATCAGCATCAATGCAGTTGGCGCTCAAGGAAACGGAAATGACCGCGGGAATTGTGATCCGCAGCAAGCAACTTGTCCAAACAACCTGCAGGGACGCGGTGGCAGGGGCAATACGCAATCGGACAACACACGAAATGGGCGCGGACAGGGCAATATGAACAGCGGTATGAGCCAAAATGGTACAGGTTTGTATACCAATCTTCCTGCCGCAACCCAAACCGAACTCCCACAGGATGTAATCGACCTGATGATTAGTGGTTGGTTAGACGAACAGCACGCCTACGCAGTTTACGGAGGTGTCCTTGCACAATTTGGTAACGTGAGACCATTTATCAACATTCAACGTGCAGAAGCACAACATAGCGCTGCTTGGGAATTTCTATTCGATCGCTACGACATTGCCATACCGGAACTCCCGACAGTAGAAGTGCCCCAATTCGCTAGTATGGCGGAGGCCTGCCAACTCGCTGCAGATGCCGAGGTAGCCAACTTCGATCTGTACGACACTATGTTGACAGCCTTCACGAATTATCCGGATATTTATCAGGTGACACTTACCCTGCGGAATGTATCGGAATTCAATCACTTGCCTGCTTTCCAACAATGCAGCGGTTAGAGAAACGCTCCGAGTAGTTAACTGAATATCCTATCAAGCTGTGGTAAACGTAATCGCCACAGCTTTTTTATTTCCGCGAACTAAACCCATCTTCATTAATCAACACAAGTTCCATGTACTTGCTTCACATTTTCAACATAAGTTCAGGGCAAACTAACGACATACAGTTGATAGTTACTAAGGAGCAAATCTCATGTTTAAGAAATTTATCGTTGGCATGCTCGTCCTAACAGTAGTAGCTGCCGTGGTTATGGGACTAACTACCAGTCGAGCCCCTGTTTCCGTCAGCGCACAGGATGTTAGTCCAACCGCAACCATCACCAAAGGTAATGGGCAAAACGCGAATAACAGCGGTGTCTCCATTCAACAACAAGATTCGCTTCAAAGTGTTGGTGACCCGTGGACGGGCATCGGCATTATCACCAGCTTAGATTCCACCGGCATGAACATAAGTTTGGCTGATAACAGCATCGTCTACGTAGAGTTAGGCCCTAGCACTTACTGGCAATCACAGGACGTGACACTCGCTGTAAATGATCATGTAACCGTGCAAGGTTTCTTCAATGGCGAACAATATCATGCAATGACAGTATCGACTGTTAAAGGCACAGTCCTACGTGTCCGCAGTGAAACGGGGCAGCCACTCTGGTCGGGTAGTGCCAATGAGCAAAACGGACAGGGTACCAGTGGACAGGGGCAAGTACAGATTCCCGCTGATCAGTGGATAACTGTCACAGGAACAATCACTGTAGTCAATATCAACAGCCTCACGATACAAAGTGATAACAACACACTAATCACCGTTCAACTAGGCCGTCAAGATTTTACACAGGGACAAAGCGTTGTCTTCACTATTGGTGACATCGTAGAAGTACGCGGTTTCTGGCAGAGCGATCAATTCCAGGCAGGGCAGATTACCGACACAACCACAGGTCAACGCCTGCTGCTGCGGGATCCGAACGGTCGCCCGTTGTGGGGCGGACCCGGACGAAGTGGCAGCAGCGGAAACGGTGGTCAGGGTAATAGCAGCGGAAACGGCGGTCAGGGCAATGGCAGCGGAAACGGTGGTCAAGGTAACGGTAATGGTAACGGCGGTCAAGGCAACGGTAATGGCAACGGCGGTCAGGGTAACGGCAATGGCAACGGTAATCGTAATGGTGGCAAAGGCAATGGTCAGGCTAGTCAGTCTACCACTACCCCCTAAAGGAATTACACAGCATGTCTAACGAACTTGACCCAAGACCAGAGAACCTACAAAAACGTGTATGGGAGTCCATCCAGCGGGATGAACTCCCACCCCAAGATGATCGCGGACGGATGCGGGTCGTCATGAATAACCTCGTTTTGCACCTGCATCCCAGTAAGGTTGCCAAACCAACCCTCAAATTTACCTATACCTTCGGGCTGGGCGGACTGGCGATGCTGCTGATAGCACTGCTGGCGATAACCGGCATTATGTTGATGTTCGTCTATACCCCATCACCGGACACCGCCTATCAGGATATGCAAGCGCTGCAAACTGAAATCTGGTACGGGCAGTTGATTCGCAACCTGCATCACTGGAGTGGCAATCTACTCGTTATTACAGCTTTCCTGCACCTGCTGCGCGTATTTTTCACCGGCGGCTTTCGCACACCACGCGAATTCAATTGGGTGATGGGAATCGTCTTATTATTGCTATCAGTAGCCGCGAATTTCACCGGCTATTTACTGCCGTGGGATCAACTAGCTTACTGGGCAGTGACCGTCGGCTCAAGCTTGTTAAGCTACGTTCCATTCATTGGCGAGGGATTACGGAACTTCCTGCTTGGCGGGCCTGAAGTCGGGGCAGCCACTCTGACAAATTTCTACGGAATGCATGTCGCCATTATTCCGCTGATTCTGATGGGCATCCTGTCTTTACACATCTGGCGCGTGCGAAAAGATACGTTGACAATGCCCCATCGTCTCGATGGTATGGTTGATAACGGAAGTCCTGAAGGCGGAAAGCCAACCCACATTGAGAAAGTGACGACCCTGCCGCACCTCGTGTCACGTGAAGTGGTTTTTGCGCTAGTCATGACAGGGCTAATTCTGATGTGGTCAGTATGGATCAATGCTCCCCTAGAAGCCGCAGCTAATCCTGATATAAGCCCAAATCCGGCCAAAGCAGCTTGGTACTTTATGGGGCTGCAAGAACTCCTCCTTCACTTCCATCCTGTATTCGCCGCCATCGTCATTCCTGCGCTAGCTCTGGGTGCGCTGGTGCTGCTGCCTTATCAACGCTTTGATATCAGTGCCGAAGGCGTATGGTTCCGTTCTCCTAAGGGGCGGCAAATGGTGATCATAGGTGTACTCACGGCACTCATCGTCACACCCGCCTTGGTGCTGCTGGATGAATACGCTCTGGATCTACCCGCCCTATTGCCTACGCTGCCCACCATCGTAAGCAATGGATGGGTGCCTTTAGCTGCACTGCTGCTACTTTTACTTGGCTATTACGAATTGGTCAAGCGTCTCTTTACGGCTTCGGCCTGTGAGACACGGCAAAGTGTGTTCGTGTTATTGGTGACCAATTTTATAGTCCTAACGATTATCGGCATCGCCTTCCGGGGTGAAGGCATGGCCTTGATGTGGCCTTGGGAGGTGTTGAAATGAGCGAATTGCAGCAGCCAGTTAAACGGCGAGACTTCTTAAAAGTGGTGTGGGGTGCCGCGGGCGCACTGGCAGTTGCACAAGCCGGTGGTGTTGCCTTGAGTTTTCTCTCACCACGGGCTGTTGCGGGCGAGTTCGGCAGCATAATCGAAGCAGGACAGGTCGCTGATTTCCCCGCCGGCAGCGTTACCCCGTTCAACAGTGGACGCTTTTATCTAGTGCGGATGCAGGATGGCGGTTTTATCGCGCTTTATCGCAAATGTACCCATCTGGGCTGTGCTGTCCCTTGGGATCAAGCACAAGGAAAATTCGTATGTCCGTGTCATGCGTCCGCGTTTGAGATGAATGGACAGGTATTGAATACCCCTGCTCCTCGTCCATTAGATCACTTCCTAATCTCGATTGAAAATGGTGTTGTTATGGTCAATACAGGTGAAGCCATCCAGCGCGATCACGCAACGGCTGGCGATTTGGTGTATGTTGAGGGAGGTGTATGATGACGCGCAGCATGAGTTGGTTGGGAACATTCGGGGTGCTGCTGATTGTAACGGGGTTTGGTTTCGCCATGCTGCGCGAGCCCGGTCAGCAGCTTGAAGCAACCGCGAACTTCCGCAGTGAGGCTATCGTTGAAGGGGTTGATTTATATGTCAAAAACTGCATCACCTGTCATGGGGCCACCGGCGAAGGCGTAGCCGCTTACCCGGTCTTGAATAACGATGGTGTTCGGAACATGGATACCGAAACGCTTTACCATACCATTGAACGAGGGCGCTACAATACTGCAATGACTGCCTACAGTGTGAACGAAGGTGGTATTCTGATGCAATCCCAAATCAGCAGTTTGGTCATGATGGTTCAGTCGGACGTATGGGATACGGTATCTGCTCGCGCGGTAGATCTGAATCTGGTGCCGCCTCAAATAACTGCTATAGAAATCCCCGAAGAAACTCTGGTAACCGTGAGAACACTGCCATCGGGTGACCAACTGGCCAGCGGGCTGACAACTTACGCGGAAAACTGTATCGCTTGTCACGGTGCGAATGGTGAAGGAACCAACATTGCCCCTGTGTTAAACAGCGCTGAACTCCGCAGTCGTTTGACCGACGCTGAGGTAACGCGTATTATTCAGCAGGGTGTACCCGCTACCGTGATGTCGTCATGGGAACGTGCCTTGACCGCGCAACAAATCACCGACGTTGTATCCCTCATCCAACGGTGGGATGAATTAGATACCATCGGAGTACAATTGCCAATGATTCAGTCAAAACCGATTGATAGAAGTCCCGCAACGATTGACAGCGGCCACCAAATGTTCAATCTGGTGTGCAGCCAATGTCATGGCACTGATGGCTACGGGACGAGACTAGCTCCTGCCCTTAATAACAAGACATTCTTAACCCAAACAACCGATGACGTCATCTACAACATTATCAGCTTGGGTGTTACCAGCACCGCCATGCCTGCATGGAGTGGTTATCTTAACGATGCCGATATTTCAGCGATTGTCGCTTATCTCCGCAGTCTGGAACTGACTGCTCCGGAAGTGGCTAACACGACCAAAGTGAAGCCATAGTGGTATCAGTTGAAACTTACAGAAAGGGAAACATCGTGGCTCGCAAAATTTTAATCGCAGATGATGAACCGCATATTTTGGAAAGCGTTGGCTCCTATCTGAAACAAGATGGTTTTCAGGTGGTCACTGCCCGAAATGGCCGCGAAGCGTTGTTTGTGTTCCGCCACGAAAAACCTGACTTAGTGATTCTCGACGTTATGATGCCAGTGATGGATGGATGGGATGCTGCGCGGCTCATTCGTAAGGAAAGCAGTGTTCCCTTATTGTTTCTCACTGCTCGTGTAGAAGAAATTGACCAGATTAGGGGACTGGAAATTGGAGCTGATGAATATCTACCCAAGCCCTTCAGTCCCCGTATGGTTGTGGCGCGGGTGCGTGCCTTGCTGCGTCGGGTTTCTGGCGAACTGCTGACCGAACCCATCATGTTTCGAGTTGGATCGGTCGAATTGAACACGGAAACGCTTCTGGTGAGCATTGCAGATCAACGCGTTGATTTAACGCCCAGTGAGTTTGGTATTCTAAAAGCGCTTATTACCCGACCGGGACGCGTCTATACCCGTATGGAGTTGCTTGATCATATGCAAGGGGAAGCTTTCGCCGGGTATGAACGCACAATTGATGTCCACGTCAAAAATCTACGTTTGAAAATCGAACCTGATTCCAAAAACCCTGAATACATCGAAACAGTTTATGGAGTCGGATACCGAATGAGACCTGAACTTGAATAAGCTTTGGATACGGCTGTCGCTCGCCTTTTTAGCAATTGCATGGCTGAGCATCATTGCGATGGCACTGGCAGTGCAGCGGACAACGGAAGTCGATTTTCGACAATATCTCGACCAGCGTAATACCTCAGCCAATAGTCAGTAGCAAATAGACCGTTTGCAAAGCTACTACGCAGAACATCAAAATTGGGTTGGGGCAGAATCGCTATTTGGCTTACGTGGTGAAGGTGGTGGACGGGGTGCAGTGTTCAGCATCGCAGATATGGATGGGGTCATCGTTACCTCCACAGATCAATCCCTTGTAGGCACAATGATTCCAGAGGCATCGCTTTCACAAGCATCCCGGCTCGTTGTTGATGGTCAATTTGTCGGAATTTTCCATCGCCGCACACCGGGAGAGGACGCACTCGGCAGCGCGGAAATCGCTTTTTTGAATGAAGCTAATCGAACTCTTGCAATAAGCGGGGTCGTTGTTTCGATGTTAGCAGTTACAGTTGGTGCCGGCTTATCATGGTTACTTGCACGCCCGCTGAAGGATCTGACGCACATCATTCACGATTTCCCAAATAAGCACTTAGGGCAGCAAGTCGCCGTAACCGGAACAGTCGAAACGAAAGCACTGGCGCAAGCCTTCAACGAAATGTCCATTCAAATTGCGGATGCAGAAACATTGCGCCAGCGTATGGCAGCAGATATCGCCCACGAATTGCGCACACCGGTAAGTGTCCTGCGAGGGCATCTTGAAGCGATGCGCGATGGCATTTTTACTCTGGATCAAGAACATCTAGCCGTTGCCCATGAACAAACCCTCTATCTCGGTCGTCTAGTGGATGATTTACGTGTCCTTACATTAGCCGAGGCCAAACATCTCCCGCTCAATCTCACATCAGTTTCCTTAACCGATTTAGCCGGTGACATGGTCGAACGTTTTCGTCCCCTAGCCCTTGATGCCGAGGTTCAACTCGTCTTCTTGGCTTCTGCCCCTAACATACCTATTCAGGCCGATTCACAGCGGTTGCAACAGGTACTTGGCAACCTGCTCACCAACGCCCTGCGTCATACACCGCCAGAAGGCGAAATTACAGTCACCGTTGAACAATCTGCAGGTCGTGTAAAACTCTCCGTCAGAAATACAGGCAGTCATCTCACCCCTGATGAGGTCAAACACGTCTTCATGCCATTCTGGCGAGCCTCCGAATCGCGCGAACATGATACAGGAGGCAGTGGATTGGGCTTGGCAATTTCCAAGCAACTCATTGAACTCCATCACGGCAAGATGTGGGTTGAATCAGCCTCTTTACAGGTCACCTTTTCCTTTGACTTACCGATAGTCTGAGCACTCTGTATGATTTCAGGCCACAACTCCCTAGAGTTATCCCGATTAGACAGACATCCAAAATATCAGCGGCGGTCTCGTTGCTCAATTCCACAAGGGCTGAGATAGCCGAGCGCAGAATGCCGCCGCTGACGATTGTATCAAACCTCAATTTACTCAAAGGTGGTTTGCTGAGCCAAGGCTCTCGATTAAGGTGTGGTCAGCACTCGTTTTAGGCGGCACAGAGCCTTCTCTTTCATGGCATTATCGAAATAGCACCCAACACTACTCATGCTTACTTGTACCTGAGTCTTGTCCAACAGTGCCATATAGCCGTGACTGGTGTGTTGGTTGCACTGTCAGAATGATGCAATTTCGGTGTGTCGCGCTGAGCTAGCGCCATGCGCAGCGCGTCACAGACCAGCGGTTCGGTGATCCGTTCACTCATCGACTAACCGACAGTGAGCCGCGAGTAGGTATCCAGCCCCCCTCCAGATACAACCAACCTTCGCGTATGGCGATATAAGTGATATCCCCCACGAATACCCGGTTGATTGAAACTACTATGGGAGACTACAGCCATACGGTAGGTGACAACTAGATCATCTATTCCGAATTTGGCAAATTTAGCAATATCGCTTCGCACGTTTGCATCAATCTCGGCAATCATCCGATGGAACGGGTGACTCTGCACCACATCACATACCGGCGGATCATGTACGGCATGGGCGTGGTTGTCGGTTCCAGTGCTGTCGTCACCAAAGACGATGAACCTTGCACTTTTGTGGCGGGTGTTCCAGCAAAGCCGATACGTGTTCGCTTTCCAGAAGAAATCACCAAGATGCTACTCCAAATTGCGTGGCGGGATTGGAACCGTGCAACACTTTAGGCCCGATTTGATGATCTCATGAATGTCGAGCAGTTTGTCGAAAAGTATGGAACAACCTAAGCAAGACGTGTCTTTTGGCCAACGAAACAGATGGTTGCGATTTTACTACTATAGAATAATAAGAACTCGTGCAATAAGAAGAGGGTTAAACGCTTGAAAACGCTAACCCTCTAAAGGCATCAATCAGCTAATAACTATTTGTCTTCTGTGACCTTAACCCCTTGATCCTTCAATGCAGCCTGTGCGGCTGCCAAACGGGCAACTGGTACACGAAACGGAGAGCAACTCACATAGTTAAGCCCTGCACTATGGCAGAAACTGATACTCTTGGGGTCGCCACCATGTTCACCGCAAATGCCGATTTCCATTTCTGGACGAACGCTGCGACCTTTTTCGACAGCCAATTTAATCAGATAGCCTACGCCGTCTGGATCAATCACTTGGAACGGGTTTTCCGGCAAGAGACCATGCTCAACGTAATACAGCAAAAACTTACCTTCGGCATCATCACGGCTGATACCGAAGGTGGTTTGAGTCAGATCATTTGTACCAAAGGAGAAGAACTCTGAATACTCAGCCATTTGGTCAGCGATAATCGCGGCGCGTGGCAGTTCAATCATCGTGCCAATCTTATATTCCAGTGGGAAGTTGTATTGCGCCATAACTTCATTCGCTACACGTTCAATTAAGGTACGCATGAACTTGACTTCATTGGCGTGGTTAGTCACCGCGACCATGATTTCAGGGTGAACATCGACACCTTCTGATTTCAACTGGCAAGCCGCCTCAAACAGCGCCCGCACCTGCATCTCGCTAATGGCAGGGCGGAGAATACCGAGACGACTGCCGCGCAGGCCGAGCATCGGGTTGAATTCTTGTAGGCCTTCAACGGCAGTCATCAATTGCTCAACGCGGAGGAGTTCGTTGGGCCGGTCATTCATTAAGCGCAGGCCAGCGGCGCGCAGTGCCAACTGTTCGTGAGCAGGCATGAACTCGTGCAGCGGCGGATCGAGCAAGCGGATAATCACAGGCTGACCGTCCATCGCTTTGAAAATGCCATAAAAATCATCATGTTGGAATTGTTGCAGCAGGTCGAGTTGCACCTTTTCTTCTTCGCTGTTTGGTTCAGCAAGAATCATTGCTTGAACGATCGGTAAGCGTTCTTCCTGGAAGAACATATGCTCGGTACGGCACAAACCGACACCCTCCGCGCCATATTCGCGGGCGCGACGAGCATCTTGGGGATAGTCCGCGTTGGCATAAATACCTAAGCGGCGGAAGCCATCTGCCCAACCGAGGAGTTTGCGTAAATAGGTCTCACGTGCGAAGTCCGGTTCAACGCGTTTGATTTCACCGATAAAGACTTCACCCGTACCACCGTCAATCGAAAGGGTATCCCCTTCATGAACTTCAATGTCACCGACCTTTAATACCCGTTCACGAACATCAATGTCGAGTGCTTCTGCACCGCAAACACAAGGTACACCGAATTGTCGGGCGACAACCGCTGCGTGGCTGGTGGCACCGCCGCGACTGGTGAGAATACCCTTGGATGCCAACATGCCATGTACATCATCTGGCTTGGTTTCAGGCCGTACCATAATGACCGATTTACCAGCCTTGCCCCACTTTTCAGCGACATCCGCATCAAATGCCACCACACCGACTGCTGCTCCGGGCGAGGCATTAACGCCTTTAGCAATCTGACGTTCAGCCTTTTCAGCATTCTGCTTGTCATCGATGTCAAATTGCGGGTGTAACAGTTGCAGCACATGGTGGGGTGAAATACGGAGAACAGCTTCTTGTCGGGTAATTAAACCTTCATCAACCATCTCAACAGCAATATGGACGGCTGCGCGTGCGGTACGTTTGCCGTCACGGGTTTGCAGCATCCATAATTTACCTTTTTCGATGGTGAACTCAACGTCTTGCATTTCGCGGTAATGTTTTTCTAGCTTTGCGTTTACGTCTACAAACTGCTTGAAAACTTTGGGGTTCTCTTCTTCCAGTTGGGCAATTGGCTCCGGTGTGCGGATACCAGCTACTACGTCCTCGCCTTGTGCGTTCATCAAGAAATCGCCGAAGAGTTTCCTTTCGCCCGTTGATGGATTCCGTGTAAAGGCCACACCTGTACCAGAGTCCGCGCCCATGTTGCCAAAAACCATCGTCTGAATGTTGACCGCTGTTCCTAAGTTGTGGGAAATTCCAGCAGCATTACGATAGTCGAAAGCGCGTTTACCGTTCCATGACTTAAATACTGCTTCAATGGCATGTTCCATCTGAACCAGTGGGTCCTGCGGGAAATCCTCGCCTACATGTTCCTTATACAAAACCTTGAACTGCTTGGTAACCTGTTTCCAATCATCAGCATTGAGGTCAACATCGGCCTTGACCTTGCGATTTTTCTTCATCTCTGTCAGATATTCTTCAAACGGTTCATCGGGCATACCCATAACTACCGAACCAAACATCTGCACCAAACGGCGATAGGCGTCGAAAACAAACCGTGCATCGCCTGTCATAGTGACCATACTTTCGGCAATGGGATCAGTCAGACCTAGATTCAGAACAGTGTCCATCATGCCGGGCATCGAGAACTTCGCGCCGGAACGCACCGAAACCAACAGTGGATTTTTCACGTTGCCGAAATTTTTGCCGGATTGCTTCTCGACGGTTTGTAGCGCTTCCAATACTTGATCCCACATGCCCGAAGGGAATTTGCCGCCTTCAGTCAGATAGGCGTTACAGGCCTGAGTGGTAATGGTGAATCCCGGGGGAACAGGTACACCCGTCCGGGTCATGTCAGCCAATCCTGAACCTTTACCACCGAGAAGCGCACGTACTTTATCCCATGTGCCTCCGACCTCTTTCTCTGCCAGTTCTACCTCATCAAACAAATAAACCCACCGTTTGGGCGGGGCCGTTTTGTGCCCATCGGTTTCCTTTTTTGTCGCAGCAGGTTTTGTTAGTGTGACCATTGTTCATCACTCCCTCAAATTATTGTTAAGAACCTTTGAGATTATTGTCCTGCTGATGAGACTCATTGTGCTACTGACATTAGGCATATTCTAGGGTGACAGGAATAACATTATTTGCGGAAACTTAGTGGTCAACAGATTCGGGGGAGTTGGTCACCGCTTAACATATCGACAATGCGATTGGCACCAATGGCGCTACGCATGGTCACGAAGTTCGAAGAAGCGTCTTGCACAGTGCCAATCAATCGGGCGTTTTGACCCATGATATCACGCGCTTGTTCGGCCTGACTAGCAGGGATAAATGCGATAAAACATCCTTCATTAGCGACATACATTGGATCGAGGCCAAGAATTTCACAGGCTCCGCGCACATCCTCAATCACCGGGATGGCTGTTTCATCAATGTGAATGTGAAAGCCTGCACTCGTCGCAATTTCAACTAAACCACTGGCTAATCCACCACGTGTTAGGTCACGTAAGCAGTGAACATCAATTCCAGCATCGATGAGCGCCAAAACGGATGCCACCAGCGGTGCACAATCGCTTTCAATTTCGCTCTCGAATGCTAATCCTTCGCGTGCAGCCATGATTGCCATGCCGTGTCGCCCAATATCGCCGTTAATAAGTATTGCATCACCTAATTGAACGTTTGATGGGGCAATCGTCAGATCGTGTTCAATAATGCCAATCCCAGAGGTATTGATGAAAATGCCGTCACCTTTGCCTCTATCCACTACTTTGGTATCGCCGGTAACGATTTGCACACCTGCCACTTGTGCTGTCTCACGCATGGATTGTATCACTTGCCACAACGTTTCCATTGACAAGCCTTCTTCGAGGATAAAACCCGCGCTCAAAAAGAGCGGTTTTGCGCCACACATGGCGAGGTCATTCACCGTACCGTTGACCGCCAGTGTGCCAATGTTGCCGCCGGGAAAAAACAGGGGATGCACCACATAAGAATCGGTGGTAAACGCCAGCTTGGCATTACCCACTGGAAATACGGCACCGTCATGTTGTGCTTGAAGGATCATATTATCAAAAGCAGGCAGCACCAACTTTGCTAACAGGTTATGCATCAACTTGCCACCACTGCCATGTGCTAACAGCACATTGGGGTATTCCGAAATCGGGATGGGACATGTCGATGTGAAATTCATACCCAGTGATATGGATTTTGAATCAATTGAACTGTTCATGAGCGTATCCCTAAGTCTATAGGCGTAACAGGTTTATCAAATTCAACGGGTCGGCGGTAACGATAATACGCTGCGCATGCACCTTCATTGGAAACCATTGTTGCACCTAAGGGATGCTCTGGTGTACACACAGTTCCGAAAGCTGGACATTCAAAAGGCTTTTTTAAGCCGCGCAGAACGGTTCCACTGATACAAATACTACTTTCCACGACACTGTAATCAGTGAGGCCGAAACGTGTTTCAGCGTCGAAATGGATGTAAGGTTCGCGTAAGCCTAGGCCACTTTGCGGAATTTCCCCGATCCCACGCCATTTACGGTCAACGATGGTAAATACCTCACGCACAATTTCTTGGGCAGGCTGGTTGCCTTCACGCAGTACACAGCGTGTGTACTGATTCTCGACCTCAGCCCGACCTTCCTCAAGCTGCTTGATCGTCATATAGATTCCCTGCAAGATGTCCACAGGCTCGAAACCGGTGACTACGAAAGGAATGTGATATTTCTGTGCCAGTGGTTCATATTCGGTGTAACCAACCACCGCACACACATGACCCGCAGCAAGGAAGGCTTGAACACGGTTGTCGGGTGCAGACAGAATGGCTTCAATCGCAGGCGGAACCAGCACATGTGAAACCAAAATAGAGAAATTGTCAATCTGTTGGCGTGCGGCTTGATAAACTGCCAGTGCATTGGCTGGTGTAGTGGTTTCAAAGCCAACCGCGAAAAAAACCACCTGTTTTTGTGGGTTATCTTTGGCGATTTTTAGCGCGTCAAGCGGGGAGTACACCATACGTACATCACTGCCTGCCGCCTTCGAGGATAGTAAATCGCCTTTGGTTCCCGGCACACGCATCATATCGCCAAACGAGGTAAAAATCACTTCAGGACGCGCCGCAATATCAACGGCTTTATCAATCAGTTCTACGGCTGTCACACATACTGGGCAGCCGGGTCCATGCAGCAAGGTGATCTTTTCGGGCAGCAATTCATCCACTCCATATTTGACAATGGCGTGGGTTTGCCCGCCACAGACTTCCATGAGAGTCCAAGCTTTTGTGGTGATGCGATCGATCGCATGGGCAAGCTGCCATGCTGCCTTGGCATCACGATACTCATCAATATATTTCATGGCTCACCTTCGGAACTAGGAATCCAAAATGCTCATACAGAGTGTTAGGCGAGATAGGGGTTGAACAAGGGGTTTTTATATCCCTTGTTCAAGCGAAAGACCTAGGATGAAATTGGTGGTCTATAAGTCGTCAGGGCACGCATATATTGGGCTCGCTCGAAGGCCGCCGGATCTTCGGCATGCATCTGGCTGACACTGCCTCGCATCTGCGTTACCGATTCGTATTCGTGTTCTTCCATCCACGTACGAAGTTGCTGTTCAACCACACTGAGGTGACCAATACCGTTTTTGAGCAGTGCCGAGGTCATCATAGTGACGTTCGCCCCGGCTAAAATCATCTTTATTGCATCCTCACCGGAATGGATACCGCTAGTCGCTGCCAAATCAGCTGCGATCCGCTTATATAGAATGCCAATCCATGTTAACGGCAGGCGCATCGCTTGAGGTGTACTTAGTATGACATTGGGTTTTACTTCCAACGTATCCAGATCAATATCCGGTTGGTAGAAGCGGTTGAACAGCACCAAGGCGTTCGCCCCGGCTTGATCCAAATTGTGAGCCATATTCGCCATATTGCTGAAATACGGGCTGAGCTTGACCGCGACCGGAATAGTGACTGCCAACTTCACATTACGGAGGATTTCAAGGTAAGTTTCTTCGACATCATCACTCGTGAGCTTTGGATCGGTCGGAATGTAATAGATATTCAGTTCCAGTGCATCGGCACCGGCAGCTTGCATCTCACGGGCAAACTTCGTCCAACCGCCAATCGAACTACCGTTAAGGCTGGCAATGACGGGCATCTTAACAGCCTCTTTGGCTTTTCGGATGAGTTCGAGATATTGATCTGGGCCAGCGTGATAGGTTTCCGGCTCCGGAAAATAGGTCAGCGCCTCGGCAAAGGTATCTGTACCGATGGTCGTATGATCGAACAACAACTCACGTTCGCGGCGAATTTGTTCTTCAAATAATGAAAACAACACTACTGCACCCGCGCCCGCATCTTCCATCCGGCGGATGTTGTCCACACTTTCCGAGAGCGGTGATGCAGAAGCCACCAATGGTGAACGTAAGGTCATACCTAGATAGGTTGTTGTAATATTCACGATTGATCTCCTTCACCGTTATGGTCATTTTGTCCATTCGAGGGTTTTAGTTTCCGTGATGCCATATATTCGTAGAGCGCCCAGCGTTCATTTACATCGTTTTGGGCTTCCGCGAATAACACCTTTGCAACTTCTGGCTTACTGAATTCGAGCATATTAAAGCGTGTCTCCATGTGCAGGTAATCCTTCACTGGAATCTTCGGCGCACGCGAGTCGAGTACCATTGGATTTTCACCCTGTTCTGCACGTTCCGGGTTATAGCGGTAGAGCGGCCATTGACCAGAGTCGACTGCTGCCTTCTGGTCACGCATTCCTCTACTCATGTCGATGCCGTGCATAATGCAGTGACTGTAAGCGATGATCAGCGATGGGCCATCATAAGCTTCGGCTTCGAGGAAAGCGCGTAAGGTCTGTTCGTCCTTAGCACCCATCGCAACCCGCGCTACGTACACATTGCCGTAGCTCATGGCGATCAACCCCAAGTCCTTCTTTCCAGCTGGCTTACCGCCTGCTGCGAATTTGGCGACCGCACCGCGTGGGGTAGACTTCGACATCTGACCGCCTGTGTTCGAATACACTTCGGTATCCATCACCAGAATATTAACGTTGCGTCCGCTGGCGATTACGTGGTCGAGGCCGCCAAAACCGATGTCGTATGCCCAACCATCACCACCAACAATCCAAACATCTTTCTTCACCAGTGCATCTGCCAGCGTCAACAAACGCAGCGCTTCTTCAGATTGCATGACCGCGAGTTTTTCTTTCAATATGACAACACGTTCACGTTGATCGTGGATGCCTGATTCGTCCGATTGGTCAGCGTTCAACAAGCTTTCGACCAATTCACCACCAATTTTAGCGGATAACTGCTGAACGAGTTCAAAGGCCATCTCATGCTGTTTGTCGAGTGCGACGCGCATACCGAGACCGAATTCGGCGTTATCCTCAAACAGCGAGTTTTACCATGCTGGCCCGCGTCCCTCAGAATTTTTCGCCCAAGGTGTCGTGGGTAGGTTGCCGCCGTAGATTGACGAACAACCGGTTGCGTTGGCGATCACGGAGCGATCCCCGAATAACTGTGAAACCAACTTCAGATAAGGTGTCTCTCCGCAGCCAGCACAAGCGCCGGAGAATTCAAACAACGGCTGCTGTGCTTGCTGTTGGCGGATACTATTGACCTTAATGTTGCGCCGATCGGTTTCGGGAAGCGCCGTGAAGAAGTTCCAGTTATGACGCTCGGATTCGCGAATAGGCGGTTGTGCCTCCATATTGATGGCCTTAAGGTTGACCATCGACTTATTCTTGACCGGGCAAACATCGACGCAAATACCGCAGCCCGTGCAATCTTCCGGCGATACTTGAATGGTGTACTTTTCGCCCTTCCATTCGGTATCGCGGGCATCCATCGACTTGAATGTCGCCGGTGCGCCTTCGAGCAATTCTGGTTCATAGGCTTTGATGCGGATAACGGCGTGTGGGCAAACCATCGCGCACTTACCGCACTGAATACATATGTCGGGATCCCAAACGGGGATTTCGGTCGCGATATTACGCTTCTCCCATTGGGCCGTACCGGTCGGGTAGGTACCATCGACGGGAAGGGCACTGACAGGAATAAGATCACCACGCCGTGCGATCATTTCACCCAAGACATTCCGTACAAAGTCGGGAGCTGTATCTGCAACAGGTGGTAGGAAGGCCACTTTGGTCGTGACTGCTGCTGGGACTTTGACTTCAAACAGATTCTCCAAGGTCGCGTCAACCGCCAGCAAGTTCTTCTCGACGATTTCTTCGCCCTTCCTGCCGTAGGTTTTCTCAATAGAGTGTTTGATGGCATCAATCGCTTCGTCGCGAGGTAGTACACCGGAAATAGCGAAGAAACAAACTTGCATCACAGTGTTGATACGCCCTTTCATGCCTGCTTCGTGGGCAATCTTCAGCGCGTCAATCACATAGAATTTGACCTTCTTGCTGATAATTTGTTCTTGGATCGGTTCGGGCAGGTGATTCCAAATTTCATCCGCGCCGTAATAAGTATTCAGCAGGAAGACACCACCCGGTACAAGGTCTTTGAGCATATCGTGTTGTTCAAGGAATGCGGGTTGATGGCAGGCTACGAAATTCGCTTTGGTGATGAGATAGTTAGAGTGGATGGGCTTCGCACCGAAACGCAGATGCGAAATCGTCATCGAGCCTGACTTCTTCGAGTCATAAACGAAGTAGCCCTGAGCATAGTTGTCGGTGTTTTCACCGATAATCTTGATCGAGTTCTTGTTCGCGCCAACCGTGCCGTCCGCACCTAGACCGTAAAAGACTGCGCGAATGACTGAGTCCGACTCAATTGAGAATTCAGGATCAAAATCAAGACTGGTGTTGCTCACGTCATCATTGATACCAATAGTGAAGTGGTTCTTGGGTTTAGGCAGCGCTAGATTATCAAAAACAGCCTTGACCATCGCTGGCGTGAATTCCTTCGAGGACAAGCCGTAGCGTCCACCGACCAGTTTGGGCATTTGTCCATGCTGCCATTCTTCGTGCAGTGCGGTGAGGCAATCCAGATACAGCGGTTCGCCACCACTGCCCGGTTCTTTGGTGCGGTCTAATATGGCAATTGCTTTGACGCTTGCAGGTAATGCAGCCGCAAAACATTTCATATCAAATGGACGGTACAAGCGCACTTTGAGCAAGCCGATTTTTTCGCCTCGTGCGGTCAGATAATCGACCGTTTCATGCGCCGCTTCATTGCCCGAACCCATCATGACAATGACGCGCTCGGCATCCGGTGCGCCAACATAGTCAAACAGATGATAGTGCCGTCCCGTCAGCTTTGCGAAGTCATCCATCGCTTGCTGCACAATCCCCGGACAGACTTCATAATAAGGATTGACCGTTTCCCTCGCTTGGAAGTAGACATCAGGGTTTTGCGCCGTTCCGCGCATAATCGGATGGTCAGGCGAGAGCGCCCGCGCCCGATGTTCTAAAATTTTCTCGTATGGAATCATCGAACGTAAGTCGTCGTCGTTCAGCAGTTCCATTTTGACGACTTCATGCGAGGTGCGGAAGCCATCGAAGAAATGCAGAAATGGCAGCCGTGTTTTGAGCGTGGCTACTTGGCTGATGAGCGCGAAATCATGCGCCTCTTGTACCGAGGCTGATGACAACATTGCCCAACCTGTCGCCCGTGCGGCCATCACATCGCTATGATCGCCAAAAATGGAAAGTCCCTGTGCCGCCAATGACCGTGCCGCAATATGAAAAACCGCCGAAGTGAGTTCTCCAGCGATCTTATACATATTCGGAATCATCAATAGTAAACCCTGCGAAGCCGTAAACGTCGTGGCTAATGCCCCGGCCTGAAGTGCACCATGTATTGCACCTGCGGCACCGCCTTCGCTCTGCATTTCGACGACCTGCGGAACCGTTCCCCACAAATTCGGTTTACCTGCGGATGCCCATTCATCTGCCGATTCACCCATTGGGGTAGAGGGGGTAATCGGATAAAGTGCAATCACTTCATTTAGTTTATAGGCGACGCGGGCTACCGCTTCATTGCCGTCTATGGTTGTTACTGCCCGTTTACTCATTTTGGAGTTCTCCTAATTCGCCCATTTGCGCTAAATATTCAAATACCCTCGCCGCTTCAGTTTCATCGACAATACTGAGGGCAAAACCAACATGTACAATCACGTATTCACCAATCTGCGCTTCAGGAACAAAGGCGAGGCTAATTTCTTTAATAACACCGCCAAAATTCACTCTAGCTGTTCGTTCCAGCGCGTCTTCACCCTTAATACTGATAATTTTTCCCGGAACCGCTAAACACATTTTTCATTGCTCCTTGAGAGCTGCCATGATTTGCCCTAAAGCGATACCGCCGTCATTCGGTGGAATATTGCGATGCCAGTAAGGGCTAAAGCCTTCTGCAAGCAACCTGTCGATGGTGCGTTCCAGTAAGGTTTTATTCTGGAAACAGCCACCCGTCAAAACTACACGCTTTTCGCCTTGTTGCTGAGCAATATGGATAATCATTTCGGTCAGCGTATTGTGGAAGATGGTCGCGATCTCACCTGCCACTACGCCAGCCCTCAAGTCATCAACAATTGCTTTGATGGTCAGCTTCAAGTCCAGTATGCGTCTTGGAGGGTCTAAGTCACCAGTGATGTCTGTAACTTCAAACGGGTAGCATTTGTCGCTTATTCTTCCGTTTTGGATGAATTCCAAATCCATTGCCGCCTGACCCTCAAAGCTGGCAAACTGACGTAAACCGATAAGTGCAGCTACCGCGTCAAACAACCGCCCCCCGCTGGAAGTAAGCGGAGCATTAATGCCTTTTTGTAGGGCGGATTTTAGAAGGGACAATTCAAAAAGGGAGAAACTCTGAATAGGTGCTAGGTCAGTCGGAATATCATTGCCGAATACAGCATATAACAATCCAAGTGCTGAGCGCCGTGGTTCTTTTATGGCTTGATCACCACCCGGCAAGCGGAATGTCATAAGATGAGCCGCGCGTTCAAATGACTTTTCCTTAACAAGTAGAAACTCGCCGCCCCAAATTGTGCCATCCGTACCATAACCTGTCCCGTCCCATGACACACCCAGAACCGGTGCTTGCAGATGATTTTCAGCCATACAAGACAGCACATGTGCGTAATGATGCTGAACACGAATGATCGGCAATCCCAACGCTTCCGCATAACGAGTCGAACGATAGTCAGGATGTAAATCACAGGCTACTGTCGAAGGAACTAAATCATATAGCTGCTGAAAATCGTGGATGACGCGCCGATACGCAGCGTAAGCCTGCACTGTATCCATGTCGCCAATATGCTGGCTGAGGAAGACCCGCTGTCCACCGGTAACAGCCGCTGTATTCTTTAGATGCGATCCAGCAGCAATGAGGGTTGGCACATCTTTAGGTAGTTCAATCGGCAACGGTGCATAACCTCGCGCCCGCCGCAAAATCAATTCACGTCCAGCGGCAACCCGCACAATCGAGTCATCGATATGTCGCTCTATCGGGCGGTTATGAACCAGAAAAAAATCAGCAATTTCGCCTAATCGCTCCACGGCTTCATGTTCATCAATGCAAATAGGTTCACCGGACAAATTGCCGCTGGTGGCAACCATCGGAAACTCTAGTTTGTGCATCAACAGATGATGCAGCGGTGTATAGGGCAGCATCACACCCAAATAGGGGTTATCCGGGGCAACGTTGGGAGCAATGTCACCAGCGATCCGTTTTAGCAGCACAATCGGTGCTTCATATGAGGTGAGTAACTTTTCTTCGAGGTCTGAAACTTCACAAGTCGCTTTGATAATTTCAAGCGAAGGGAACATCAGCGCCAACGGTTTTTCGTAACGATGTTTCCGCGACCTAAGCAGACTAACAGCTTCTTCATTTCTTGCATCGACCATCAGGTGAAAGCCGCCAATTCCTTTTATGGCAATCACCTGACCTTGACGGATAACTTCGGCAGTTTTCAGCAGCGCCTCATCATGAACGGCGAGGATTGCACCGTATTTATCCCAAAGGGCAAGCTGTGGGCCGCATTTGGGGCAGGCATTCGGCTGTGCATGGAAGCGTCGATCCAGCGGATTTTCGTACTCAGCATGGCATTCATCACACATCTTGAAATGGCGCATGGTGGTATTCGGACGATCATAGGGGAGCGCTTGTACGATACTGAAACGCGGGCCGCAGTTGGTGCAGTTGGTAAACGGATAACTATAGCGGCGGTTCGTTGGATCAAAGATTTCTTGCAAGCATTCGGGACAAGTCGCCAGATCGGGCAGGACAAGCGCGGTTTTTGCGCCATTATGGTTGCTGTGGCGGATTTCAAATGCCCGTTCGCCGACAAGTGCTATATTTTGCCAATCGAGATGATGAATGGCGGCATGTGGCGGCAGTTCATTCTGCAAACGACTGAGGAAAGTATCCAACTGAAGCGGAATGGCTTCAACTTCAACTGTCACACCCTGCGATGAGTTGACAACCCAACCATTCAAGTCTAGCTCATGGGCTAAACGATAAATAAAGGGGCGGAATCCCACCCCTTGTACAAGCCCTTGAACCGTCACCCGACGACGTTCAGTCATCGTTATTCCGTTTCTGCGATAACCTCGACTAACTCAAGGTCATGCGCCTCATCAACTTCATGGACATGCCCACAGTCAGGGCAAATAAACATATGGCCTTCCAGATCATCACTCGTAATGACTTGTTGGTAGCCACACGTACATTTGTAATCCAGATTCACAGTGTCGATTATCAATTCAGCGTGTTCGAGCAGAGTTCCAGCCGTAGTTGCTTGATAAGCTTGACGTAGCGCATCCTCATTAAAAGCGCTGCCCCGTCGGAAATGAATTTGTGTGATGTGCTTAACACCCTGTAAATCAAGCTGCGGCAACACGCTATTGACAATACCTTCAACTATTCCAAATTCATGCATAATTGCTTGTCCTCCTAAATAACTACACTCATATTTGTTTTGATAATGGCTTCGACTTGATTGGCGAGTTGTGGCAGCATCCCGTTAAGCTGATCAGAAAGATCACTGCCATAATCGAACGTCGCACCAACAATCGAAATCAGAATACCTTTGGGTTTTGCTGAATAAAGTTCATCCGCTGCGCCCAAAAGTGTCCCAGGACTGACGTGATGGGTGAACGTGCCTGTACTGATCTCTGGCGCGACACTTTCCCAGATGACTGTGCCCGCTTTTAGTCCGACCCTCGCATCAATGAAAATCACCAACTGAGCATCGCGGATAGGTTCGACCAATTCTGGTGTAAGCTGATAGGCTGTTATGACCTGCAGCGGTTCCGGCTTTAGACGTTCTTCCATCATCTGCGCGATTCGCTGCCCGATGGCATCATCACTTCTGAGCGGGTTTCCATAACCGATAACGAGCATCATCGTTTAACTTCCTGCACAACAGCACCATCGGGCGAGAGCAGTTGTATTTGCAGCGGCATTTGTCCGACCGCATGGGTGGAACAGCTTAAGCACGGATCAAAAGCGCGAATAACGGCTTCGACACGGTTCAACATGCCTTCGGTGATTTGTGCTTGATTCACATAACGTTTTGCGACATCCAGGACACTGCGATCCATCGCAAAATTGTTGTGTCCGGTTGCAATAATCAAGTTCGCACGAACAATGAGGCCGTTCTTGTCGATCTGGTAGTGATGGAGCAGTGTGCCACGCGGGGCTTCGCTGACACCGACACCATGTTCGCTATTCGGCTCAGCAAAGGCACGTACGCGATCACTCAGAATGTCGGGGGTGTGCAGCAGCTCATCAATCTTCTCGAAGCAGTACAGAATTTCGATCAGCCGCGCATAGTGATAATGGAATGAACTTTGCGAGTCGAGTGTGCGGAAAAACGCCAATGCTTCATCAGCAAGGGGGGTGCCGCAGGATTTTACGATGTTCAACCGTGCCAACGGTCCGACGCGGTACACACCTTCCGGATAACCCAGAGGCTTATAAAAAGGCGATTTGAGATACGTCCACGGCTCGACTTTTTCGGTGATGTAATCTTCATAATTATCGGGGTTTAATCGATCAGCGACTATTTTGCCATCTTTATCTATAATGCGAAGCAAGCCGTCATACATCTCAAGTTGATTGCGCTCGTTGGTTAGCCCCATAAACAACGTGTTTAGCGTGGCAAAGGCGCTAATTTCATCAGCATAATTGCCGACTATGCCCTTGAACCAAACCAAAGTACGCTGTGTAATCTCGATGCCTTCCGGCAGCATTTTCAGAATCGTGTCCCGTTTTTCCGCGCTCAACGGTTCGCTCACACCACCGGGAACCACCCACGCGGGGTGAATCCGCTTGCCGCCCAATAGCTCAATAATTTGTTGTCCAATCTGGCGCAGCCGTACACCATCCCGCGCAAGCTGCGGCTGCTGTTGGGCGATGCCGAATATGTTGCGTTGAAAGGGATCAGCATCCATACCCAACAACAAATCTGGCGCGGAGAGGTAAAAGAAACTCAACGCATGAGATTGAGCAATCTGCGCGAGATTAAGAATTCGCCGTAGATTAGCCGCTGTCATTGGGATTTTTACTGCCAGCAGCGCGTCACAGGCTTTGGCCGAGGCTACTAAATGACTCACCGGACAAATCCCGCAGATACGCGCCATCAATGACGGCATTTCATGGAACGGACGACCTTCGCAAAATTTTTCAAAACCCCGTAGTTGCGTCACATGAAAATGAGCATCCTCAACATGACCAGCGTCGTCGAGTTGGATTGTGATTTTGGCATGACCCTCGATACGGGTGACCGGGTCAATGACAATTTGTTGTGCCATGTTAACTCCTAAGCGCCGAAGCGCGTTTTGCCCTTCAAATCCGGTGTGTGCCCGGCGAGCAGTTCGGTAAGCACGTATAAGATAGTGGTGGCTGAAGGTGGACAACCCGGTACGTAAATATCCACCTTGACGACTGAATGGACTGGACGCACCATCGGCAGCAGACGGGGTACAGATTCGTCAGGCAGTTGAGGATCTAATAATTTGGGATCAAGGTAGGCTCGGCGCAGCACTGACTCCGCGCCAATTGAGTTTCGCAGTGTCGGGACGTTCCCCGTTACCGCGCAGTCTCCCAGTGAAACGAGGATGTGTGTGTGTGCACGGATGTGGCGAATTTTCTCCAAGTCGGCTTCGTTGCTGACCGCACCTTCGACCAATGTAACATCCACTTCGTCAGGGAAATCTTTGCGGTCAACCAATGGGCTGTAAACCAATTCAATTTGGTCAGCTAACGCCAACAAGTGCTCGTCGATGTCCAGAAAGGACATATGACAGCCCGAACAACCGTCTAACCATACTGTTGCTAGCTTGGTACGAGTCATTTTTCTATCTTTCTCATCTCCGCTAGTGACATCAAGAAACCTTGATGCTTGGTCATTTCACCGACTGCTTTGCCTTTGACGAACAGTGCGCCTGTTGGACACACTTGGACACACTTACCGCAGCTCGTGCAGCTTTCCGATTCGCCCCACGGCTGATTTAAATCAGTTATGACGCAAGATTCGATACCACGTCCCATCACATCCCATGTGTGAGCACCTTCCACCTCACCGCAGACTCGTACACAGCGCGTACACAATACGCAGCGGTTATGATCTAGCTCGAACCGCTCATGCGAAGCATCGACTTCTCGTTTTGGATTGCGATAGCGCAGGTTAATGTGGTCAATACCCAGTGTCCCAGCCAAGTTTTGCAGGTCACAATGACCGTTGGCGACACAGACTGAACAGATGTGGTTGCCTTCGACAAATAAGAGTTCAACAATCATGCGGCGGTATTTCGTCAGACGTTCGGATTCGGTATAGACTTCCATGCCTTCTTGGGGACGGATGACACAGGCTGGCATCAGCTTCGACATACCTTTAATTTCGACCAAACACAGACGGCACGCGCCAATATCGGAAAGCCCTTCGAGGTGACACAAAGTCGGGATGAATATGCCATTTTCGTTGGCAAGGTCGAGGATCGTTTCATCATCACGCCCGCTGAGGTCTTGATCGTTAATCTTGAGTGTGACTACACTACTCATAATGCCACCTCCGCATGATGATGAATCTTGCAAACGCCCGCAGGACAAACTTTATCGACAATGTGCGCCATGTACTCATCACGGAAGTACCGTAATGTACTTTGAACGGGGGTGGGAGCGCCTTGCCCGAGTCCACACAAACTGGTGATTTTCACCATGTCGGCTAAGGTTTCGAGCATCGCCAGGTCATCTAATGTGGCTTCACCCTGTGTAATTTTTTCGAGCAGGTCATACATCTGTGCTGTACCAACACGGCAGGGGATACATTTGCCGCACGACTCCGCCATGCAGAATTCCATAAAATAGCGTGCCACATCCACCATGCATGATGTTTCATCCATCACGATCATGCCGCCCGATCCCATATAGGTACCGAGTTGCAGCAGCGAGTCATAATCGACGGGGATGTCGAGATAATCTTCGGTAATGCAGCCGCCGGATGGCCCACCCGTTTGCACTGCTTTGAAGCGTTTGCCGTTGGGGATTCCGCCGCCAATATCAAAAATAATCTCGCGCAGGCGGGTTCCCATCGGCACTTCAATGAGCCCGGTATTCTGGATCGTTCCGGTCAGTGCGAAGACCTTTGTGCCCTTGCTTTTTTCAGTTCCGATAGCCGCGTACCAGTCCGCGCCATTTCGGATAATCGGTGTGATGTTGGCAAATGTTTCGACGTTGTTAATCAAAGTCGGGCAGCCCCACAAACCGCGTTCTGCCGGATAGGGTGGACGTGGGCGCGGCATACCGCGTTTGCCTTCAATCGAGGCGATCAAGGCCGTCTCTTCACCGCACACAAAAGCGCCCGCTGCTAAACGGACATCCACTTGGAAGTTAAAGGTTGTGCCGCCAATATTGTTACCCAACAGGTTATGCTTCTGTGCCTGACGGATAGCCAGCTTTAAACGCTTGACTGCCAGCGGATATTCAGCGCGAACGTAGACATAACCTTGGTCTGCGCCAACGGCATAAGCTGCGATGGTCATCCCTTCCAAAACCTTGTAAGGATAGGCTTCCATCACACTGCGATCCATGAAAGCACCGGGGTCGCCTTCGTCACCGTTGCAGATGACATACTTGTGAATACCTTGGGCCTTCGAGACCGTACCCCACTTCAAACCGGTGGGATAGCCTGCACCACCCCGTCCACGCAGACCACTGCGGGTAATTTGCTCAATCACCTCTTGCGGTGTCATCTCTGTCAGCACCTTGAGCAGCGCTTCATAACCACCGGCTGCAACGTATGGTTCAATGTGTTCGGGGTCAAGTTTGCCACTGTACTCTAGAACAATTTTCTTTTGCCGGCTAAAAAAAGGAACTTCTTGTGAGCATTCAAGCCGTTTTACAGGCTCGTTATTAAGGCTCTCTAAAATTTCAGTAGAATCGTCGGGCTTTACCCCTTGGTACAAACTACCCTGTGGTTCAACCGAGACCATTGGCCCGTTGGCGCATAAACCACGACAACCGCCGTTGGTAATTGAACATAGTGTATCGAGGCCACGTTCTTCAACTTGTTTTTGCAGTTCGACTTGAACTTCATCGCTATGGGCAGAAAGACAGGCCGTCCCACTGCAAACGAAGATATGATGCTTAAATGCCCGCTGATCAGCTAATTCTTGCGCCGCAACTCTTTGTAGTTCTTCAGCAATCATGATTTCATCCAGCCTTGAACTTTATTTGCTACCGCAGAAGGATCGAGTTTCCCCATCACCTCGCCATCAAGCACTCCTGCTGGGGCAAGACCGCACGTACCTAAACAGCGAGCCACAAGCAGCGACACTTTCTTATCTGCTGTTGTCTCTCCCGGTTTGATGTGAGTCAGATTGGTAACCGCCTCTAAAACTTGTGCCGCACCTTTGATGTAACAGGCTGTACCTAGGCACACAACGCAGCTATGGTCACCCTGTGGCTTAAGCGTAAAAAAGTTGTAAAAGGTGGCAACGCCGTAAACACGGCTCAAGGGAACTTTCAGATTCGAGGCTACGTAGCGCAGTGCTGGGTCGTCCAAACAGCCGAAAGCTTCTTGGATAGTATGGAGAGTTTCTATTAGTGCATCTGGCTCATTACCATGCCGCCGCATGGTTGCGTTTACCAATCGCCAACGTTTGTCATCTGATGGAGCCGACGTCTTTGAAGAACGCATTTGCATTGTTCCTCCGAGACAGAGTCAAAATATAAATAAAATCCTTTCTCTTTAGAATAAACACTTAGAGGAATAGTCGCACCTAACAAGTAGCCGATGTTGACAGTTACAAACGTCACTTAGATCTAATAAATACATAATTAGCTGTGATTTGCCCCAATGACTAGACCAGAGAGAGTGAGAGTCGAGCCTCTTATGCAAAAATAGCCGGAGGCAAGCAGGGTAAGGTGTGGCAGCAACTGGACTTTAATCTGCAACAACTTCCTGCAGGCGGATCGCTTCCCATTTGAACTCGATGCCGTATTGCTTTTTCTCGACCATTCTCGTGTTCTCCTCTTCATTTTTCGCTCTATTTTACGAGGAGACTCTCACACGCACCATTATCATTGGGGTAATTCCACATCGACGGTTGAGGCTCGTTTTGAAGTTCTCATGAATGTCGAGTAATTTGTGGTCTAATACACCCTATAACCTAATTCTCCATTAATTCCTTTGCAACTAAATATTTCGGGGATGAACTTCCTAGAACTGGTAACAACTCAATCCTCATATTGGCGGGGTAATAATTCTTCTGCGAAACTAATTGCTAGACATCGTACCATCTTCATTTTTTGAGTGGCAGCATAACGCCAAGTCAGTTAATCTCATAACCATACGTATTTTCAATAGGGTTTTCCCTTGCCCGTGTCACATACCAAATGGTACCGGGTAGGGCATTATTCTTCCGAATAACCTTCAATCTACTTTATTCGTTGAAATGGACATCATTAATATGGATATTATCATTCCAAAGACTACTCTTGTTGAGTTGACCCCCTCGAATCCCTTTGACCGATATGATGATGGTCGCCCTCATGTGCCGGACGACCTGATTGAACGATTAAAGCTCATTACAACCGAGCAGGCATGGGGTGTATTACGCAAGAACGGCTACAATTTCCAATTTGAAGGCAACTGGATGCAAACGCATCCCGAAAAGGTTCTTGTTGGGCGCTGTGTTACCGCTATGATGCTCCCGTATCGCCCTGATTTTCATAACTTGGTTCAGGAAACCGGTCAAGGTGAGGGGCGTATCGGGGGGCAAAACTCGTGGGTGATTGATACCCTAGTGGAAGGGGATGTATTGGTGGTTGATTTGTTCGGTAAGATCAAGAACGGTACATTCGTAGGAGATAACCTATCCACCTCAATCCAATCGCGCACAAAACGAGGGGCAATTTTGGATTGTGGCATTCGTGACTATCAAGGTATTCGCGAGTTAACTGATTCAGCATTCTTTTGCCGTGGTGTTGACCCGACCGCTATTGCCGATGTGACCCTTGGTGGAATTAACATTCCCATCCGTATTGGGGAAGTTACTGTGTTACCCGGTGATGTTGTTTTGGGTACACCGACTGGTGTGATTTTTATCCCGCCGCATCTTGTGCAGGAAGTCGTTGAGACCGCTGAAGATGTTCGTTCGCGTGACATTTTCGGAAAACACTGCTTAAGCATTGGCAAATATACGCCTGGCGAAATTGATGTTCCGGATTGGCCTGAACATATCGAGGCAGATTATCAGGCGTGGTTGCAAGGTCAATCGAGCTAAATTCGGCAGCCCGTATCATCAATGAAGTATTGCGTGAGTGGTGTGGGATGAATACGCATCCGATAATCTAAAAATAGCCTAGAATATGAAAATTAACTCGATAGAATTTTCTTCGTGTTTAAGACCCTAAGAATTGAGGGTCTTATATTACCCGAATCCGGATAAGGTTAGTACGGATATGAAGGCCTATATAGTGCAGTATGACGCGGGGAGTCAATAATGTACCGAAAATTAGCGTTAGCCATAATAGGCGTTGCAATTGTGTTAAACCTAACACTATTAGTGGCTCGTGACGAAGACTACGGTTTCTGGACATGCCCATCAGGACTGCGTGGTCAAACACTAAATGTTGATAATTGGACGACCTATATCGCCGAAGATACCATTTCCAATTTCGAGGAATTATGTGGCGTGACGGTTGTGTACGATACATATGCCAGTGATACGGATATGCAAGCCGTGATAGCAGAGGGCAATTCACCCGGCTATGATGTGGTCATCCCGACCGACTCAACAGTTTATGTGATGGTTGCTGAAGATTTATTTCAGCCGCTTAATCTGGCTCAAATACCCAACTTTGCAAATGTCACCCAAGAGTTGCGTAATCCACCCTATGACCCAGATAACCAATTTACTGTGCCATATCAGTGGGGAACGATAGGGATTGGATACAACAAAACGAAGGTTGGGAAAACGATCAGAAGTTGGGATGATTTATTTAGCTATCAAGGCTCCGTAGCATGGCTTGATGATGACCGTGCTATGTTAGGGGTTGCCCTGCGCCTATTAGGCTATGACCCCAATTCAGATAAGGCTGACGAAATTGCAAAAGCTAAGGATTATCTTGAAGCGCATGCGACAAACCTGAAGGTTATTGCTCCTGATGACGGGCAAGATCGACTTGCTAATGGTGAAGTCGATATGGTGGTTGAATATAGTGGGGATATTTTTCAACTTATCTCTGATTGTAAGTGTGATGATTATGCCTATGTTATCCCGCAAGAAGGGGCACGTGTTTGGGTAGATAATCTCGCTATTCCTAAGAATGCCCCGCATCCTGACTTGGCTGAAGCCTTCATTGATTACATACTCGACGCACAGGTGAGTGCAGATATTAGCAATTTTACAGCGTATGCTTCGCCTAATCAGGCTGCGATTGATGGCGGTCTAATAGAGCAGGATTATCTTTCAAATCCAGCCATTTATCCGGATGCATCTGTCACCAAGAGCCTGTTTTATGTGATCTCCAGTCCTAAAATTGCGCCGATATATACGCAAAACTGGGACGCGTTGAAATCCATCCTACAAAGGAACCCTTAACCATGACGGCATCAGTCGCAAAAGTAAACAATGGGAGTCGGCGCAAAGAAGTAAGTCGATGGCAGACCCGATACATGCTGCTCATTTACGGCGGTTTAGCAATTCTCTTCTCCGTCATCATGATTGCACAGACCGCGAGTGCATATCGAACTGCCTATGATTTATTTCAAGGAATCGCAGTTGTAAACAGCACTAAAGTGAATGCCGCTGAAGAAGCGCTGCAACGGCTGGCAAACACCAGTCAAGCGACCGCAGACTATACTGCATTGACCTCTGATACGCCGTTGTATGAACAGGCGCAGAATAACATTTTCCGCAACTTTCAGAAATATCGCGATCAGATGTTTATATTGCAGAGCAACCTGCAAAGTGAAGATGAGCAAAATGCCTTCACCGTTGCTGATACCTATACATATAGTCGATTCTGGCGGCACGTCGGGAATTTGATGGCTCAACGCAGCGACCTAACTGCTGCACGTCGCGAGTATCTTTTTGCAGATGCGCAGTTGCGTACACGCATTATTCCCGCCCTACAACGCTTAGAAGCTGTGAACTTTGATGCTATGGTCGCAGCAGGGCAGAGTGCTGGTACAGCAATAAATCAACAAGTCTATCTACTAGCAATTTTCGGCTTGGCGCTGGCGGTTGGGTTGACGCTGTTGTCGTTTTGGCTACGGGGTAAAGTGCGGCGGGTATTGACCCCCGGCATTGATATTGCTTTGGTGTTGGGTTGGATACTGGTGCTGCTTATGGTGTTTAACCTTTTGGCACTGCCTCAACAATTGACGCGTATGACGAATGATGCTTACTTTAGCATCAGCGGTGTATCACGCGTCCTTGTAGACGCTAATCAGGCTAATCGGGCAGAGAGCAGCGCGATTATTGACGCTGACCGCAAAGAAGAGTGGTATCAACAGTTTGATGATGCGATGCAGTCGGTGGCGCTGCGGATCTGTGGTCAACCGGAATGTATGCAAACGCCATTTGCCCAACCGAACAGCAACCGCGCCGACGCTTCAGTTGTAGCAGCCGCCCAGAATATTTCGTCAGATAACTCGGCTGCAATTGATAACATTAATCCGTTGCTGGCGCGTTTAACCTATAGTAACGAAATCATTGCATTGGAAAGTGCCCGTCAAGCGTATGTAGACTTTCTGAACATAAACTCCACTTTGAGAGAAATGATCGACAGTGGCAATACAACGGGTGCTGTCGAAATCAATACTGGTACTGCAACCGGATCAAGCGAAGAAGCATTCAACCGCTTCGTCGCTGCCATAAACGATGTGCGCATCGTCAATCAGAAAGAATTTGACAACATTTGGGAAACACAGCGGGAAACGCTTCCGCGCAATCAGTCACTTTATGGTTTGGTCGGCTATCTGATTCTGATGGGGATGGTTGGTATCGGTGTCGTGCATCGCTACCGTGAGTTGTAGTTCTGCCAATTAACTGTTGCAGTTGAGGAGATGAGCCTACTATTTATCTCCTCAACAGCAGATTAAAATTTGACTACTAGCACCGAAATGTCATCCGGGTTTCGGCGTTGATTGTTATGGTCTTCGCAGCGTTTTAGGGCGGCTTCGCCTAACTCAGCGGCTGGATCGCCTGCCGACTCCAATGCTTTTGTCAATTCTCCATCGTTCATGTTTTTATACAAGCCGTCTGAACAGAATAAGAGCGTATCACCTTCGCCGATTTCGATACGTGATATTTGCGGTGTCGGGGCATCGGGGTCTATTCCCAGAGCATTCATGACGATATTCGACGGCAGGATGCCTAAGGCGCTGTTGCCTACAACGAACCAACGCCACGCGATATATAGCTCAAAAGGCTGTCCATTGATGGTTATATTACCTTCTGCTTTAGGCGGATTAACACCATCATAGCTGTTTAGAATTCCGGCGATGCGCGCGCCATCTTCGGCACTAATCAATCCCTGCGATGCCATAAACTCAATGTTATCTTCGTCGTAGCAAAGTTGGATCAGTTCATTATCGCTGTAACTATAGGCACGCGTGTCTCCTACTTGAGCACACAGCAATCGCTGCCCATTTTCACAAATGATGCCAACAGTCAGGACTGCGCCAACTCGATGGCTGATCGAGAGGTTCTCGCTCTGATTAAGCTCATTGTATAAGCGACTGTTCGCGACGGTGATGGCCTCCAACAGTATTGTCTCGGCGGGCCCGCCCGGTGAAGCATCAATTGCGGGAGAAATTGAACCCAGATGCTCACTGATAGCTTGTACAAGAAATTGCGAAGCATCACGCCCGGTCATTACTTGACCATTTGCAAGCTGATGTTGATGCCCACCCATGCCATCTATAACCCCGATTATGGGTGCTGTTTCCGCAGTTTGCAGGATAAGTAGGGCATCCTCGTTACGGTCGAGGTGCTCCACAGACGCGTGTGTATAATGCTGAACGATCATGGTGCATCCTTCTTTGTCATCTGGTACATAAGCCGCACAAACACATTTGAATGGTATACCCCGCCATGACGCAGACGGTCAATTTCTTCGCTACTCAGGTAAGGAGCTGGTTCGCCTTTGAGATCAGGCGGGAGATTTACTGGAGGTGGATTGTTTGGTGCTAGCGTAATTGCCGGTTGAGCAGTCTGAATAATAGGTGCGCTTCCTGTTTGGCTTGGATGAAAGCGGTAGCCACATTGCGAGCACACCTTCGCTCCAGCTTTCCGTGCCTTGCCACACTTCGGACACCATTTTGCCCCAGCCATCGGTCGGTTGACAGCTTTCTCGATCTTGAATGGCTGCCCACATTGGCTGCATACCCGTGCCTTAAGCCTATTTTCATATCCACATTTGTTGCATTTTTTACGGAGTGTTCCGGTTGCCCGCACAAGTATGAAAGAACGCCCGCACTGGGTGCAGATGTTGGCTGTTGCGCGGTTTGAGTGCCCACAATGCGGGCATATTTTGCGGTCAGTAGAAGATGGTTCGGTCATATTTGTTTGTGTCTAATTCATTGAGCCAGAATACATCAGGGCGAACCATCGGCTCGCCCTTTATTAAGTATAACCACTTTCTGCTGCTGTGGATAATTAGCTTTCATCCGTAAGGCTGACGGTTGAAGTGCCGAGCGCTGCTGTTTTACGAGCCAATTCGCTCCCTTTACCAGCTTGCTCTAAGACCTCAGTCATGGCACGGTTACCTGCCGCTTGCGAAATTTCTAGCGCCTCGGTGCGGTGGCGCTCGGCAGCTGGTTTGTCACCTGCATTCAATGCCTCGGTCATGGCCTGTGTTGCTCTTGCTAATTCACCTTGTCCAAGGTAACCTGCGACAACTGGATTAACTTGTTGATGTTGAGCAGCGTCATGAGTTTGTTCAAGTATCATCCAATTGGACTGATCGCCTTTTTCTTCAATGCGCTGCCCACCAGACGCGTAAACAACGGATGGCTTACAGGCAACAACCCGCGCACCAACACTGGCTAACTCAATGTGAACGACAAAATCACGGTGATCGTTGGCAGACATCGGTGGTACCGGAACGACCCATGTATGTCCATCGCCTTGGGGCGCAGCCTCACCTTTAATCCATTCAGGATAAGCCTGTGAAAGTGAACGGATATTCGCGCCGGTTGGTGTCCACAATTGTAGGGCGACATCACTGGCAACTGTTTTTGCCATACGCGTTACTAACCCATTGAATTCATCACGTAAATCATCAGGATTGGGTACGGCTTTTGGCATCCAACCCTGTGTAATTTGCGCCATTTTCACCAGTACTTCAGGTGTCCAATCTTGCCCATAACCATAAGCGCAGAGATGCATATGAAGGTCACTAGCTTGTTTGACTGCTGAGGCCAGCGCGCTCTCCGGTTCAGTGTTTTGACCGTCTGTAAGAAAGATTCCATAGCGAGAAACATTACCAGCAATGGCTGATTGTGATCGTATGGCCTGCAAAATACCCAATGACATTGAAGTGCCACCGAATATCTTGAGCATTCGCATACCTTGTCGGAATTGATCGACAAGATTTTCGCGATTCATACCCGGCTGAAGTTGAGTGACGGGTAGCAATTCATGAACTGCCGAGTCAAATACAACAATATTGAACATGATGCCGTCGGGGATATTCCGTATTAAATCCTCGGTTGTGGCAATCATGCCGTTAAACTTCGCACCCTGCATAGAGCCTGATACATCACATATGAGCGAGATAATAGTATCTTGTGCTTGTTCTGCCATTTCATTGGCAGTTACCGAAATGACTCCCCAGACCGTGTTGGTCATCGGGCTAATGTAGGGGTTGTAATAGGTTTTGAATTGAAAGGCAGCCATTGTTCGTTCCTCTACGCTTTTATACCAATGTCTATGTTCGTATTAAATTAGTGACCATGAGCGCGCATTCATGATGCGGTTCATGATGATATCTTCGCGATCAGCGTCTTCATCACGAGCCAGATAATCGCGCCACGCTCGTTCATTTTCCCGCGAAAGGTCGGCAAGCGATTTTACAGGATTATCAGGCCAGTTGACCGATGGTAATTTGCCCGTTTTACGGGTGACTTTGTAGGCTGTAAAGTAAAACTCGCCCACCAGCTTGAAGAAGCTGCGCGACTCCACACCATTTTCTTGCAAGACATCAATCGCACGGGCGGCCTGTTCCAAACTTTCTGGTGTGCCATTTAACGCGCGCTCGTTATATAAGGCGATCAGATCCATCATGACTTCGTTGTAACTTGTATTGCGACTGCTGACCGATTCTAGTACCTTGATGGCTTCTTCCAATTGTTTGGTGGAAAGATAGGCGCGGCTTGCTCCTAGGTAAGCTTGTCCTACGCTTGGTCTGGCTTGAATGATGGATTTGTATTCAGCTATCGCTTGCAGGACATTTCCACTGCGACGATATAAATCCGCCAGCAATAAACGTCCTCGATGATCGCCCGGTTTGAGCGCCATCAATTGTTGATAAGTGTCCGCAGCTTTTTCAAATTGCCCCTGATTTTCGAGCAGTTGACCTTCTGCCAGCAGCATTTCCCATTTGATTTGGGGGTCGGACATTTTTCTCGCTTGATCGAGATCAGCGGCGGCTTCAACTAGGCTGCCGCCCTGATTGCGTACCAGTGCGCGTAATACATAGGCCGCAGCGCCTCCTCCATTGTTGATGGCTTGGTTGCTTAGTAAGAGTGCACGCGTGAGGTCACGTTGATGATAGGCTTCTTGAGCCGAAAGTAAGATGGTGGCAGCGGGATTGGTCGTTGGAACTTCCGGCAGTTCGATTTTAGCTGTGCCGGTCAATAAGCCCGTCGCGGTTGCGGCACGCATGGTTTCCAACGTTACCCCTTGGAAGCTGGCTTTCTTCTGGTGGCGTGCCATCGCTGTCACGTCCGGCTTCTGCCCCTTCACATAACCCATAACACCATCGATTTCTGACAGAATCTCATCTACATTCTGCGGACGGTCTTCACGTTCTGGGGCAGTCAGCCATTCCACTAAATACCGAAGCGAAATGTCGTATTGTGTCCACGGGAATTGATCGGCTGGAGTCAAGGTATAGCGATACTGTTCTGTATGTACTTCTGCCATACCTACAAGCTCGGCGATCGTGCGGCCAATGGTGAAATAGTCATCACGCCAGTCTGGATGTGAGGCTTGCATTGAGTGGTAACCGGGTGTGCCACGCGCTGGATGAGGTGGGATATCCGCGTCATAGCGATAGGCTGTACCAAAGTCTAGCAGCACCTCGATCTGATCACCATTTGATAGCGTCATAGACTTTACGTTGGAGGGTTTGAAGTCACAGTAAATGATGGGCGGATTTAGCCCATGCAGGTATTTGAATGCGGGCAAGAGTCCTTTGACACGAGATAGTGCTTGCTCGGCAGACATTGGAAGTACCAATTTACGATTAACCGGTTCTTCAATTTCGTCTGCCCAACTTGGCCCTGCAACATATTCCATTACATAACACAGTTCCGTTTCCACAGTGAAGAAGTCAATGACGGCGATGATGTTCGGATGCCGCACATTAATCAGGAACTCAGCCTCTTTGCGCAGTTCGTCACGCAGCGAGTCATCTTGGGTGACAATTGTCTTGATGACCACATATTTGTTGAGGTGACGGTCAAAGGCTTTCCAGGCACGTCCCATACCACCTTCGCCCAATATGCCTTCCAACCCATAGCGTTCAGCGATAATCAGTCCGGGGCGTAAAATACTTCCCGGAAGTTCGGCTGGCTCAATTGCTGTGGGTTTAACTTCGTCGCGTGGTAGTTTCTTACCGCAATTTGGACAGTGACGAGCGTTGGGGCGCAGTGGATTGCCACAGAAAGGGCAGACCAGTTTATCACTGGTGTTTTTACTGAGTTCACCGGAAGCCATGACCTGCGCGGCGGTAATGGGTTTGAGTGCCTGTGTTGTCAGTTCTAGGCCGCATTCATCACAAAAGCCGGATTCAGTTCCGGTCATCTTGCCACAATGTGGGCAGGCGATTTGAGAAGCGATATGAGCATTCATCGGATTATATTAGCTTTCGTGGAAGGTCAATTCGACTTTGCCAAAACGAACAGTATCCCCTTCTTTGAGGGGTTCGGCTTGTCCCTGTGCCAACTTAATTTGATTCACCCAAGTATGGTTCGAACTACCTAAATCTTCGACGTAATACACATCTTTGATTTTGGTGATTTGAGCGTGACGATGACTCACGAATTTACCCTCAGGATAGCCTTCCAGATCAATTTGAAGGGTTGCGTCTTCACGCCCGATAATTGCCACGTCACCGAGTCGAAATATTGAACCTGTGCTGGTGAGCAGCAGCCGTGGCCCGTTGTATGGCGCGGCCGACGGTGCAGCCATTGGCGTTAAGTCTTGCGGGGCGGGTGCTGGTATTTCGACATCATCAACCGGACGAACACTAACCTGTGCCGAAGCAGGTTGACTGTGCCCATCAGCCACGAGTTCAAAACCACAATCTTCACAGAAGCGTGAACCGGCTTCATTCCAGTGCTTACAATTTGGACATTGCATGTTATTAATGTGCTCCCTCACAAGAATTCACTTTAGCACCAGAAATCCATTTTGAATCCCCTAACGATTAGGGGTGTCTTTGACCATAATATTGACACGGAAATTACGCGACAATATGCCTAAAATGGTTTTCCGATATGTTGATAGACTTAAACTATTCTAGAGTGAAGTTGCCTCACCAAGATTTAGTAACACATTATAGCGCAAAAGAGAATCTTCAAAGTGGGCATCTATGCTTCATTTCTGTGTGGATAATCGGGAAGCTCAAGTCACAATTTGCGAAGAAATCAAGTTTCGTGAGGATAGTCTTCGTGCTATTATAAAACTATTGAATGTCGCACTGTAGGAGTGATGAATATGCCTGCAAATGTTGATGGAATGGTTCGCGAAGGAATTAGCGCCTATCGTGCCGGAAATAAAGAGGAGGCACGTACACTG
>JBBSBS010000012.1:0-38172 GCA_038251045.1 Aggregatilineales bacterium | reverse complement strand
TGCTAGCGTGCCATTAATCCAATCCTGCGCTATGCCGAAATAATCAACATGAAACTGTGTCATTAAAGCCGCGTAGTCACCCGATAAACTGGCATCAATCATCTGTTGAGTAACGCTAATCGCAGCTGCAGAACTGAGATTTTCATTTGCAACTCCCGAACTCACATTAAACATCTGCTCATCAATCAGTTCGGTTAACTGCTGATAATAGGGAAGAATTGTGCCATCAGCCTTGACAAATTTCATCGGTTGGCCGCTGCCTGTGACATAACCACGAGCCCATGTACCATTTGGTTTTTGCAACCATGATCCCCAAGTGTAAAAATTTGTATCGAGTTTCATTCCATGGTTAACAGCAATATCTGCTGCGTCAGTCCATCCCAACCACGCAACTTGATGATTGCGGACTGTAGTGGACATGGGACTACTGAAGGTCATACCATACCAATTCGAGTAAACATCATATCCTTGATTAAGATTTGTGATATTAAATGGTGGATACGGATCAGGCTTATTGGAGTAGGGATGGATTCCTACTTCATGCCCCTGACTCCGCCAAGTCTGGACGGCAGAGTCCTCAAGACCACCCCCAATTGATACGTAGAAAGTGATTTTTGCACCATACGTATTCATTGTGTCGATTTCGCTTTGGTACCATGCTGTAGGATTTGCATGAGCATCGCCCGTCGAAATCAACATTGTTTTGGCTGTACCGGGGAAATACCAAAGGCGCGGCATTGGTTGACTCGTACTCAGTGTCTGCTGCACTAAGCGAGCAAAAAAGCGGGTCTGGATATCTGCTTGAGGAATAGCAACGCGGTCAAGGTCGACCCAATTGGGATTTGACCCATTACCTTTGAATAAATCAATCGTTCGCAAAACACCATCGCCGTCGGTATCAACATTTGCGTTAGCTGGATTACCCTGACGGGTATAAGCAATATTGGTTGGCAAATCATATAGGAAAGCGATACCATGCCCGTTTGCGCTTTGGGCAACTGCCGGATAAACGGTTGTCGTCGTTGCATTGCTATAAAGCTGAGCAAGGATAACTGCGCCTGACGTATTATAACGATCAACTGTACCGTGAATTTGTAAAGTGCTTGTCGAAAGTCCTTGGCTAGCACCCGCCCCGCTAAGTTGGAGATAACCATTGCTTTGTGTACCTTGGGCTGTACCGAGGTCAAACAAGCCTTTAATCTGCGCATCAGGACGCATCGCAATGAGATAGCCGCCGTTCGTCACATAAGTTGAAATTGTTGTTGCCTGACTCGCGGATAAGGGGGTTTCGGCTAAAACAACAACCTTATATTGCGCCAGCAAAGATGTATTGATGGATGTGAGTGTTGCAACAGTATAACTGTTCAATCCTTCAGTACGCAGAATTTCGCCCAGATAGCGACCAAACTTATTCGATGCTGAGTCATTTACCACCACTAAAATAGGTGGAGTTCCACCTGATTGGGCACTCGCATGTTGAACGTTCCCAAGACCCACAAGAAAAAGTGAGATAAGAACGGTAATAATAAAAATACTCTTGCGTTTGATCATCATACTTACATCCAAAATTGTATAGGTGACCGGTTATGCCCAATCAACAATGATAATTCGAGAGGAAACACTAATTTCCACGGTAATTTTGTCATGTACTACCTTGCAAGCACCTTTCACCTTAAGGACTATTACACGCGCATTGACATACGAAAATTAAGAATCGTATTAAGCTACGGCAATTTCCTCCTCCATCATCCTCACAATTGCAAGATCTGCGAATAGAGAGTATGGCTGTAAGTTTCTGAATAGAACAAGTCAAGTTACCGATTTCTCTAACCAACTTGACAACCCCGAAAAAACACACTACATTATGGCAACTGTTAACAATTAACAGTTATCAATTCAAAAACTTAAATAAAATCAATTGGTGCGAGTATTTTCAGTGACTCAAAATATTAAGTTTTTCACGTTTTTTCAGATAACTTTTACATACATACTGTTGCCTCATTCGTTGTCACTTTCCCCCAATTTGAGAATCGCGAATACATATATACCTTGATTGCTAGTTGAGTAAGTTGGTAAAAGTGAGCGCAAAAACAGAAGCAAAAGCCTTGAGAGCGAAGCCAGCATTGGTGCGTGAATAGAGATGTTGAGTGCCCATGCGTTCCATTTGGGAGTAAAGGGTTTCAATGTGTTTGCGGTAGAGACGTAAATCATAATCGTCAGCCCAAGTGTTAGCAGCCATGTTTTTGCGACGAGCCGTAACCAGACGAACATCAATGGCATTCAGGATCGAGGTGGCATCGGGAGCAGAGATGTAACCTTTGTCGGCAAAGAGACGAGCGCCATTAGGTAAGGTCAGGGTCAATTTATGAATAGGTGTCAGGTCTTGGTGAGCAGCGGGCAAGAGGTCAAAGGCGACTGGAATACCATTAGGGGTGCAAATCAAATGCAAACGCCAGCCGAAGAACTTCTCCTTTTTGGCCGAGCAGTAGCCACAATAGGCTTTGCCCCGCACTTTGCGACAACGACGGGCACGGACGCGCTTGCAGACGGGCAGCGGCATACTATCTATGATGTAGACTGCGCCTCCCGCAAACAATTCGCCCAAACTCAGCAGCATCCCATACAGCCAGTCGTACAGACGATGCAAACGACGATTGAAGCGCGATACACTGATGGGCGTAATATCCCCCCGTTGAATCAGGATACACAACGCCCGTTCCCAATGGTTGTGAAAATAGCGCGCCGCTACAATCGCGACCGTCAACACTTCACCCGCGCTGATGCTGCTGCGTCCATCATCTTGATACTCAACTGCTTTCAACATTTCATCAATCACATAATAAATGGTTACAATATAGTCCTCGTTCATGTTGTCCCTCGTCACTTTAGCTGTGTGGTAACAACTATTCTGACCTGTGGACAGCATGAACGCCAACTAGCAATCAAGGTATATATAGTTTTCTACATAGACGATTTAATCAGCTATGAGAAAGGCTATGGTCGCACATGAAAAAAAGAAACTCTGAAAAAACCCATATTTCACAGACAGACATTGATAACCAAACGAAAATTGCAGATGTAGGCGACGAATTGTCGCTTGAAGACGTAGGTATCATATCGGATTTGAAAGTATCACTTGCCGATAAGGTTGCAGATTACCTCCGAGAAGCGATTTTTCGCGGAAAAATCGCTCCCGGAGAGCAACTTCGCGAAGTCCCTCTATCTCAAGCGCTAGGAATTAGTCGCGGTCCAATTAGAGATGCATTTAGCCGGTTAGAGCGTGAAGGATTAGTAACCATCCCGCGTAATGGGCGTACGATTGTCGCCCGCCTAACGCGGGAAGATTTCGATGAAGTTTACAGCTTGCGTCTCGGGCTAGAACGAGTGGCCATGCAATATGCGATTCGAAATGCCACTACAGCAGACCTAGAAGAAATGCAGCGAATGGTCAATGTTATGGTCGAGCAAGTAAATCAAGAAATCAACGAAAAAGACGCTGCCGACTTGGATTTAGAATTCCACGATGTCATCTATCAAGCCAGTCAGCACAAACGTCTCCAATCAGTATGGGCCGATTTACGCCCTCAAATCTACATTTTCTTGCTAAGCCGCAACGTGGCGGATTCTGACTTTCGCATCCAGATGGTGAGGCATCAAGAAATCATTGATGTTATTCGAGATGGTGACGAAGTACGGGCAATGGATTGCATCGAAAAGCACATTCAGTTCGCTTATAACCGAATCATCAAAATCTACACATGAGTCTTTGTAGTAAAGATGTGCAAGCACGAAGGACAGTTATCGGATGAACAAAGAATTATCAGGAGTGATCGTTCAGATAATCACACCGATTGACGAAGAAAATCGTGTCGATGAAGTTGCATTTCGCAAGATTATCCGTCGTTTGATTGAATCAGGCGTATATGGGCTTTTCATTGGTGGTTCAGCCGGCGAAGGCCCCCTGCTCGTTTTATCAGAGTGGTGGCGTCTTATGGAAATCGCACGCGATGAGGTCATAGAAGCACTGCCTCTCTTAGGTGGTGTAATGGAAACCTCATCTAAACGAATTGCTGAAAAACTCAAGCTCCTCAACCAACTGAATTATGAACATTATGTTGTTACGCCGACCTACTATTGGGCCGCGAGTTTTTATGGGTGATGAATTAAGTATGCGGAAGGACCTGAAATTGGGGTCTGCGAAATTGTGCCCTCCTGTGCGAATTTTGAGCCGCACACCTTTGTGGCGGCTAATGACGCTGTAGCTGTATTAGTAGGGAATGATGAGGCTTTCAATAATGGTCAAACATGATCGATTAAATTATTAATTGGTATCTACAGAGATTATTTGAATGGTCAGCGCAAAAGTATTTCCTAAAGATTTAGAAACCTTCGTTAGCAAAGCAATGGGCTGCTACGGCATTCGTGATGCAGATGCCAAGCTTGCGGCTCACATCTTGGTCACAACGGATACATGGGGAGTTTATACACATGGAACACGCCAATTACGTCCTCTGTTAAAGAATTTCCGTATTGGGCGACTCAATGCTGAGGCAGTTCCCGAAGTCCTCCGAGAGGGCGCGGCATGGGCATTAGTTGATGGACATCATGCCTTACCCTTTGTTACCGCCCATCACGCGATGGAACGAGCCATCCAGAAGGCAAAAACGACTGGAATAGGATATGTCAGCGTCATTCATACAAGCCACTTTGGCGCAGCGGGCTATTACGCCACAATGGCAGCAGAACAAGAAATGATTGGTATTGCGATGTGCAACGCCGACCCCAATATGGTTATCCCCGGGGCACGCGGCAAAGTATTAGGTACAAACCCTATCGCCTATGCCATTCCAGCAGGTAAGAACAAGCCTGTATTTTTTGACATTGCCACAAGCGCAGCAGCCGCTAACAAAATTATTCGTGCCAAACTACTTGGGGAGTCTATCCCTGAAGGCTGGTTGGTAAATGCTGACGGTGAGCCCACGACTGATCCCAGCAGATTTCCCGAAGCGGGCGCGCTAATGCCGATGGCGGCCCACAAAGGATATGGCTTTGCATTGTTGGTGGAAGTCTTGGCAGGCGTGATGACCGGTGCAGCACTCACCATAGACCAGCCGAGTTGGGTACCAGATATACCGGGAAATCCGCCGGGACCCGCTAATCAAGGGCAAACATTTATCGCCATTGATTCGGGCGTGATGCTATCGCCAAAAACCTTCGAACAGCGTATGGAATGGTTAGTGGACTATATTCATGACTCGCCCAAAGCCCAAAACGCAAACCGCATCTATCTGCCGGGTGAAATCGAATGGGAGAAACGAGAACAAGCGCTCGCTAATGGGATGGAATTGCCACCGGACGTGGTGGAAAGCCTTATAGGTTTAGCACAAGACGCAGGAATCGAAATACTACCTTTTGAGATTATTGAAGAAAAATGAAAGTGAGTGAATTAGGGTGACGCATCCATTATTTGACTTAAGTGGGCGAGTGGCGCTGGTATCCGGCGCAGCACAGGGAATGGGACGAGCGATGGCAATTGGGTTTGCGGAGGCCGGAGCAGATCTAATGATCTGCGACATCAATGAAGTCGGTGTGCAGGCTACTGCTACTCATATCCAAAAACTGGGAAGGCGAGTTATTCCGGTAACTTGCGACATAACCAACATCGAGCAAATTCGGGGGATGTTCGCGCAGCTTGATAGCGAATTTGGAAAAATAGACATTATGGGAAATGTCGCGGGACCCGCAAAATTATGGAAGCCCGAAGAAATTGCAATAGAAGAAATGCAGAAAATTGTCCACGCGTTGATTGTTGCTCGCTTCTGTTGCTGCCAAGAAGCCGGACGGAGGATGTTGGCGGTTGGCAAAGGTAGCATCATCAACTTTTCCTCTATTGGCGGAGTGACAGCATTGGGTCGCGGAAACTTTGCCTACAGCGTGGCAATGGGCGGTGTGGCGCAGATGACACGCGAACTCAGTACCGAATGGAGTGGACGTGGTGTACGGGTGAATGCCATTTTACCCGCGCAGGTCATTAATCCCGGACTCGAAGAACGGATGAAAACTGATCCTGATTTAGAATCCAAGTTTCTAAGGGGTATTCCTATAGGTAGGTTAGGTCGCCCTGATGATGTTAAAGGACTAGCAATATTCTTGGGTTCAGATGCCTCTTCATGGATAACAGGTGCGATTATCCCTATGGATGGCGGCAACCTTGCACAAAATGCAGGTGGCACTGTCGGCCAGCGGAACACATAAGAAATTATTAATTTTATTGATCGCAATAGAAAGGAGAAGCGCGACTAATTAGCGGAGTTTTATCCCGTAGATCTGTCGTGCAGAGGACATTATGGCACAATTCAAAGTCGTTATAACTGATTTTGGTTCACCAGAGAATGAGCTTGAAGCGACCGAATTACGGAATTCTGGTTTAGACATTGAATTGGTTCGGCTCAATGCGAAAACCCCCCAAGAACTCTTGCCGCATGTAATAGATGCCGATGGCATCATCGTACAGTGGACGAATATTTCCCGTGAAATCATTCAATCTCTTAAGCAGTGCAAGGTCATTTCGCGTTATGGAATTGGCGTTGACATGATCGATTTAATGGCAGCCGGTGAACATGGTATTCCGGTATGTAACACGCCAGATTATTGTATCGATGAAGTAAGCACACATACACTGAGCTTTTTGTTGATGATGAATCGCAATATTATGGCCCAAAACCAGCACGTGCGTTTAGGGAAATGGGGATCACCTAATCCAACACCCCCGTCACGATTATCGACCCAAACATTGGGCATTATAGGTATGGGCAATATTGGGCGGGTCGTTGTACAAAAAGCCAAAGCTTTTGGATTGAAAGTTCTGGTCTTTGACCCGTATCTCAGTAGTGAGAAAGCAACAGAAGGTGGTGCAGAAAAAGTTGAGCTAAATGAATTGCTGCACCGGTCAGATTATGTCAGCGTACACTGCCCGCTTACTGACGAGACACGGCACCTTATCAGTCAACCGCAACTGAAAATGATGAAACCAAGTGCATATCTCATCAACATGGCGCGCGGGCCGATTGTCGATCAAACCGCACTATATCAAGCCTTAGTTGACAAGACGATTGCGGGCGCGGCGCTCGATGTATTTGAGCAGGAACCGCCACCAGCCAACGACCCTATCTTAAAACTAGATAACGTGATTTTTACACCCCATCTATCGAGTTGGTCAGCTGAGTCTTTTGTTCAATTACGACGCGAAGTCGTGCAGAACATTGTAGTGGCGTTGCACGGTCAACAACCCCGTTCTATCGTCAACCGAAAATATCTCGTTTTGCCGAATGGTCAAAACGCCTAGTGAAAAGGTTGGAAACAAGCATGGCTGATGAACGATTTTTGGTGACGGGCGCACTTGGGTGCATAGGCGCATGGGCGGTCAAACGTCTAGTAGATGAAGGAACGCCGGTGTGGACATATGACCTAGGCAGCAGTAACCACCGCCTGAAACTTATTATGGAAGATGAAGCGCTGGCAAAAGTCAACTTTGTTTCCGGCGACATCACTGATTTCGATGCATTTGACCGTGTAATAACGGATAACGGCATTACGCATATTATTCACCTTGCGGCCTTTCAAGTGCCTTTTGTGCGGGCAGAACCTGTGCTAGGAGCGAAAGTCAATCTAGTTGGTATGTCAGTGGTACTGGAGGCAGCAAGGCGGCACCTAGATCTCATACAAGGGTTAGCCTATGCCAGTTCGGCGGCAGTATACGGCCCGCCGGGAATGGGCTTCCAAACAACCTCACTCTACGGAATCCATAAGCAAGCCAAGGAAGGAATGGCACGGATTTACTCGCAGGATTATGGCCTGCACGCAGTCGGCTTGCGTCCCCATACAGTATATGGCCCGGGTCGTGATCAGGGAATGACCTCTACTCCCACCAAAGCTATGTTAGCAGCAGCAATCGGCAGACCTTACCAAATCACCTTTGGTGGCACGATCGTAATGGAGCATGCAGATGATATGGCACAGGTATTTATTGATGCATCTCGTGCAAATCCTGAACAAGCCGGAGCTTATGACGTAGGCGGAAACACGGTCACTGTCGATGAAATTGTAACCGCAATCAATAAAACCGCTCCCGAATTGGCAGGGAAGATTACCTACGATCCGGCACCTTTACCTGTGTCATCGACACAGGAAGAAAAACCCCTCCATAGTTTATTGGGCAAACTGAATTGGAGGCCACTTAACGAAGGGGTACAGCAGACAATTGAACATTTTAGAAAAGCAGTTAGCGATGGACGAATTGATGTCGAGCGTGCCATCACTTAGCCAAAATTTAGACTGATTAAATAGAAGCAATTATTAAGTAGGGAGAATACTGGTGTCGTTGATAGGAATTGATCTCGGGACATCTTTCATAAAAGCGGGGATACTAGATCTCGAAACGCTTCGACTGAAGTATGTTCAGCGTGTTCCTTTTCCTGCCCCGCTGCCGAGATGTCCGGCATACTATCGCGAATACGACCCCAGAAGTGTGATAACTGCTATACGAATGGTACTGCATCAGATTGCGCCTTACGCGGAGGACTGCGAAGGTGTGGTCATGTGTACCCAGATGCATAGCATAGTTTTTACAACAGAAGATGGTGAAGCGCGTTCCAATCTGACAACGTGGCAAGATCAACGTGTGTTAGAACTACATCCATCTGGCGCTGGTACCTATTTTGAAGTCATGCAAGCAAAACTGAATGCCTCTGAAATTCAGCAGCTTGGCAATGAACTGCGTCCCGGCTTACCCATTGGTCTATTTTTCTGGATGTCAGAACAGAAGCAACTATTCAACAACCGATTGATTCCGGCAGCACTTTCCGATTTCGTTGTAGCACATTTGTGTACTACACAACCTACAACCGAAAATACTAACGCGATGGCACTTGGTCTTCTCAATTTGGGAACGATGGATTGGCATCACGAAGTTATTGAAAAATTAGGACTAACCCAATTACGACTACCAGAAATAAAGCCTCATGGGTCAATTGTGGGGTGGCTAGAATGGAATAATCGCAAGATACCCTGTTATACCCCAATTGGCGATTACCAGTGCGCAATTCTGGGTTCGCTACTGCGCTACGACGAACTCTCAGTGAATATTTCTACTGGATCACAGGTGAGTTTGCTGAAGCCAAAAGCTACATTCGGCAACTTTCAAACCCGCCCCTTTTTCGAGAGCAATTTTTGTATCACGGTGACTCACATTCCGGCTGGGCGCGCCCTAAATGCGTTGGTCAAATTGCTTTCAGAACTGGCAGTATCACAAGGGGTGGAACTGGTCGATCCGTGGGAATACATAATTCGGTCATCGGCAAAAGTTGTGTCACCAAAGATGCGTGTAAATTTGGCATTCTATAGCAGCGCAAATGGTGACCAAGGTGCTTTCACGCAGGTGCAAGAAGATGAATTAACGACTGGACACCTATTTCACGCAGCGTTTCAAAGTATGGCAGATAATTATTATTCATTTGCACAACAACTCTCTCCCGAAAAAGACTGGAATAATTTGGTATTTTCGGGCGGGCTAGTACAGAAAATCGATCTTTTGCGGCAGATTATTTGTGACCGATTTAATACACAATACCGTTTGTCGCCTGCACCGGAAGACACCATGCTTGGGCTACTGGCGCTCGGGCGGGCATTTACAGGGAGAAATTCAACCGTTTCCGAGGCAATATATTTTTTGTCAGAAGCTTACGCAGCCGTTGTGACAAAATAATTTTTAATGACGTAGGAATTATCTCAACGTACAAACACTCGCGTCCACCACAAAGTGGAAGATTCGAAGGTATTCCGCAAATTCTGCTTGAAATTTTAAAAGGAGGTGATGTGCAAATAGGCCGTCAAATATTCAGTGAAATAGCTCAGTATGATTATATTTTTTGCATATAGAGAGGAATCTAATGAGTAACTCAAATACGTCCAAAAAGACACCTGAAAAGAATAATCTTTCCCGTCGCGATTTCCTAAAGCTCACCTCGACAGCCGCAGCCGGTGCTGCTTCAGCCGTAGCACTGCCTAAGATTGCGTTTCCTAATTTTATACGACAGAGTAAGTTGGAACTCAACTTCTTGACATGGTTCTGGACAGAACCGGGTCGCGGTGATGCATGGCGTGCGATGATTCAGAAGTTCCACGAATCGCAGACTGACATTCACATCAATGAAAGCGGATATGGCGAAAATGACTATTTCCAGCAAATTTTGATCCAAGCGAAGTCCGGACGAATCGACGGTGACTTATTTACAGAGACACCCGACGGTTTCCTGCGTCTCATGAATGCCGGACATACTATATCGTTGGAAGATGTGGTTAAGAAAGCTGGTGTCACACTCACTAAAGCTCAGGATATGCTTCGTAAAGATGGCGAAGTGAATGGTTTAGACATCGTGACCGTTCGCTTCGGTTTGGTATACAACAAAGCCATGTTCGACAAAGCCGGTGTCAAAGAACCAACCGATATTGATAATTGGATCGAGATTGCTAAGGAATTGACTGACCGACCCAATCAATTTGGTATTTACTCACCACATCTGGCTTCAGAACCCTTCACGGTCTGGTTCATCTTGCAGCAATGGGCAGTGCTTTACGATGGCATTTGGGCAGAAGGAAAGAAGCCGCTCCTTACATCTGATCCAGTAATTAATGGTATGAAACTCTTCAAAACGATGTATGACAATGCGATGCCACAGGGCACGGATGTCGGTACTGCAAATCAAATGGTCGCGACATCCAAGATCGCGCAGGACATGGTCGTGTCAGCAGCCGTTAACCAGTGGAAGTCTAATACAGAAGACCCCGAACTATACGGCAACCTGCGCAGCGCCGCACCTTTCTGGCCGGGTGGAAAAGGTATTACCCGTATTCATCCGATTTGCGTCAATGCAAACACCGAACCAGAAAAACAAGCTGCTGCTAAAGAATTCCTGTCTTGGCTATATCAGAAGGAAAATTACCAAGAATTACTGGAACGCTGCTTAGACGTAATCCCGGCAATCGAGGGTGGTATCCGTCCTGAATACCGCGAGACACTAACGTGGGCCGATGGCTATGATGCGACTAACGCCATCACCGTGCCTGAAGTGTTGGGCGACTTTGTACTGTTCAATGACGAACTCGGGCAAGTTGTCGTTCCACATATTGAGGAAATTCTGGCAGGTGCTAAGTCTGTCGAAGATGCGCTGGCCGATGCACAAGTAGAAGCAGAACAATTAGCGGATCGTGTATTTAGCGCTTAAGTCTTCAAGTTTGCAGTCTGTTTAATGCATTCTTCGTAAGGGCACGATGTGTGTCGTGTCCTTACGTGTATTTTCACAAGGAACCTTTATGACTGCTCAGGCCATCGTTAATGTAAAAGCCGCAAAATCCAGTGTGGGCCGGCGACGAGACTATTTGCCTTACATGCTCGCGTTACCCATTATCATATATGAGTCTATCTTCATCTTAATTCCGATTATCCAACAATTTACCTCTAGTTTCACAAGCGATATTATCGGTATTGGAACTGTAAAGTGGGTTGGGCTGGCGAATTATGATCGGCTAATACACGACAAAAACTTCTGGAACTCGATGCGTGTTACGTTTCTTTTTATGGGCGGCACAGTCGTCGTTGCAGTCGGAGCAGGCTTACTTGCCGCTTTATTGATGCATCAGCGATTTCGAGGGCGTTCTATCGCCCGCGCCATCATGACTCTACCATGGGCCTTTCCAGATTTACCTACAGTTCTTGTCTTTTTCTGGATATTGAACCCCAATTTTGGTGTCATTAATGTCTTTGTGCGCCTATTTCTGCCCATCGATCAGAATCCGAAATGGCTGCTTGATGTGCATTTATCATTACCGCTAGTCATTCTAATTGCTTCATGGAAGGCCTTCCCCTTCTACGGGTTGGTGATACTTTCAGTCTTGCAATCCATACCACATGAACTTTACGAAGCCGCAAAAGTGGATGGAGCGACACCGTCTCAATCGTTCCGATATGTCACGTTACCCGAGCTTGTCCCTACTTTGATGTTAATGGGTGTACTAGCTTGCATTTTCGCCTTTCGGCAGTTCGCGTTGATCTTTTTATCGACCGGTGGCGGTCCCGCCCGAACAACCGAGACTTTAGTGATTTCAGTCTACAAAGCAGCCTTTAACTCTTTTGACTTTTCATATGGCGCGACAATTGGCGTAGCTGGTTTCGTCGCGGTATTTGCAATCACCCTTTTGTTTGCGTATTTGCAGCGACGGCAAGAAGCGGAGACAGCATCGTGAAAAACTTAGAAACAACACACTCAACATCTACAACACCAAGAAATATCTCCAGCCCTTTTCATTGGACGCGTCGGATACCGTTTTATATTCTGGTTATTTTGTTCTGCATCACAACTGCTTTTCCAATTTACTGGATGATCCTCAGTGTTTTCCAACCAGTAAAATACAGCCTCCAGTATCCCCCTCCTCTTTTTCCTCAAGCGATTGAGTTCACTGCACTTAAGGAAATTTTCAGCGGCACGGACACAGCCCAACGGGTAGATGTCTGGATCGGGAACTCGATTGTACTTGCAAGTATGACGACCATAATTTGCACGGGTCTAGCAATTCTGGGTGCATACGCATTGTCGGGCAGACGTTGGCGAGGTCAGGGTCTGTTCGGTTTAATGCTGCTCATGACGCAGATGCTACCCGAGGCATTAATCGTCATTCCACTTTATGCGACCGTTGACAAGCTGCATCTTAAGGACAGCTTATTGACACTTGCCCTTGTCGATACCGCTTTTGTTTTGCCGATATGTATCTGGATTCTGAAGAACGTATTCGACACGATTCCTAACGAAATAAGAGATGCTGCGCTGGTGGATGGGTGCAATCGAATGGGCATGTTGTGGCGGATTATGCTGCCAATATCCGCACCCGGTCTGGTAGCAGTAGGGGTAGTGGCTTTCTTCCACGCCTGGAACGAATACTTATTTGCAGCCAGCTTAATTGGCAACCGAAAACTATATACCGCGCCGGTCGGTCTAGGATCAATGATTTCGATGATTGACACGCCGATTGACAAGCTGATGGCTGGCGGCCTGTTGTTCTCGATTTTTCCGGTGATATTTTACCTACTGGTACAACGTTATATCGTCGCCGGACTCAGTGCAGGCGCAGTCAAAGGGTAAGTTTGTTATCACTTCATTCCTAAAAAGGATTATTAAGTATGAGCAATCAAGAACTGGAACGGGCGCGTGCAGAACTGAAAGATATCGGCGCTGACTTTGCCTTATTGTCATCTGGCGACAACATAACATATATCAGTCACTACGAAGTACCCGTAGATTTTGGCGCGTCGGCAACACTCAGTTTTGGGCCGCCATTGGCAGCCATTAGCCTGCATGACTCTAGTGCAGCGTTGGTGATCCCCAACTCTTATGAAGCGGGTGCGAAACAGCAAAGCAGCGATTTTGAAGTCAACTGTTATGAACCCGTCAACTGGTTCGTCCAAATTGATGGACGTGCGAATGCGATAAATTTGTTACGACATACTTTGAAAAACATGGGGTTGGATCACAAGCCGGTAAAACTGGCAATTGAAGAAAAAACACTGCCTGCGTTTGCTCTACAGCTTATGAGAGATGAATTTCCTAGTGTGCAGTTCATTGAAGCAGGGGCTGCCTTAGCTGCCGCCCGCATGATAAAAACCGACCGTGAACTTGATATGCTGCGTTTTGCTGCTGAGGTCAACAAAGCAGGCCATACTGAACTGCTCCGGCAAACAAGAGAAGCTGGCAAAAATGAATTTGATATGTGGGCGGCTGTCATCAATGCAATGGAACTCAAAGCAGGCCATCCTTTGATGGTATTTGGTGAGTTGGTGACGGGAAGCCGTTGCAAATGGGTTAATTATCCGGGCGGGCCAAAAGATGTAGTGACCAAACCCGGCGATTTGGCGCTGATGGACATGAGTCCACGAGTCAACGGCTATTGGTCGGATACTACGAACACGATGGTCATTGGTGGAGTTGAGGCCACCACTAAACAGAAGCGTTATGGGGTGGCTGCCCGTGAGGCCTTCCATGCCGCCGCCGAGATGCTGCGTCCCGGTCGCCGGGCTAAAGATGCCTTCCTCGCGGCAGATGCCGCTTTTGAAAAACATGGCCTGAAAATTGGTCACTATGCCGGACATCAAATTGGCGTAGCCGTGAATGAGGGCCCGCGCCTTGTTCCTTATGACGAAACGCCAATACGCGCTGGAATGGTTTTTTCAATTGAACCGGGCGCTTATGAGGGGGTCGATGGCGATACAGGCGCACGGATGGAGAAATCAGTCATCGTTCACGAGTCGGGACCCGAGATTATTTGTGACTTTGAGTGGGGCTTTTAGGGTTTACTCAGTCTATCAACATAAACGCCTTTAGTCACCGAAGACTCATACGTGAGCCATAGAAGAGAAGTAATATGAAAATTATAGGCATTGAGACTTATACCGTTAGCGCAGGATGGAAAAATTGGCTGTTCATCAGAGTTTTAACTGATACGGATCTGTATGGCATTGCTGAAGCCACGATCAATGGTTTTATCAAAACGACCGAGGCAGCCGTTCATGAATTGAAGCATTTTGCCATTGGCAGGGATCCGCGTGAAGTCACAGCCATCGCCAACAAGATTATCGGCAGCATTCAAGATGCAGGACACATTCACCGGATGGTCATGGGAGCGATTGAGGTAGCGTGCTGGGATATTTTGGGCAAGAGCCTCGGTGTGCCAATTTATCAACTCCTCGGCGGCAAAGTACGTGAGAGCATTGAAGGATACGCCAACGGTTGGTATCGCGCAGAACGAACACCAGAAAAGTTCGTCGAGGCGGCTGAATATGCTGTACAGAAGAATTTCACGGCACTCAAGATAGACCCTTTTGGGTTGGCAAAGCATTTCATCAGTGACGCTGAACTACAAGAGGCGTACGGCATTCTCAAGGCCATCCGTGAACGTTTTGGCCCAGCACTAAAAATCATGATTGATGTGCACAGCCGTTTTACACCTGCCGAGGGGATACGAGTTGCTAAAGCTATGCAAGATTTGGACTTATTCTGGTGGGAAGAACCAACAAGTCCTGAACGGGAAATACTCTCGAACGAGGTGGCTCTCCAAAGCCCTATTCGGGTTGCAACAGGCGAGCAATTCGACAAGGTCGGTCAATTCTTTACACTGGCGGTAGGCAGCGGAATCAGTATCTGGCAACCCGAACCGATGTCTCTAGGTGGCATCAAAAACACGTTGGCGGTGGCACATATTGCTGAGGCGAACGGCGCATGGATTGCGCCGCATCAAAGCGGTGGGCCGGTTGCGACTGCGGTTTGCTTACAACTAGCAGCCTGTATTCCCAATTTCTTAATTCAGGAACATTTCGACCCATTCAATGAAGACTGGACTCAGGACATTGTCAACTGGCATCCAACGATTGATCCCAGTAATGGACACCTTTCCTTCCCGACAGCACCGGGGCTCGGCCTTGATCTCAACCTAGAGGTTATCAAACAACATCCTTATGACCCGGCGGCCTATTTCGACACCAATCAAGCTGGTTGGGAGAAGCGGTTAGGTCAGCGGTCTTCTTCATAAAGAGAATCTAGCGCGTCATCATTATTGAAAGAATTTGGTATGAAAATTACACGCATTGAAACAATTTGGATTGATGAACAACCGAATACTAGTTGGATACGAATTCACACCGATGATGGACTTATAGGTCTTGGTGAAACGTTCTACGTTCCCCGGGCTATTAGCGCCATGATACATGATGTATTTGCCGGCATATTGTTAGGACGGAACCCTCTAGATATCGAAAATCACTGGGCAAATATGATGGGAACGGTCAACTTCTTCGGCTTCGCGGGAAGTGAAATGCGTGCCATCAGTGCGGTCGATGTTGCCCTTTGGGATATTATGGGACAACACACCGGTCAACCCATCTACACTTTGCTTGGTGGACGCAACCGCGACCGAATCATGATTTACAACACCTGCGTCAGTCATGGCGTGTATCAGGATTATCACCGGTGGCGCGAACAGGAACAGACCGGCGAATTAGCAACTGAGTTATTGAAATCTGGCATCAAGGCGATGAAAATTTGGCCCTTTGACCAGTTCGGTGTATCGCTTGGCGGGCCGGTTGGACGGCGTGCAGGAGCAGAAGCAGTTGGCCCGGTGACCCATTTCATTAGCAAGGAACAGCTCAAGAAAGGCGTATCTTATGTCGAAGACATTCGCAAAGCTGTTGGTGACAAAATGGAGATCGCCATTGAGGGTCATGGTCGCTGGAATTTACCAGAAGCCACTAAGATTGCCCGCGCACTTGAACCGTATGACATACTGTGGCTAGAAGAAATCATGCCACCGGATAATCCGGTGGCATATGCCCGTCTCAAGCAAGATACCAAAATTCCTCTCTGTGTCAGCGAGCGTTTGTTCACACGCTTTGGTTTCCGTGCAGTTGTTGAGCAAAACGCCGCTGACATTATCATGCCCGATATGGCGTGGACGGGCGGCATCACTGAAACCCGCAAAATCTGCTCAATGGCAGATACTTATTACTTGCCGATCACCAGTCATGACACCATAGGACCAGTGGCCTTGTGGTCAGCGGCACACCTCATGCTGAATATTCCCAACGCCATGATTATGGAGACTGTTCGGGCATATTATGCCGGTTGGTACAACGAAGTTATGACTGAAACGATTCCGATTAGTGACGGTATGCTTTCGCTACCGGAAAGACCGGGTTTGGGTACTGCATTGCGCGAAGAAGTCCTCAATCGTCCGGATGTCCATATTGAAGTATCTGACGTTAATCACCAACATGATATGTCGAAGGGTTAGCGCTGATGCACACCTTTCGTCTTGCCATTACTGGCGACTTTCTCAATGAACATGGGCAAAGCGCCTATGGCGATCTGGGTTTTGGAGCCATTGAGTCGTGCCCTTTTATTGACATTGACTACATTATGGATCATGCGCCCAGAATCAATGATTCGAGCTATTGGGATCAACTATATTCGATGGAATTAAAGCCCGCCCATCTCCGAGATCGAGATGGGTTGATTGTCCTGCGTCCGTATATCCGCGCCAGCGCTTTTGCCGAAGGTGTGCGGGAAAATCTCACGATTATTGGACGTTCGGGGGCAGGCTATGACAAGATTGATGTTAAAGCATGCACCGATAATGATATCCTGTTATTCAATCTGCCGAACGTACTTAACCATTCAACTGCATCCACCGCGCTCATGTTTATCCTTGCCCTTGCAAAAAAGCTACTACCCTCTGACCAGATTACCAGACAGGGGCGTTGGGATTTACAACCACAGGTGATGGGCATGGAAATTGAGCATAAAACACTGGGGATTATTGGTCTCGGGGCAAGCGGGCGGGAATTGGTACGACTGATTGCCCCCTTTAATATGCGAGTTATTGCCTATTCGCCCCATGCTGACCCCGTGCAAGCAGCATCACTCGGTGTTGAATTAACTTCGCTTGAAACCCTCATGCGTGATTCGGATGTGATCAGCGTCCATTCAAACCTCACCCCGGACAAGCACCATATGATTCGCGCAGAGCATTTGGCACTCATGAAGCCCACGGCTTATTTCGTCAATGTGGCGCGAGGTGCGCTGGTGGATCAAGCTGCATTGGTAAAAGTATTGCAGGAACGGCGAATCGCTGGAGCAGGCTTAGATGTCTTTGAGGTCGAACCTCTGCCTGCCAATGACCCACTAATAGCTCTCGACAATGTTGTTCTCACGCCTCACTTTTCCCCTGCAACCTCGGATGTTTGGATTGCAGGTGGATTACAAATGTCCAAATGTATCCTGCAAGCAGCACGGGGTATCGTGCCAAATAATGTCATCAATAACACAGTATTGGATCGACCCGGTTTTCAGGCCAAGCTAGCCCGCTTTGTGGAAAATCAGAAAGTCGCGGTTTCATGAATATGCAAGGCAAAATCGCGCTCGTAACGGGTGGTGGCAGTGGCATCGGACAAGCAGCCTGTCTAGAATTTGCCCGTTCAGGGGCAAAAGTTATGGTGGTGGATATTGATGCTGTCGCTGGCGAAAGTACAGCCAATTCTATTAGGGCATCAGGAGCAGAAGCTCAATTTTTTCGGGCAGATGTTAGCCGATCAAGCGATGTGCAGGCTTATGTTGAGCATACGCTCGGCACATTCGGGCGAATCGACACTTTTTTCAACAACGCAGGTATCGAGGGAATCATATCCCCGTTGGCAGAATATACCGAGGAAAATTGGGATCGCGTCATAGGCATAAACCTTAAAGGAACTTTCCTAGGACTGCGTTACGTTTTGCCGGTCATGATCGCCCAGAAAAAAGGAACCATTGTGAATACTGCCTCGGTGGCAGGGACAGTAGGTGCGCCTAATATGGCAGCTTATTCTGCCAGCAAACACGCCATCATCGGTTTGACACGTACCGCCGCTGGAGAAGTCGGCAAACAGGGTGTGCGAGTCAATGCGATATGTCCCGGGCCAATCAATACGCGCATGATGCGTTCGCTGGAAGGCATGATAAACCCGAATGATCCCGCAGTCGTCGCCAAAGCCAATGTCAGCCGTAATCCAATGGGGCGTTATGGTGAACCTGAAGAAGTCGCCCGTCTTGTGGTGTTTTTGGCTTCGGACGAATCAGACTATGTGAACGGCGTCGCATGGTTAATAGACGGCGGACGCACTGCAATTTAATGGAGCCAAAAATCATAAGCATTTGTATGTTATTACCAATCCTAATTTATTTATTCAAAGGCCAAAAGAGTTATGTCCAACGCACCCAATTTGAGTAAAGATCAATATCTGGCCCTTTACCGGCAGATGCTTGAAATTCGTCGTACCGAAGAGCAGCTCGCCAAATCACATCAAGCTGGATTAATCCCCGGTGCTTGCCATACTTATGTGGGTGAAGAAGCCATTGCAACAGGCGTTTGTGCTCACCTGACCCATCAGGATGCTGTGTTCAGCACACATCGTGGTCATGGTCACGCCCTCGCCAAAGGTGTACCGCCACGTGAAGTCATTGCAGAACTGTTTGGGCGGGAAACGGGCTGTTCACGGGGGCGCGGCGGCAGCATGCATTTGTTCTCACCCGAAGTCGGCATGATGGGAACCAGCGGTATCGTCGGCCCATGCATCTTGCAAGCCACTGGCGCGGGTTATACCTCCAAACTGCTCAATAATGGAACCGTGGGCGTGGCATTCTTTGGTGATGGTGCTAGCAATAATGGTGCCTTTCACGAAGGTCTAAACTTAGCAGCTATCTGGGATTTACCGGTCATCTTTGTGTGTGAAAACAATATGTATGCCACAGAAGTTGCCTTTTCATATGCGACCCGCAATACAGAAGTTGCCGAGCGTGCCAAAACCTATGGGATGAGCGCGATGGCTGTAGATGGGAACGATGTGCTGGCAGTTTACCAAGCAATGGATGAAGCCGTCAGCCGCGCCCGCGCTGGACAGGGTCCTAGCCTGATTGAAGGCAAAACCTATCGCACCCGCGCCCATGCCGAAGGGATGCGTGATGCTGGCTACCGTACACCTGAGGAACTGGAAGCGTGGAAGAAGCGCGATCCGATTAGTAATTATTGCGCAAAATTAATCCAAATCGGTGTTGCTGCCGAAAGTGATCTTGAGCAGATTGAATCCGAAGTGAAAGCCAAAGTTGAGGATGCTCTAGAGTTTGCTAAAAATAGTCCTTATCCTGATCGGGCTACCGTCACCAACTACATTTACAGTCAATAACCGCTGGGAACAAAGGAAATATTATGCGTGAAATCACTTTTACTGTCGCGGCGCGTGAAGCGTTGACCGAAGAAATGGCACGACAGCCGGAAATATTTGTTGTTGGTGAAGGCATCGGCGAACGCGGTGGCAACTTCAATACGACATTGGGACTCTACGAAAAATATGGCCCTATGCGCCTGCGCGACACGCCGATTGTCGAGCGTGGATTTGTCGGCATGTGTGCTGGTGCAGCCATGACCGGCGCACGACCCGTTGTAGACTTCATGTTTTTCGATTTTATTTTGGATAGTATGGGCGAATTAATTAATCAAATTGCCAAAATGCAGTATATGAGCAGCGGGCGGCTCAAAATGCCGTTGGTGCTGCGCGGCTGTATCGGCATCGGTGGCGCATCTGCCACACATCATTCCGGTAACTATTATCCGATGTTCGTCCATTTGCCGGGTATCAAGGTCGTCCTGCCCAGCAATCCTTATGATGCCAAAGGCTTGTTCAAGACAGCACTTTGTGGGAATGATCCGGTACTGTTCCTCGAACATAAATCACTATTGAACACCAAAGGATTTGTGCCGGAAGAAGAATATTTTATCCCATTTGGGCAAGCCGCGGTTGTACGGGAAGGCACACAAGCCACGGTTGTGGCAATCGGCACAATGGTACGCAAAACGATGGATGCCTGCGACACATTGGCACAAGAAAATATTTCAATCGAGATCATTGATCCACGAACACTCGCGCCGCTGGACATTAACACGATTCTCCAATCGGTACACAAAACAGGTCGGCTGCTGATCGTTGACGAGACCTTTGGTCCCTGCGGCATCGGTGCGGAAATTGCTGCACAGGTAATGGCACAAGGCTTTGATGATTTAGATGCGCCGGTACAGCGGCTTAATGGACTTCACACACCGACTCCTTACAGCCCACCATTGGAAGCAGCCGTAGTCCCCAACACCGATCAAGTCTTACAGTCCATTCGCGATCTATTGGCGGAGTGAGGAAATTCCTATGGCGATTGAAATTGTCATGCCTAAACTTGGCTGGACGATGGAAGAAGGCACGTTGGTCGAATGGCTTAAACAAGATGGTGACACGGTTCAAACCGGCGACATTATGTTTACCGTCGAAAGTGATAAAGCCCTCAATGAAGTTGAGTCTTTCGAGTCTGGCATATTTCGCATCCCGGCGAACTCTGATGTGCTGGGTAAAACGGTTCCCGTGGGAACACTACTGGCCTATATTACCCAACCCGGTGAAGCACTCCCGTCCGATCAAACAACAGCGTCCGAAGGTGTCTTAGTCTTAAACGAAGCGCCAGTCGAAGTCCTTCAAAATTCACCGGCGTCATCCCCACCACCTCCTATAACAACCGAACATTCTGCTGCTGAGAATGGGAACGGGCAACACCGATTACCCAACATCAGTCCTCGCGCACGCCGTGTCGCTGGCGAATTGGGAGTTGAATGGGCGAAACTGATTGGCAGTGGACGCAGCGGACGTATTGTCGAACGTGATGTGAGGGCTTCTCTTTCAACTGTCAAATCAACCGCGCCTACTCAAATTTCACCGGTTGCCAAACGTGCAGCCGAAGGACTGGGCGTGGATGTGGCAGCGCTGGCGGCACAGATGCCCGGTCAACGCATAACGCGTGAGCATGTTGAGCGCGCTATCCAAACGGATACCACATCTAGGCCCGCAAAAGTAACACCGTCTGAAAATCGAACAGCTATGCCGCGTTTGCGTCAAATTATTGCTGAGCGTATGGCAGCAAGCGCCCATACTACAGCGCCAGTAACGCTAACCACTGAGGTGGATGCAAGTGAATTGGTTAAATTGCGTAAGGGATTGAAAACTACTGGTCAATCTGACCAACGACCCATTCCTAGTTATAATGATCTGTTAGCGAAACTGGTCGCCGAAGCACTTGTCGAGCATCCTCAACTCAACGCTAGGATAGACGGCGACGAAATTGTGGCTTCAAATGTTGTCAACATGGGTTTTGCAGTCGATACCGAGCGTGGCTTAATCGTTCCAGTCATCCACGACATACGAAGGAAGAGTATCCGTCAAATTGCTGCTGAAGGAATAGCATTGGTAGAACAGGCGCGAAATGGTTCGCTCCGCGCGGACAATCTTAGCGGCGGCACTTTCACAATCACAAATCTTGGCATGTACGAGATTGATGCATTCACGCCAATCATCAATATGCCGCAGTGCGCCATCCTTGGGGTTGGGCGAATTGTACCCAAGCAGGTGGTTATTGATGCGGATGCCGAGCGCGTGGCTATCCGTCATATGATGTTCTTGAGTCTCACTTTTGATCACCGGTTGGTAGATGGCGCACCCGCTGCTCGCTTCTTGCAACACGTTAAACGGTTTATCGAACAGCCCTATTTGTGGCTGGTTAATTAATCACTGGAGTTCCTTATGAAGTTAGTTACTTTTGTCCACAATGGCAAGACTCGTATTGGCGCGCTGGTTGAAGAGCGTGTTTTTGATTTTCAGGAAGTCGATGCCTCTTTACCCACCGATATGATTGCCTTTCTACAGGGGGGTGCAACCGTCCTAGCTGCGGCAAAGAAGGCGATTGCCAACGCGAGTGAAAGTTTGCCATTATCAATTGTCAAACTGTTAGCCCCTATTCCGCGCCCCGGCAAAATCATTTGTATTGGATTGAATTACAGCGATCATGCTGCCGAAACGGGTCAAGCGATCCCGACTATTCCGATTGTGTTCTCCAAGTATGCCAATACTGTCATCGCTACTGGCGAGGCCATTGTATTGCCACGAGTCACTGATCAAGTCGATTATGAAGCAGAGTTAGGCTTCGTGATTGGCAAAACAGCCCGCTACATCACGGCGGCACAGGCATTAGATTATGTAGCCGGTTATTTGCCGATAAATGATGTGAGCGCACGCGATTATCAAACGCGCATTAGCCAATGGACGATGGGCAAAACATTTGATACATTTGCCCCAATGGGACCCGCATTGGTGACCAGCGACGAAATCCCGGATGCAGGCAATCTGAAAATCAGCCTGACAATTAATGGCGAGGTTTTGCAAGATTCGAATACTAACAAACTGATCTTTGGCATTCCACAATTGGTCGAGGCATTAAGTGAAGTGATGACACTCGAACCCGGTGATGTGGTATCGACAGGTACACCACCGGGCGTCGGTATGGCGCGTAATCCCAAACGTTACATGCGCCCCGGAGATGTGGTTAATATAACGATTGAAGGTCTTGGAACTTTGAGCAATCCGGTCATTGCTGAGTAGACCGGAATGAGTGATAAAGTTGTTCTCGTCACCGATTACACATGGCCGAATACTACGGTCGAGGAAGCCGTGCTGAAACCAGCCAATGCCAGCCTCCTAGTTGCACAAATCGGTGATGAGGACGAACTGCTGCGACTTGTACCCCAAGCGGATGCTATTTTGACCTGCTTTAAGAAGGTGTCGGCAGCAGTGGTACGTGCCGGTGAAAAGCTGCAAGTCATTGGACGTTATGGCATTGGTGTGGATAACATTGCGGTAGATGAGGCAACCCGACTGGGCATTCCAGTCACGAATGTGCCGGCTTACTGTTTGGATGAAGTCGCGGAACACGCACTAGCACTCATGCTAGCCTGTGCCCGAAATATCAATCACTATAACCAAGCCATACGCACAAATGATTGGGCACTGAATACCCAGCGCCCACTATTCCGTATGAGTGGTAAAGTTCTTGGCATTATCGGGTTCGGTAAAATCGGGCAAATGCTGGCCTCAAAAGCAGTGGGGCTCGGCCTAAAAGTAATTGCTCACAGTCCTCATCCTAATGAAGCGATTGCACGGGATTTAAATGTGGAACTCGTGAGCATTGATGTCTTGTTATACCAATCTGACTTTGTGAGTTTGCATACGCCACTCAATCCAAAAACGCGTCACTTGATTGATGCTGAACAATTGCGAAAGATGAAGCCAACTGCATTTCTCATCAACACAGCCCGTGGTGGATTAGTTGACCATCAAGCCCTGCTCCAAGCCTTACAAGATGGTTGGATTGCTGGAGCAGGATTAGATGTATTTGAGCCAGAACATATCGAACGACAGAATCCGCTGTTCGCGCAGCCCAATGTGATCGCCACGCCACATGTGGCCTTTTACTCTGAAGAGTCATTGGTGGAATTGCAAACCAAAGCTGCTGCAAACGTTGCTGCGATACTCACGGGGCAGCGTCCAGCGGCACTTATCAACCCGCAGGTGCTTGAACTACCTCGTTGGGCGCATCTCAGGTAATCAATACCTCTACAAGACGAAATGGTCGATTTTGAACAAGATCACATACGCTTTGTTATGGATGTAGTTGATGGTCATACTGGAAAATCAAAAAGCCGCCGGAATATTCGGCGACTTCTTGGTTTTGGGCTGATTTGATGCTGAGAATTTCACCAACACATGGCCCGCATTTTGATAAAGTTAGTAGGTGAGATCCAGTTACACTTTTGGTTGCGCCATCTGTACTCGTCCAAAGGTTGTCAGAATCCTTCGGGCGATACCCGTCCAGCCAAATTCGCGCCGTGCAAAGCGTGACCCTTCCGCTGACAATTCATTCGCCATCTGTGGGTACAGCATGGGCAATGAAAGCATCACACCATATTCTATGGGTCGAGTTGGATCCGCAAAAAGTGCTTGATTACCGAAATCAAGCAGTTCAACCAAGCCGCTGTGAACCGTTACCACCGTTGGGGTACCACAGGCGATGGCTTCAATTGCCACCATTCCAAACGGCTCATAAAGTGAAGACAGTGCAAACACGGATGCAGCTCTATAGTAATTCACCAGATCGTCATCGGGAATGTGATTAGTCCACACAATACGGTCGGCAACTTGTAAACGCTCTGCCTGAGTCTTCAGTTCAACAATGCCTTCAGCATCTTTCTTCGAGTCCTCCCCACCAATCCCCGCAATCAAGCGTGCATCTGGCACTTGCTTGATAAGCGATGGCAGCGCTTCGAGAAGAAGGTCATAGCCTTTATTTGCAGCCATTCTCCCTACGATCAGGACATCGTGTGCCTGTAGTTTATAGCGCTGCTGTAAATCCCGGCGCACTTCTTGTCGCACAGGCGAGAAACGATTCTCATCTAACCCCGGCGGAATTACTGTGATGTGCCGTTCAAGTACATCATAATGTTCCTGCAAAATATGAGTTTGTTGATCGGTAGTGGCAATAACATGACTGCACCCCGAATAGACAAGAAACTCCTTGCGTATGCGTTCCTCAAATCGGTATGTCTTCTCCATTGTTTGCGCATCGAGTTCCATACCCATGTTGGTTTTCTTCCACCATCCCAACGAATGGGGGGTGTGGACATGAGGTATGTTCAATTCCTCGGCAATTTTCTGACCCGCCCATCCAGCATCCCAGTAGTGCGAGTAAACCACCCCGTAGCGGGGCGCATTCTGATGAAGGTTTATCAGAAAGTTGGCGACGAATTTATCGAGATGATCATGCATATCCTCTTTACGGATAAACTGCTTCCCACCGAAGGGGATGCGCCATACCCGAAAATTCTCGTTGACTTCATCGTATTCAGGTTGATTCTCAAACTGGCGTGTTACCAGATCAACTTTATATCCTAACTGGCTGAATCGCTTCGCCAATTCCAAAACATAAACGACCTGTCCGCCTGTATCGGGTTTGCCTAGCTCAGGCTCTGCACTCACATATCCGTGAAGTGATAGCATTAAAATTGAGCCGCTAGAATAGCCATTGTGGTTCATGAGTTTTACTCCTTTTATAATTTACGGTAATACCCTCCAAAAAAATAATCCTTCCAAAACGCCGCTGGCGTATTCGGCTTGTGCATGAAAAAGATGATCGCCCTGCAACTGCTTGAGCGAGCTATCTGCATTTCCGACAATTATGCCTTTGAAGGAGGGAATGAACATAGCAACATCATTGCCCGAATCTCCGGCTACAACAACATGCTCTAAGTCTATGTTCAAGTAGTCGCTGAGGAACTTAATTACATTTCCTTTACCAGCGCTTGCAGGGATAATGTCTAAATTGTATTCCCCTGAAAAAATGACAGTAGCTTTTACCCCTGCTGCCTCAAGACAGTGCAATACAGCCTGATAATCAGACTCGCCTGATACAGCATAACTAACTTTCAATGGAGTTTGAAACTCATCGGGATGCGGGATAAAACCCATAGGATCGACAAGTGAACGTATTTGTTCGCGACTCCAGCCTTCTTTTAGCTTCTGTGTATAGTCCGGCAACCATACTCCTGAAATGCCCTCTTGAATCTCTGTGCCCAATGCGCCGATTAGATAATCCGGTGTGGGGAGATGGGTGGAGGCAAGTGACTTGCGTAGGCTGTCACAGGGACGGCTTGAGTTATACACGATAATCAGTTGAGTTGAGGTGGATTGTAAAGCGTTAGCCAGTTTCAGTAAACCGCTGTCATCTCCGAGTAATGTATCGTCTACATCGGAAACGAAAAGCCAGCGTTCGGATTGCATTATTTGTTCCTCTCGATTGATTTCCTCCTTCAATAAAAAAGATCAGCCCCACTGACCTTATTTTATTAGTATACCACACTTTTTGCCGTAGTTTTGTTAAACGCCGAATAAATAACTGCCGCCATCCCGTGCTATACGGTATAGTTTTCATGGCTAAGGAACAGATTTCGAGCCTATATCAATTCATAGAAATGAAAAGCATGTCGTCAAATCTAAACTCGTACCATTTTATGCCTGCTTAATTTTAGAGAACATACTTCCTGAGGGGAGTCATCTACAGTAGGATAAAGCTCAATGTGAAAACAAAAGGCCGGCACCGTGGCACGTTCGCTTCATAGACTTTACAAAAAACATCAAGTCTTGCCCATCAAACTCGGAATTGCAGCTACGTTCATGCTCATACCGTTGTGGTATCGCTTCCCGGGCACGAAAGCGCTTGGCATGGGAGACTTTACCGTCTTCTACAGTGCAGGGTTTCTGATTTTTTGGCCGATGTTGTGGACGGTGATTTGGTGGGCACTCAGTGGGTTTTCAGGCATCAACATAATGTGGCGTGAGCGAACACAACGACGATGGTTTATTCTGTTACTTATTTTTTCGGGATGGATATTGCTTTCGTGGACATGGAGCTACAAACGCGATTCATATCCATCCGTCGCTATTAGCGCGGCAATTCCATTTATGCTGGCACTCGCTTTTTCAATCGCTGTAAGTTGCACACGGATTTCTTTACGCACACTTATGCTCACATTAGTATTTGGATTGATCTGGAACAGTGTAATAGCATCTATACAGGTGGCGATTCAGGGGTCAATTGGTCTAACAGTGCTGGGTGAATTCCGTGTCAATCCGGCGGCCTCTGGCACAGCAATTGTCCAAGCTGGAGGTATTCGCTGGTTGCGTCCTTATAGTTTGCTGCCACATCCGAACATGCTTGGCGGATTTCTCGTAATCGCCATATTAGCGTCACTAACATGGGCGATGATACGGCGAGACAAGCGCTGGTTATTAGCGGTCAGTATATTCACGTTCGGGTTATGGAGTCTGCTGCTTACCTTCTCCCGAAGCGCATGGTTGGGGTTAGGTGCAGGTGGGTTAGTGTTATTGGTATTAACGTTTCAATCGTGGTGGTTTGACCGCCAACGGTTAATGCGCCTAGTCGTAATTGTTGGTATATCGTTGACGGTGGGCGGCGCATTTTTACTCATATACCAGCCATTCCTAGCAGCACGAGCCGGAGTCGGTGATGAATCAATTGAACTTCGTTCCACTAGTGACCGTGCAGTGTATAACGAGATTGCGTTCGATGCCATCAAACAATCACCGATCCTTGGAACCGGTATTGGCAACTTTCCGTGGTACGCCAGTAAGTATCTCTCTAAAACGGACTTCGACCTCAAAGGGCAGCCTGTTCACAATATTTACTTATCGGCGTGGTCGGAGGTGGGCATTATTGGATTGGGGTTATTCCTTTTGATCGTAGGATTTGCGATACGAATTGGTATCAGGAACGTAAATCTGGCGCGAAAAACGCAGGCGGATAATGTGTTAGTGTATGCTTCCTTTATCGGCGGCATCATCGCCTTTTTGGTGATCGGTTTATTCGACCATTATTCGTGGACGCTGATTCAATTTCAAGCGGCGTTCTGGGGAATGATGGCGGTCGTGATCCAACCGCCATCACTCGTAAGCAACTCAGCCTGAAGGCAGTGGAGGTGGCGCAACAAGAGGTAAGGTGCCGCATGAGCCTGCCGCAAATGTGTTATCGGCAGCGATCCACACGCCCTCGACCAAACGCCACCAAACTGCGCCATCTGAGCCGATAGCACGCGCTTCGGGGTTACCGTAAAACCCACCTGTGACACCCCGCCGAATGGGGTAATTCGTACCGGGTCCGCCACGCAAATTCACATCAGCCGTCCAAGCAGATACACATGGAGAGTCGGCTGTGAAGGTTTGTAAGAAACCTGTGCCGGGTGTGAACGGGAAAATCACCCCGCCCAATGAAAACGGCAGTTCAAACTCTCGCGGCAACAAAACCAGTGGTAGATAGCGGGCATTCGCAAAATCGTATTCAGATGGCGCGTCATATTTGATCGTGTCACCTTGATAGCCATATTCCATGCGTTGTGCCGGTTTTAAGCGCCGACCATCAGCATAAAATACTTCACCTTCTAAGGTGCTGAGTACTGTTTTGCCATCGGTTGTGGTTTGCAAAAGCAGCGTACCCATAATATTCAACTCCGCGCCACTGACGACTAACTTCGTTGAAATATCGGCTGGCGTTTGGAGCAACAATCCACTATCAGGAGCACCCTTACAAGGCGAATCTTCCAATTCTGTATGAAGCTTGATGGTCTGCATGGGTGCGTAAATATCAGCAATTTCACTGCCGTCATCGAGCACCTGCAACAAGCTCAGATCAGCAGTCTTACCAATGACATCAATCGAAATCCACCCATCGGCTATTCGTATCCACGAAGTATCGGCAACGCGCCCGATGGCTTGCAAACGGTCACCACTATAAACGCCGCGAACCACAGGGCTATCTGCCTTGGGTTCAGCACGTAGATTTGCACCCTTTGGCTCGGTAACCGTAATTTCAAGGGCGACGAAATCATTTGAGGCATCACTGCCATTTTCGATAGACACTTGACCAAAAGACAAGGCAGTTAAGTTACCGTCCAGCAAATCCGCACGGATGTTGAGTAAGGCCAAGCCCCAACTTTTGGAGTCCACATCAAAAGCAGTCGTACTTATCGACTGAAGGGCAGATAACGGCGCAACATCACCGGCCTTTGCAAAGGCTAAGCGCACATTCGGACGTGGCTGGATTTCGACCTTTGGATTTCCATAACACGCCTGATTGCGCTCCAAATCAACACAGGCTTTACGGGTGGCTTCAATCGCTTTTTGGGCGATGACCGCACAATCTACTGTTTGAGCTAATACCGAACCTGACGTAATGATTACAAAAAACAGGATTAAAATGCGGCGCATCAGACATTGCCTTTCGGTAATTCGTACAATTCCACCATCACGCCGCCAGTACTTTTGGGATGGACAAAGGCATAGCGTGTACCGTCCTCCCGCTGACGGGGTGTTTCGTTAATGAGTTGGATACCCTGCGCGGCGATATGAGCCATCGCCGACTCAATATCCGCTACGGCTAAACACAGGTGGTGCATCCCTGCCCCACGTTTGGCGAGATATTTGGCAATGCCACTGTCCTCGGTAGTTGGTTTGAGGAGTTCAATACGCGACTCGCCGACGGGCAAGAATGCAATATCTACCGCTTCGTGTTGATTGGTTTCTGTCGCTTCTAGCGGCAGCCCAAGCGCATTCTGCCAAAAGTTGAGTGCGGCGGGCATATCATCCACAACTACCGCTATATGGTCAATTTTGATAGGGGTCACAAGTTACCTCCTGTAGAAGTTGTCGCCCGCATTATACAGCAGCGTGGTGTTATAATTCAGGTAACAAAGTCCTATTATTATGAGGAAACAAAGTCAATGGTTGCCACAGTTGACCCCACAAATTTAACTTTACAACTGACCGACGAGCATCTGGCATTGCAGGAAGCTGTGCGGAAATTTGCCCAAAAAGAGATTGTGCCAATTGCAGCAGAATTCGACGAATCGGGTGAATTCCCGCTAGATACGATCAAGAAGATGGGTGCAATGGGCTTGATGGGCATTGAAGTACCTGAGGAGTATGGCGGCGTGGGTATGGACACATTGGCCTATGTGCTGACGATGATTGAGGTAGCAAAAGCTGATGCCAGCCACAGCACTATCGTAAGTGTCAACAATTCGCTTTACTGTCACGGTTTGATGAAGTTCGGGACCGAAGCACAAAAGCAGCAATTCCTTGTGCCGGTTGCCAGCGGGGAGAAGATTGGCGCGTACAGCTTGACCGAACCGATGTCGGGCAGCGATGCGGCGACGATGCAAAGTCGAGCGGTATTGAACGAGGCGGGGACACATTATGTCATTAACGGGCGTAAAAGCTGGGTAACAAGTGGGCCGGTAGCGGATATGCTGGTGGTATTCACGATGACCGATCCCGAAAAAGGGAACAAAGGCATAACGGCCTTCCTGATTGATGCACATCAAGCGGGGTTCATTCGCGGGAAGAAAGAACCCAAAATGGGCATACGTGCGAGCGCGACCAGCGAGATTGTATACGACAATTATTTGTGTCCGGTCGAAAATGTACTGGGCAAAGTTGGTGAAGGTTTCAAAATCGCCATGACTGTCTTGGATGCGGGACGAATTGGCATCGCATCGCAGGCGTTGGGGATCGCGGAAGCGGCTTATGAGGCGAGTATCCAATATGCTAAAGAACGGAGTGCGTTCGGGGAACCGATCGGTTCCTTCCAGATGATTCAGCAAAAGATTGCGGATATGAAGATGCGGATTGAGGCCAGCCGACAGTTGATTTACAGCGCGGTATTGGCAAAGGAACGCAACAAACGAACGGGTGAACGCTATACATTAGAGGCCAGTATGGCGAAGCTGTTTGCGAGTGAGACGGCTATGTTCGTGGCGCACCAAGCGGTACAAATTCATGGTGGGATGGGTTACAGCAAGGAACTACCGGTTGAGCGCTATTTCCGTGATGCGAAGATCACCGAGATTTATGAAGGTACGAGCGAGATACAGCGGTTGGTGATTGCGCGAAACGAATTGGGATTGCGATAAGGCAGGATAAGCGTAAGGGAGCAAATCGATATGGCTCTGCCTAAGCACTTGACACCCGAATAATATCTCCGAATGGAACGCCTGAGCGAAGAAAAGCACGAATATTTTAGGGGTGAAGTTTTCGCGATGACGGGCGCAAGCGAAAATCACAACATCATCGTTGGAAGCACATTCGCGGCACTCTATACGCAGTTGCGTAAACGTCCCTGCCAAATCTATCCCAGTGACATGCGCGTTAAGATCCCTTTTACTGGTTTGTACACCTATCCAGATATAAGCATTATCTGCGGAACACCTGAATTTGAGGATAACATACTTGACACCTTGCTTAATCCAACGGTGATTATCGAAGTACTGTCATCGTCTACCGAGCAATATGATCGCGGGAAAAAGTTTCAGCATTACCGCACTATAGAATCGCTCCACGACTACATTCTTATCGCGCAGGACAGCTATCGCATCGAACACTTCGGGCGACAAGGACGCCAATGGATATTAACAGATGCAAAAGGCCTAGATGCAAGCGTAACCCTTCCATCTATTGAGTGTAGTTTGCCTTTGAGTGAGGTCTATGAAAAAGTAACTTTTGATGGCACACAAGGAACGAGTTTATGAAAGCAGCAGTGATTACGGGGCATGGTGACATAGAGGTCGTCAAGGTGGTTGATGACGTGCTGATTCCGGAACCAAAAACAGGTGAGGTACGCATCCAAATGAAGGCGGTGGCACTTAACCGGTTGGATTTATGGGTACGGGCGGGATGGGCAGGGCTGAAGCTGGCGATGCCCCACATCACCTGTGCGGATGGCGCGGGAGTGGTGGATAAAGTAGGTCAAGGAGTGACCCAATATCAACACGGCGAGCGTGTGTGTATCGACCCGACGATTGTTGATAAGGACAGTCCTGCCCTGATGACCGGATTGGAGAATCAGTCGCGGATTCATCTGTTGGGCGAGACTGTGCCGGGGGTAGGCGCAGAGTATGTGGTATTACCCCAGCGCAACTTGATGAAAATACCAGAACATATCGGCTTTAATGAGGCGGCAGCAGCCGGATTGGTGTACGTGACGGCCTGGCATTCGCTCATTACGCGGGGCGGGTTAAAGCCCGGTGAAACGGTGCTGATAGTGGGCGCGGGGGGCGGCGTAAACAGCGCCAGCATCCAAATCGCGAAGCTGGCAGGGGCAACAGTTTATGTGGTGGGGAGCAATGCCGAGAAATGTGCGAAGGCGACCGAACTTGGCGCAGATATCACCATTAACAGGGAAGAAACTCCACAGTGGTCGAAAGCGATTTACCAGATGACCAACAAGCAAGGCGTTGACATCGTGATTGATAACGTGGGGGCAGCGACCTTCAACGACAGCATCCGGTCAGCACGAATCGGCGGGCGGATACTGGTGGTGGGAAACACAAGCGGGCCACTGGTCGAACTGGATTTACGGCAGGTGTTCAGCCGGCAGGTGAGCATCATCGGCAGTACGATGGGGCCGCATCAGGATTTCGTGAAGGTCATGAATCTGGTGTTTGCAGGTAAGCTGAAACCAGTGATCGGAGCCGTGTTGAAACTGGATGATATACGCAAGGGTGTAGAGATGCTGGAGCATTTTGAGGTGTTCGGTAAGGTTGTGCTGGAAATTTAAGCATACAGTTAGCCAAGAGACGACTGAGAGAAAACGTGGAATATTTAGCATCAATGCTCACGGGAATCGCAGATCAGATGAAGTTGATTCCACTGGTGAAGCTGGCGATGCAACCGGGGGTGCGGGCGGCGTATCGCCTGAGCATCCGGTATCATGACCGGAGGGCGCACGACTCGGTGGCGACGGTGATACGGACATCGGGTACTGGGGCGCAAGGCGAGTTGGTGTTTCGGGGATTATTCGCACAAAAACCGTTACGGTTCACGGTAGGACAAGCACAATATGAAGGACTGGTGACAGGCTTCCAGCAGGTGAATTTTGATAAGCTGGGCGACCAACCTGATTTGAAATCTTACGGTGAGGATTTGTGGTTATGGGAACGGGCGGCGGGAACATTCCACAAGAGTGTACTCCTCGCACCGGAGAAAGCAGAAGGCGTGTATTGGGAATTGATACGGCTGGCGTGGACACATCTGGAAGAGGCGGTGCGGGTCATCGAAAGTGGATAGATATACGGGTGAGGGTTAACCATCGAACATGGAGAGCCGACCCCCACCCCAACCCACCCCCGCAAGCGATGGAGGGAGCAAATTCCAACACGCTTTAGCTTTTACTCAAAATGCAAAACGTGTGCAAAATTTGTCATTTATCCGCTGAAATGGCGGGCGGGAAGTAGGGGAGAAATCGCTGAAACGACAAAAGAGGAAAGCGGCTGTTTCGGCTGATGCCGCTGAAACGACACAAATGCCGCGAAAGGCTCCCGTATGTCCGCCGCGTCGTCGGATGTGCGCCATTGCAGCGGTTGTGAGGGAGGAAGGCGCGGAAAATGCAAACCAAATGCAAATGCGATTTACCATAGAGACACAGAGCATATCAAAAGGTTGAAAAAATGAAGGCATTTAGCACCCTTAAACAGAACATTTGAGCAGTTACAGTTTAGCATAGGTTGAGGGGTTTGGGGTGACCAAAATGTAACTGTTAAGCAGTGTCGACGCCAACTTTGTGAGGGAGTGATTGGGGAGTAATGGTCGGTAAACGGTTATAAAATGGTATGAAGGAAAAATCAGTTGGCAAATAACTACAACGAAACAGAAGTCAAACTGTATGTGCCAGATTTGGCAGCAGTACAGGAACGATTAGAGGCAGCGGGGGCAAAGCTGAGTGCGCCGCGTGTGTATGAGCGCAATGTGCGATACGACAATGAAGAGCGCACGATGACTCCACATGGGATGGTGGTGCGGCTGCGGGAGGACACGCGAGTACGATTGACATACAAGGATGACGGCAGCGTGGTGGATGGCATCACCAGCCGATTTGAGGCGGAAGTCGAGGTGAGCGACTTCGGAGCAATGGAAACGATTCTGGGCAAGCTGGGTTATACCCCTTATCTGACTTATGAAAAGTACCGGACAACGTATGAACTGGATGGCACCGAGATTGTGCTGGATGAGATGCCGTACGGCAATTTTGTGGAGATCGAGGGCGAAATTGAGGCCATCAAGCGGCTGATTGATGTGTTGGCGTTAGGAAGTGCGGGACGTTATGACGGCAGTTACTCGACGCTATTTGAGCGGGTACGGCAAAAGATGGGGCTGACGTTCACAGATTTAACCTTTGCGAACTTTGAGGGCGTAACGGTGACTGAAAGTGCATTTGAAAGTTAAGAAATACAATTGAACGCAGAGACGCAGTAGCAATACCAAGAAGGTAATCCGAACCCCCTCCTTATATCCTCCCCCTTAAACAAGGGAGGAAACTAAGGCAAAAGGTTTTCGCATCTTTAACTTGGGACCAGTAAGACACAGAAAAAATACAGAGGGGCGGAGGATGACAGCCACATTGCCTGAGAAAAAGAAAGCGCAAGAACGCAAGGAACGGTTTGAAACATCATCCGGCATTGAGTTGAAGCGGATGTATGCGCCAGAGGATGCGCCGAGTGATTATGCGCATGAAATTGGTGAAGCGGGTGAGTATCCGTTCACGCGCGGGGTGCAGCCGACGATGTATCGCGGGCGATTGTGGACGATGCGTCAGTACGCCGGATATGCCAGCGCAGAAGAGTCGAATGCGCGCTATCGGTATCTGCTTGAACAAGGACAAACGGGGTTGTCGGTGGCGTTCGATTTGCCGACACAGATCGGATACGACGCGGACGACCCGATGGCACTGGGCGAAGTGGGTAAAGTGGGCGTGAGCATCAGCAGCATTCAGGATATGGCGCGGTTGTTCGAGGGCATCCCACTGGATAAAGTTTCTACCAGTATGACAATTAATGCTCCGGCGACAGTGCTGCTGGCGATGTATATCGCGGTGGGCAAGCAGCAAGGCGTGAGCGAAGATCAACTGCGCGGAACGGTGCAGAATGACATCCTAAAAGAGTACATTGCGCGGGGGACGTATATTTTTCCGCCTGCCCCATCGCTGCGATTGATTACGGATTTGTTCGCTTATTGCAAAACGAGTGTGCCGCAGTGGAACACAATCAGCATCAGCGGCTACCATATCCGCGAGGCGGGATGTACAGCGGTGCAGGAAGTAGCGTTCACACTGGCGGACGGAATGGCTTATGTGCAGGCGGCGATTGACGCGGGATTGGATGTTGACGATTTCGCACCACAGCTTTCGTTCTTCTTTAACGCGCACAATCAATTTCTGGAAGAGGTCGCCAAGTTCAGAGCCGCACGCAAATTATGGGCGAAAATCATGCGCGAGCGTTTCGGGGCAAAGAATCCACGCAGCTGGCAGCTTAAGTTCCATACGCAAACCGGCGGCAGTACACTAACAGCACAGCAACCGGAGAACAATATTGTGCGGGTGGCGCTGCAAGCATTGGCGGCGGTGATGGGTGGCACACAATCGCTGCACACCAACAGCATGGATGAGGCGCTGGCACTGCCGTCGCAAAAGGCGGTACAGGTGGCGCTGCGGACACAGCAGATTATCGCCCAAGAAACGGGCGTGGCAGATACGGTTGATCCGCTGGCAGGCAGTTATGTGATTGAAAGCCTGACGGATGAAATTGTGAAGCAGGCGGAGGAGTACATCCGCAAGATTGACGATATGGGCGGGGCGCTCAAAGCGATTGAATCGGGTTACATCAATCTGGAAATACAGGATGCAGCGTACCAGTATTTGAAAGCGGTGGAGAGTGGTGAACAGGTCATCGTGGGCATGAACCAGTACACAGTCGAGGGTGAAGTGCAGCCTGATTTGCTGCGGGTGAATCCGGCGATTGAGGCAGCACAGCGGGCGAAACTGGCGGCATTACGCGAAAAGCGCGATAACTCTAAGGTAGCAGAATTACGTGGGCAGTTGGAGACAGCCGCACGCGGTACGGATAACCTGATGCCGCTGCTGGTGACCTGTGTCGAAAATGAGGTCACACTGGGTGAGATTTGTCACACGCTGCGCGGTGTGTTCGGGGAATATAGGCCGAACGTGAGTATATGAGTGTGGGCCGATAGACTACTCATTCCAAGAACGCCAAGAGAAATGCAGAGAAACCAGAGAGGAATGCTTATGTCACACAACCGGAGTATTGCTAGCATCCGCAGCTTGTGGAGCTTTGGGAGCATTCTGTCTATTGCCAGTGTGGGTAGTATTTTGTCGATTGGGAGCACGGGCAGCCTGTTAAGTATCAGCAGTACCGGCAGCATATTGTCGATTGGCAGTACGTTTAGTGTGGGCAGCATTTTTTCAGTGTTCAGCATTTTATCGGCATTTCGGACATTTACGGTGGATAGTCTAGGGATATGGCGGGCGATCCGACCCTCAAGTTCAAAGAGCGATTCACCAATTTAAGGGGAAATGATGAGCGACATCAGCCAATTTGACCGATTTATGGGGCGCGTCACACAACGGGCGCTGCCAGAGAACCCGATGACCCGCATCCGCACACTGGCAAAGGAACTAGCGGAGGGGGCAGCAATCGGGTTGTGGGGAATCGCGTTCCGCATGTTCCGCGGGCAGTTGGTGACGAGTGATGACCAGCAGGACTTGCTTCGTTATTTGAGTCAGCGCTGGAACGACGCATCACCGCACTTCGGGCTGCTGATCAGTAACGGGTATCTGAAATATGATTCAGCCGACAATGATGTTTACATCACGAAAGAAGCGTTTGATTTAATTGATGAATCGGAACCGGCAAATGTGTTTATTTCGTACAAACGGAGCGACAGCAGTGCATTCGCCTTGCTGGTGCTGGCACGGATGAAGGCGGCGGGGATTGAGCCGTTTCTGGATCTGGCGCTGCAACCGGGGGACGATTGGGAAAAGGGACTCAAAGAGCGCATTCTAAAGTATCAATATCTGGTGGCGTTGCTGAGCCATGACACGCTGAAATCCGAGGTATGCATCAAGGAAATTAGCTGGGCGATTGAGGCGGGGTTGGCGATTATTCCGATCTGGCACAACGGGTTTGTGTACAAGTCGGGCGCGTGGGATGCGCTCTCGGTGAAAGTGGATGCAGCACTGAGCAAGACACATACGATACGGGTGATTGAGGAAAGTGCGCTGGGTTATAACAATGCGCTGGTTGAACTGCTTAACCGCTTCGGGGTGATGCCGGATTAGGGGTCAGTCGATTAAGACGGAGTGCCAAATCGCCAAGAGCGCCAAGATTCAATGCAGAGCGATTTGTGCGCGTAATGGCTTTTGTGAGCTTCAGGTCGGCAGGTTATAATACGGACGATTAGAGAAGATCAACCCACAGGGCGCGGCTCATACTCGCGATGAGTTTAGTATCTGTGGGCTTAAATGATTGTTGTTACTCAAGCAGGCAAACGCGCTTGGCGATTCTCTGCAATTTAGGATGATTATTCCCGCGACATGACGCATCGATCATGTTCACGCGAGACGGCAACTCAACGGAGAAAGCAATATGACTGTAATTGAACAGAACAGTGACAAAATAACGGAACTGCGCCTCAAGCGTGCCCAAAGCCACGATGGCGGTGGTGCGGAGCGCATCCAGAAGCAGAAGGAAAATGACCGTCATACCGCCCATGAACGGCTGGACATTCTGCTCGACCCCGGCAGCTTCCGCGAATTGGATGCATTTGTGCAGCACCGGACGACGAATTTTGGTATGGAAAGCAAAAAGTATCTGGGTGACAGCGTGGTTACGGGCTGGGGAACCATCAACGGGCGGTTGGTATATGCGTTCTCGCAGGATTTCACGGTTATCGGTGGCAGTTTGAGCGAAGTTCACGCGCAAAAGATCATCAAGATCATGGAGATGGCGCTTAAGACGGGCGCACCGGTCATCGGGTTAAATGACAGCGGCGGCGCGCGTATTCAAGAAGGTGTAGGCAGTCTGGCGGGGTATGCCGAGATATTCTTGCATAATACGATGAGCAGCGGCGTGATGCCGCAAATCAGCCTGATATTGGGGCCATGCGCAGGCGGCGCGGTGTACAGTCCGGCGCTGACGGACTTCATCATTATGGTGCAGGACACCAGCTATATGTACATCACGGGGCCGGAAGTAGTGAAAAGT
>JBBSBS010000011.1:0-38537 GCA_038251045.1 Aggregatilineales bacterium | reverse complement strand
TGTCGGTAATGTCGTCCCTAAACGGATTGCTTCGCTTATCAGTGTCATCAGTGCTGGTGGTGACATAAGTCCGTTTTGTGTCAGAACTTCACACGGACGGACAGCATGGCAATTTTGGTGGCAATTTCGGCAATTGCAACCCGTAATCGTTCGTAAACAGCAGCCAGTTCCCGGTCAAAGTATTGGCAAAGTTGGCAAAAATGATGAGTTAGTTCGCCGCCGCCAAGATTGCCAATGGGGATGTTAAGATGCGTTGTGGGGGTAAATAGGTCGGACAGCCGTCCGCCCCTACAGTCCCATAAACATCATATTCGATATTGGTGGGTTAAGGGTGACCATTTGGTCGGACATTTGGTAACTCTTAAGCGGTGCCGATGTTAACCTTTTGAGCGAGGAAATGAAGTGAGAGGTTAGGTCACTGTTAGGAAATGGTTTGTGCGCAAACCTAAAATAAACGTTGGAAATAACATCAGCTATAAGACAGAAAATGATGATCGCCTAAGAAGCATATGGGTGCTGCTCGGCAGCGTTTCATTTGGATTCATCGCGATCATTTTGTGGTTGATGATGTTCAAGCCGTTTTGAGGGATGGGTATATAACCATAAAAAAGGGAGGACACACAGGTCCTCCCCTACCCAAATCAATATTCAAGGATAAACATCTACCGCACCTTTAGATATTGGCACCTGCTATTTGGTCGTTTCTGCCAGATTGTGATACAGACGAATACCTGCTTCGACGGCTTGGAAGAAGCTGTCTACTACCACATATTCGTTCGGGGAATGAATATTTTCACCTTCACCATATCCGAAACCGGTTATCGGCACACCAATCAGACGGTTGAACATGCCTAAAATAGGAATAGAGCCGCCGCCGCGTACCAATTGAGCGCGTTTGCCGATGGTGCTTTCAAGCGCGGCTTGTACGGCTTCGAGATAAATCCCCTCAGTTTGCATATAGAAAGGCCATGCTTCTTCGCCAATTTCCACGCTAACTGTTACCGTGTCGGTGGCAAAACGTTTGACGTAGGCAATGAAAGCCTGTGCGATTTCATGGGGATTCTGGTCAGGGACAAGCCGCATGGTCACTTTGAATCCGGCTTCGGCGGGGATGATGGTCTTGGAACCCGGCCCCTGATAGCCGCCCCACATGCCGTTGACTTCGACTGTCGGGTAAATGGTGGCCCGTTCGGCATCCGGCGCGATGTTTTTGCCCCATGTCAAAGGTACGCCCGCATCTTTTTTCATGCGATCAGCCTGCCAGCCCGCATGGATGCGTTCACGTTCAAAGTCGTCTACGGAGGCCACCGCATCGTAATAACCGGGGATTTGAATCCGACCTTCAGCATCGTGAAACGAGCCGATGATTTTACCAGCAACATGCAGCGGGTTTTGTACCACGCCGCCGAATGAACCGGAATGTAAATCGGCTTTGGGACCGGTCAATTTGACTTCGGCGCTGATGATCCCGCGTCCAGCGTAACCCATCGTTGGTTCTTTAGGTTCAAAGTCGCCATCACAATTCAGCATGACATCGGCTTTGAGAAGTTCTTTGTTGGCTTCGACAAACGGTTCCATGCTGGGCGAACCGGATTCTTCTTCACCTTCAAATAGGATTTTGACGTTGAGGGGCAGCGTACCATTGGCGGCTAACATGGCCTCAAATGTTTTTAGGTTGCCCCAGACTCCGGCTTTGTTATCGGTTGCGCCGCGTGCATAGAGTTTGCCATCGCGGATTTCTGAGCCAAAGGGTTCGGACTGCCACAGATGCAGGGGGTCAACCGGTTGCACATCATAATGGTCATAAACCAGTACGGTTGGTTTGTCGTCGCCTGCTTTTAGCCATTCGGCATAGACGACAGGATGACCAGCGGTATTGATGGTATGGGCATTATCAAAACCGATGCGTTTTAATTCGACAACCAGCCAATCAGCGCAGGCTTTAATGTCCTTTTTATAGGCAGGGTCGGCACTAATCGAGGGAAAACTGAGCAGCTTGATAAAGCCTTCCAGAGCTTCTTCGCGGTTGTGGTGTGAATAATTGATGGCGGATTGTATGGTGTCGGTCATATGGTAATCCTTGGCTAGATGATATTCATTTGTTATCGGTAGGATGATGGATCAACAATACTACGAAGTTTCGCCCTTGACGATAGCCATCATCAGGCGGGCTAAGAGCGCGGTGCGGGGAACGATGCTGCTTTTGAGGATGTATTCGTCGGGGCCGTGGTCGAGGCCGCCGATAGGGCCGAGTCCATCGAGTACCGGCACGCCTTCATCCGCCGCGAAAGCCGCATCGGCCGCGCCGCCGGTGCTTGCGCCCTTCACGTCAAAGCCGAGTTCATTGGCGAGGCGTTTGGTGACGGCTTCCAGCGTTTCGATGGCAGGGGTACGGGGCATCGGTGGGTGAACATCCTCATAACTGGCTTTGAAGCTCACATCATCAATGGGCTGCTCGAACAACTTGAGCGCGGCTGCGGTGACCGCATTAAGATGCGCGTAGTCATACGCACGTACTTCGAATTTGATGCTGGCATGGTCAGCGACAATATTACGGGCACGACCGCCTTCAATCACACCCACATTAATGGATACGCCGTTCGGATAGTCATTCAGATTGTGGAGAGCGATGATCTGATGGGCGAGGGCGAGGATGGCGCTGCGGCCTTTCTCGGGTTCGACACCTGAATGGGCAGCCTTGCCAAAAGCCTCGACATAAAAAGAACGCACGCCTTTGCGAGCCGTCACAATATCGCCGTTGGCGCGGGCGGCTTCCAGCGTTAGCACCGCATCTTTGCCGCGGCTGCTGCTGCGAATGAGCGGGATCGAGTAACGCTCATCAATTTCTTCATCGGATACGATCAAGAAGCTAATTTCTTCATAGTCGGTAAAGCCGATGCTATCCAATGCCTCAACAGCGTAGATGCCGACCAGCAGGCCAGCTTTCATGTCGCATGTGCCGGGGCCGAGCAGGGTATCGCCATTGATGGTGACCGGACGTTGAGCAGTAGTGCCATGTGGAAACACAGTGTCGCTGTGCCCGACGAGCAGTACTTTTCCTTTGCCTGTACCTTTGCGAATAGCCAACAGATTGTCGCCTGTTTTGATTTCGACATAACGTTCGGTAATGAAGTCGAGGTTGCTCAAGCGATGTTCCAGCCAATCAACCACATGGTTCACATCCTTGCGGTCATGGGAGTACGAGTCCATGCCGGAGAGGGTGGTGAGTTCGGCGATGTATTGTTCAAGATGAGTAGTGAGAAATGTGACAATTGGGTCAGTCATAGCTTTAGTCCATTTCAATCAAGTTCGGTTGAACCTAATGTCGTAATCGAAGCGTTTCTGTAACATTGTCAAATGTTGGCATAATATGAGCTCTTGTTACATGTTCTGCTGCCAATAAGCGAAGCAATTCGTCTGTTTCTGACGATACGAGAGTTATTTTGCGTAGAATAGTCTCATTAATTAACGTTGTTTTGCTTTCTACTGCTTCTTCTAACGAACGCCAGATAGCGGTTTTCAAAAATTTGTAATTCGCTATATCATCATAAATAAATAGACCTGATTGAGCATATAAGTAAGGAATTTTCGCCCTTTTGTGATTAATGATTCTTAGATCAGTATCTTTTAGTAAAGGATAGTTAATTGCCCAGACTGCGATATAGTTACTTTTGATTTGACTAAATTGAGTTTCTTCTGCTGCAAAGAAAGCCGCTATAAAAGGTGAATATGTCCAATCTAGTAATCTCGTAGGGATACCGTGATGTTGTGCGAGAGCAAACTTTATTGTTTGGGGATTCCAAACATTGTATTCATGATGTGATGGTATGTTTCCCAAAAAATAATCAGCAATTTCGTTCCAAGTCAGTCTGTTATCCGCATCCAGTACAATTACACTATCTGATGGAATTTGATGTCCTATCTGATCCGCTAAATCTATAAACTCATCAACTGCGGCCCATTCCGCTGCAATTTGGAGAATTAGCTTAGTTAACAATTCTTTTTCTGGTTGAAATTCATCCTCTTTGTATTCAGTTGTGGAATCTTTTACCGTCTGTGAAATATAAAAAAGATTCTGTTCCTTGAATTTTGTAAACCAAGTTTGTTCATCTCGAAATGCTCTAGGCATCAGGAGCCAATCAGCGTTGCTTTGCCCTCTAAATACCCAAGGGATAACAGTTTCATTTTCTGGCAGCCAATGTGATCTTCTGGGCTGAAGGTAATCTAAGAAATCGGAAGCCGAGGAAAAGGCGATTGTCTCTAGGAAGTCGATCATATTTAATCCTTTTGCGACAAGTCTTTTTCTCGGTCTGGCGATGATCTAATCCAGCTCATATAACTCTTTGGCGTTTTTGTTGAGGATCATCTCGCCAGCGGTGCGGGCTTGCTGCGGTGTGAGTGCGCCTACATCCACAATTTCGCCGAGCACTTTTTCGAGCGCGGCGCGTCCCCATTTGTTCGCCAGCCAGTAAATCTCCGGCAGGCTGAAAGCATCTGACGAGTACAGGACTTTATTCAACGGTGTGAGTGCCAACGCCTCGTGAATGATGGTCGGGATGAGGGTCGTCACAAAGGGAATCGCCAGCGACAAATCCATGTAGACATTGGGGTACATCGCTGCCAGATAACCGAGATCACGGGCGTAGGGATAGGCGGCGTGCAGCATCACAAACTTGACGTGGTTGAACTTGCCGCTTATTAAGAGTGGGCGCATGTGCAAGGGGTTGGCCTTAAGCATATCCACGTCGTTATCACCGAGTCCGGTATGGAACTGGATCGGTAAACTCTGCTGCTCGGCAATTTCGAGGGCGCGTACCAGCAAATAATCACAGAGGGTTTTGTTCGCCAGTCGGATTTTACCGTCACGGTCGGCTTGATCTTTGACCACGCCGAAGGCTTTAGTGGCTTCTTCACGCGTCACCCATCCTACGTCGAGGCCGGTGCGGTAGGCGATGATGCTCTTGAGGCCGATATGACCGGCTGCTTTAGCACCTTCAACACCCGCGCTGAAGGCATCCATAAAGCGGGAGAAGGTGGCATTTTCGAGGAGTTTATCCTGCGCGAACGTTTCCAGCCGCAGCAGCTTCTCGATCTTCTGGTTGAAGGTCGCTGCCATTTCTTCGGGCGAGTAATTCATGCCGCCGCCGAAGCCGTAATAATCGATCATCAGCATTTCGCTGTTTTGCCGCGTCCACATATCATTGGCATAGGTTTGCAAGTCGCGGCTGTTACGGGCAGCTAAAACAGCTTCCGGCGTAGAATCGCAGCCGAAGTAATCGGCTAGCTCACGGATGCCCCACATCCACATGATGCTGTGCGGAACATCACGCTGCTTTACCAGCGGATCGGCACTTTCGCTAAAGTAGACCTGATACTGCGCCAGCGTTTGCGGCGGGTTGGTCTTGATGAGCGCGTGAGCGTGGTGGTCGATAATCGGGATGTCTGCTAGGTCAATTTTTGTGGGCATGGTTAAAACTTCCAGAAATGATGTTTGATTTCAAAGGCATCGTCTTGTTGGCTGAATGTATCATATTCAAGGCGTTTAACGGCGGCATAACTGGTGGTCAGCAGCGGGCCGAGTGCTTCGCTCAGGGCTTTGTCGTTGACCAAGGCTTCGACAGTTTCAGCGAGCGTCGAAGGGAATCGTTTGATGCCGCGTTTCTTGCGTTCGGCCTCAGTAAAGTTGCCGGGGTCAATCGTCGTTGGCTCACCGGGGTCGAGCTTGTGGCGCACACCATCTAACCCGGCGGCGATCAAGCCTCCGAATGCCAGATAAGGATTTGCCGAAAGATCAGCCGATTTGAGTTCAGCGTTAGCCGAGCCTTCTTCGTTGCTCTTGTAACGCGACGATACCCGTACCGCGCCTTCACGGTTATCGGGTCCCCACGCGGTGTAGGCGCTGCTCCAGAAGTGCGGTTGCAGACGATGGTAAGAGTTGTGCGAGGCACAGGTGAGCGCTAGTAAACCGGGCAGGTGGTCAAGGATACCCGCAATAAAATGCTTGCCGGTATCACTCATGTTATACGGTCCCTGTGGGTCATACATCATGTTCTTGCCCTGATTGTCCCACAGGCTGAAGTGGATGTGCCCGCCATTACCGGCTTGATCGAGGAAGGGCTTGGGTGCGAGTGACGCATACAGACCGTGATTGTAAGCCACATTACGAATAGTCTCGCGTATCATGATGTGGTTGTCGGCGGCAGTCAGCGGGTCGGTATGGCGTACCGAAAGTTCTTGCTGCCCATGTCCGAGTTCGGGATGATAAAGTTCAACCTGAATGTTCTGGGCTTCGAGAGCGGCAACTGTGTCGTGAATCACATTCTGGGTAATCGTCATGGCGGTTGAGGCAAAGCACAGGCTCTCATCTACTGGCGCGAAGCTGCCATCAGCATTCTTCTGAGCCATAGTCCACTCGAACTCGACCACCATTTGTAGATTGATGCCGAGGTCGGCGGCGGCTTGTATCTGGCGCTTGAGGAAGGAGCGCGGGCAGGCTTCCCACGGTGTGCCGTCAATCTTAATCATATCAACGGTCATCGCACCAACGCGCGGGGCATAGGGCAGCACACGAAAGGTGGCAGGGTCAGGCACGATGCGGACTTCACCGACTGGCCCCATGCCATCTACAGCCGCCAGTTGATCCATCATATTCATGGCCTGCATCGCCAGCGTTAGGCCGATGCCATCGTTAATGCGGCTTTCGAGCGAGTTAATGTGGGTAGATTTGCCGCGAATGATGCCGCCGTTATCCGTGTACAAAAAGCGAATGAGCTGCAAATCGGCTTGACGGGCACGTTCGGCAACCGTTGCCGCTGTAGCTTTGGATTTTTTGATCTTTGCCATGAAATTTCTCTCGATTATAGAAACTCAAAGTATTCTTCAACTTCAAACGGATCAACCCGGTCAAGAAACCCTGTTGCCGACGCATCCGCACCGTGACTGGAGGCTTTGGCGATTTCATGTCGTTTGACCGCCAGATAAAGCTGCATGAATTCCTCACCTAGGAGGTCGCCCAGCACTTTATCCGCCTCCAACGCGGCTAGAGCTTGTGGCAGACCGTTGGGTAGATTTTCGACCCCGACCATACCGTAAGCGATGCCATCTACCTGTGCTGGTGGCTCGATGTGGTTGCGGATGCCATCAATGCCTGCCGCGATCACACCTGCCATGACCAGATACGGGTTTGATGATCCACCGGGTATCCGGTTTTCGAGATGTGCGCCTTCGCCCTTCAACCCCTTCACACGGATAGCCACCGTGCGGTTCTCGAATGCCCATGTGGCATTGGTAGGGGCGAACGACCATTCTTTGTAGCGTTTGTAGCAGTTGATAGTGGGTGAGGCCAGCGCACACAGCGCTGCCATATGATGAATTTGTCCACCGGTCCACCAGCGGCAGAGATCATTAAGCTCTGTGGGGGTATCGGGGTTGGAAAATGCGTTTTTGCCCGTCTTCAAATCAACCAGACTGTGATGAAAATGGCAGCCGTTTGCTGATTGGTCAGCGTAAGGCTTGGTCATGAATGAGGCCATATAGCCGTTCTTCTGGGCGATTTCTTTCACGCCATTTTTGAAGCGGAAGGCTTGGTCTGCCGCCGCGATGCCGCCAGCAGGACCGAAGTTAATCTCCATTTGACCGGGGCCATATTCAGAGTTGGACGTGATAATGTCCACGCCGATTTTGGGCATGTCGAGCAAAATCTGGTTGATGATATTTTCGTCAAAATTGTTACGGAGTGTTGAAAAAATTTGGATACCGGGGAAGGGTGCTTCCCGTGTTTCCCGATTGACCAAGTAAAATTCATATTCAAAACCGGAGTAGAAGCCGTAGCCCATCGTCTCCAGTTCATCCAGCATGGCACGGGCGATGGCACGCGGGGCAGCCATTGCTGGTGTATCATCCTGAAAGCGCGGTTCACATAGCAAGCTGGCAGTGCTGCTTGCCCAGGGAATAAGTGTATACGTGTCGAGATCGGGGAAGATGCGTGAGTCGGGGAAGCCGCGTTCCGCCAAGTATCCGGTTCCTGACGCGACACCGGATTGCACATCGAAGCCCAGATGACCGAGCAGGAAGTTCAGACCGTTGGCGGCGAAATGCATCAGATGGCGGGTGGGAACCGTTTTGGAACGGCTCGTTCCGTGTGTATCTGACTGCTCAAAGCGGACGAACTCGATTCCTTTGACATCCAATTCGTCTTTCAGCGCTTGTAGGCGGTCTTTAGTGATGGCTAATGGTTTGGGCTGCGGCATCATGTTCCCCCGTGAAAATACGACAGACGATTGGCTGTGGCAAACGGCAATAAAAAGTCATCTATCAATGCCGGATTTTTGAAAGGGAGAAGGCACGCCTTCTCCCTGATTGAGCCAAGAGTTGCAGGCTCAGCTTAAACAACTTCTGAGTTTAGGACGCTGGTTCCATCGCGTTCGGATCTGCCGCAGGGACACTTTCCGGTACGACTTCAGCCGCGAGTGTGAATTTGCCATCCTTGATTTCGATGATCGTCACACCTTTTTGCGGCACATGAGATCCATTGGTGAAGCTAATCAAACCGGTAATACCGGGCAAGTCTGTTGTTTCCAGCAGTGCTGTCTGAATAGCTGTCGCATCAGTTGAATCGGCACGCTTAATTGCATCCACTAGCAAATAGACCGCATCATAACCCAATGCCGCAAAGGCGTTTTCCGGCTCATGACCATATTCGGCAGTATAAGCTTCAATAAATGTCTTGATACCTTCGGTACCATTTTCGGCATCCATCAGCGCATGGGTGGTGAAGAATACATTTTCGGCAGAATCACCCGCGACCTTGACCAGATCAGGCGTATCATAACCGTCACCGCCGACGACCGGGCCGGTGAGACCTGCTTCACGCAGTTGCTTGACGACCGGGCCAACGTTATAAGGCATAGCCGAGATGAAATAGAAGTCCGGCTGGTTTGCCAGCGCCTTCAATTTGGTGATCTGTGCCGAGAAATCGGTGGCATCATCTTCATAGGTGTCGTTCAGCACAATCGTGCCGCCCAATTCTTCATAACGAGCCTTGAAGTATTCGCCGAGTAATGTGGTGTATTCGACACCAATATCCGTCAGCAAATAAGCTGTGGGGCCGAAATTTGTGAAGGCATATTCGGCTGCGGCTGCGGCCTGCACATTATCGCCAAAACAAGCGAGGAACATCAAATCGCCGACTTGATCGGGTAGTTTAGGCGAAGTTGCGCCAGCGGTAATGAAGGGTAAACCCGCCGCTTGAATAATTGGGCCAGCCGCCAGTACCGAGTCGGAATCAGTGAAGCCGACAACAGCTACCACTTTATCTTCTTCGACGAACTGCTTGGAAATGCTGGCAGTTGTATCCATCTGGTACTTGCTGTCACGGACGATCATTTCAATCTGCTTGCCCAGTACGCCGCCAGCGGCATTAATCTCTTTAACTGCTAACTGTGCACCATTAGCGGCTGGCAAATCCAGTGATGATTCGGCTCCACTAAGGTCGAACCCGCCACCAATTTTGATTGTATCCTGTGCCTGAACAACTGACATCAGACCCGACATTAATAAAACTACCAATACCGCGAAAACAGCTACAAATGACTTGCTTTTCATGTACAACTCCCTTTCAACAATACCTGAACAAAATGGACGGTAGAGAAGCTTGCGATAAATCTGGAAAGTAACGATGACAGTTCATGACTTTGACGGTTGTTCGCCTCCCCCCTCAAAAGCTGATTTTGGCGGTCGAAAACGCCGCCTGAACCAGCCAAATGCTATCTCACGTTCGCCCATTAAACCACCGGGACGGAAGATGATGATGAGAATGAAGAGCACTGCCAGAATGATCTGGCTGATGCCATATAGTGTTGTTGCGTCTTCAAATCGACGCAAGAATTCGGCAATGGCAGTGATGGCAATCGGGCCAACGACCGAGCCTGTGACCGAACCCATGCCGCCTACAACCAGCATGGTGATGACACGGAAAGTAATATCGAAATAGAAGGCTTTGGGCGAAAAGGAGGTCAGGAAATGTGCCCAGAGTGCGCCAGCAACCGCAGTGAAAAAAGCGCTGATGACAAAGGCCATCAGACGCGGCCTCATGATGACGATGCCGACTGATTCAGCCGCAGCGGTATCCTCGCGTTGGGCAAACATGGCACGTCCATATGGCGAGAATTTGATGCGCCAGACCACGTATAATGCGATGATAACCCACAGGTAGACCCACCACATATCCGTATAAGCTGTAACGTTCGAGAAGGTGCGCGACCCGCGTGTGATGTCACTGGCATTGATCAGGATAACCCGGACGATGACCAGAAAACCGAGTGTGGCAACCGATACAAAGCTGCCCGAAAGCCGCATCAACACGCCGCCCACCAGAAAGGCGACGATCATGACAATACCACCTGCAATCAGCGTTGCCAGCAAAAAACCCAGCGGGAAGGGGCCGATCATGGTATCGAGGTGAACCGTGGCCAGCCAATCCGGAAGATTGGGCAGGTAAGAGCGTTTTTGGGCGAGCGGCAGCGTTAGGATGGCTGATATATACGCGCCGAGCGCCATAAACCCGATATGACCTAACGAAAATACACCTGTGAAGCCGTTCGACAAGTTAAGCGCAACTACGAGAATGATATACATCCCAAGATTGATGATGATACCTTGCCAGAAGCTGCTCCCAGAAGCTTCCAGCCCGATAATTATCACAATCAGGCCGCCCAATAAAATCAGAAAACCGTTGCGCTGGAGGTTAGATTTCAACGTTTGTGTCATCGCTCTTTAACGTCCTTCACGGTCGGTTGTGCCGAGGATGCCACCCGGACGCACTAGCAGCAGTAAGATGAGCGCCAGAAAAACAAACGCATCGCGGTAGCTGCTGAGGCTGCCCGGTAAATAGGTCTTAAAGAAGCTGATAACACTGGGTGATGTGGTCGCGGCAGGCAGGATATCACCGAGGCCGGGTATAGCGGTGAGTAATACTTCCAGAAAGGCCAGCGCATAACCACCGACCACCGCGCCGGATATACTGCCAAAGCCGCCGATAACCGCCGCGATGAATGCTTTCAACACAGGCGAGAATCCCATGTCAGGGTTGATTGTGCCCGCTTGCACAGCGTACAGCAGACCCGCAATGCTGGCGAGAAAAGCGCCAATGGCGAAGGCCGTCACGATAACGCGGTTGGTATTGATACCCATAAGCTGTGCGGCTTGCAGGTCTTCGGCAGCGGCACGCATGGATAAGCCAAGTGTGGTGCGGGTGATGAACTGATTAAGCAGGAAAAGTAACCCGAAGCCGATAACTAAACTGGCGATGTTCACTTTGGAAACGGTCAGATCACCGATATTGACTACGCCACGTAGAAAGTCGATTTGTGGAAATGCGATTTGTACCGGCTGCTGGGCGAACCGCGATGCCAACAAGGTGCTGTTCTGCAAAATCTGCCCGACTGCGAATGAAGTCAGCAGTGCCGCAACTGCCGGTGCTTTGCGTATAGGGCGGTAAGCCACACGCTCCATCAATACGCCAACCATGACTGTTCCCACCATCATCATAATGAGTGCGATAGGTAATGGTATGCCCGTCATGAGGGCGAAAGCCGCGATGTAAGCCGCGATCATCATCAGGTCGCCGTGGGCAAAATTGATCAGGCGTAAGATGCCAAAGACCATCGCCAGCCCGACTGCAACCAGTGCATACAAGCTGCCAATACTGAGTGCGTTAATAAGCTGTTGTAGAAAGTAACTCGTAAGGCTCATATCGCGCCACCCAGATAGGCTTGCTCGACCTGTGGATTTGTCAGCAGTGCCGCCGCCGTGTCGGTTAAAGTAATGTTGCCAGTTTCGATGACATAACCCCGGTCAGCAATTTCCAGCGCTTGCCATGCATTTTGTTCAACTAAAAGAATGGTGACCCCACGTTCTTTGATCTTTTGGATTATATCGAAGACCGATTCTACAAGCAAAGGCGCGAGGCCGAGTGAAGGTTCATCCAGCAAAAGCAGCTTGGGCTGAGACATCAATGCCCGACCAATCGCCAACATTTGCTGTTCGCCACCGGAGAGTGTTCCGGCCTGCTGGTGGTTACGTTCGGCAAGTCGTGGGAAAAGATCATATACATCACGGCGGGTGCGCTCAACCAGCCCCGCATCCGTTTGGGCAGCCGCGCCGAGTCGCAGATTCTCGTTTACCGTCAAGCTGCCAAAGATGCGGCGACCTTCCGGACAGTGGACGATACCCAAGCGCACAATGTCATGTGATGCTAATTTGTCAATCGGCTGACCGTTGTAGCTGATGCTGCCTTGGCGTGGACGCAGCAGCCCTGAGATGGTTCGCAGCGTGGTTGATTTTCCTGCGCCGTTCGAGCCGATGAGCGCCACCAATTCGCCATCATTGACGGTTAATGACACGCCTTTGAGGGCATGAATTTTGCCATAGTAAACATCAATATTGTCAATTTGCAGCATGTCAGATTAACTTTCGCTGGTATCAGATTTTGGCTGAAGGCGCGGCGCTGCCTTTGCGTTTTTTGCTCACGCCCAGATAGGACTCTATAACCTGTGTGTTCTGGCGAATATCTTCCGGTCGGCCTTCCGCCAGCACCTTGCCATAACTGAGTACGGTAATTTGGTTACACAACCCCATCACCAACCGCATATCGTGCTCGACCAGTACAATCGTCAGTTGATAACGTTTTTGCACATCCAGAATCATCTGGTGTAAGGCATCGGTTTCGCTGGCGTTCATTCCGGCGGCAGGTTCGTCCAGCAGCAGCACCGATGGCCCGGTTGCCAGCGCACGGGCAATCTCCAACCGCCGCTGTGTGCCATAAGGCAGGCCGGTCGCTTCGCGGTTAGCATCATCAGCCAAGCCAAATGTTTCGAGGTGTGCCAGTGCCGCCTCGGTCAGTGCATTTTCTTTGCGCCGGAAAGACCCGATGTTGCCGATAACTTCAGCAAAATTAAAGCGTGTTCGCAGTTGTTGGGCGACCAGCACATTTTCCAATACGGTCATGGTTCCGAACAAGCGGATGTTCTGGAACGTGCGCGCGATACCACGTTTGGCAATAGCAGGGGAGCGCAAGTGAGTAATATTCTCACCTTTGAAAATAATCTTACCGCTGGTGGGTAGGATCTGTCCGGTAAGGCAGTTGAATAGCGTCGTTTTCCCTGCGCCGTTAGGACCGATTACACCATGAATTGTACCGGATTGGAGATTAAGATTGACCTCGTCAAGGGCTTTTAGGCCACGAAAAGATTTCGTCAATTGGTTGACGCTCAATATGGGCGCGTTTGGGGTAGGTTTACTCGCCATCAAGCTGCCTCAAAAGTTGGATTGTGCAATGGTGTAAATCTGTGTGCAACACTTGGGCACATATTAACGTCAGTTGGGTGATGTGGCAAATTGGTTTATGGAGGACAACAGCCATGCTTTGTCCTCCATATATTATATCCGGATCAGTCGTTGGCGATAAAAACCGATTTCAATTCACTGTAATGTTCAAGCGCCGTCATGCCCTGTTCACGCCCGATGCCGCTTTGCTTCATGCCGCCGAACGGGGCTTCGATATGTACGCTGCTGCTGCTGTTGATGGAAATCATGCCGGTTTCAAAAGCACGTGCTACCCGCAGCGCCCGACCAATATCCCGTGTCCACAGCGAACCCGAAAGACCATATGGCGAGTCGTTGGCAAGTCGAATAGCTTCGGCCTCGCCATCAAACGGCATAATGCCCACGACAGGACCAAAGACTTCTTCTTGCATGATGCGCATGCTGCTGGTGACATTACTGTAGACAGCAGGTGTCAGGTAATTACCGTTGGCTAATACGCCGCCGGGAACGTCACCCCCACATAGCCGATTCGCACCTTCTTCGTCACCGATGTGCAGGTAGTTGACCACGCTCTCACGGTGCTGAGATGTAATCAACGGCCCCATTTCGGTGCTTTCGTCGGTAGAGAGGCCGACCTTCATCAGTTTAGTACGAGCAACAAATTTCTCAACGAATTCGTCATAAATTGGGCGCTCGACCAGAATGCGACTGCGAGAGCAGCAGTCTTGTCCGGCGTTGTCGTATACTGACCATAGAGACGATTCGATGCACGCGTCCAATCGCGCATCAGCAAACACGATATTTGCCGATTTGCCGCCAAGTTCCAGTGAAACACGCTTGATGCCATCTGCCGCCTGCTTCATCACGCCCGAACCAACCTCGGTTGAGCCAGTGAATGAGATTTTGCGGACGAGGGGGTGCGTTGCCAATGCGTTGCCAACCACGCTGCCTGATCCAGTCAGGACATTGAACACACCTTCCGGCAATCCTGCTTCGAGCGCCAGATCAGCCAGCGCCAGCGCACTCAATGGTGTCGCGCTGGCAGGTTTGACGACGACCGTGTTGCCCATCGCCAATGCTGGCGCGACTTTCCATCCGGTAATAACCAGTGGGAAGTTCCACGGGATGATGAGAGCACATACCCCCAGTGGCTCACGGAACGTCATATGTGTGCCGTTGGCGTTGACTGGAATGGTTTGCCCGTGAATCTTGTTGACCGCACCGGCGTAGTATTCAAATGTATTGGCGACTGCACCGATTTCGCCGCGTGCCGCGCTGATGGGTTTGCCACCATCACGAGATTCGATTTGTGCGAGAAAATCTACTCGTTCGCGGATCAGATTAGCAATCCGCTGCAAAATCTGCCCTCGTTCACGGGTGTGCATATCGTGCCAACGTCCCTCTGTAAAGCGGGCATGGGCTGTTTTGACAGTGGTATCGACATCGGTTGTAGTAGCCTGCGCGACCTGCGCTATTACCTCACCCGTTGAGGGGTCGGTTGTGGGCGCGGTTCGTCCATCGGCGGCAGGGATGCGCTTGCCGTTGACTGCTAATCCTTCAAAAGCTGCTTGTGTTGCGACCATTATCGTTGTCCTAATCCTATTCGGGTGTTACATATGCGGCAGTAATGCCACCATCGACCATAAACTCTGTGCCTGTCACAAATGATGCCTCATCCGAGGCGAGGTACAGCGCACCATAGGCAATTTCTTTGGCTTCACCAAAACGACCCATCGGGATATGCACCAGACGGCGCTGCTTTTTCTCCTCGGTATTCAGATACTTCATGAGCAGTTCGGTTCGAAGTGGGCCGGGGCACAATGCATTGACGCGGATGTTCTGACGGGCGTGAATCATCGCCAGTTCGCGGCTCATCGAAAGGACAGCACCCTTACTAGCGGTGTAGGCTAACTGTGGCGTTGCTGCACCCAAAATGGCGACAAATGAGGCTGTGTTGATGATCGAGCCGCCGCCCGCCCGTTGCAGCGCTGGAATGCCGTATTTGCAGCCCAGAAACACACCTTTAACATTAATTGCCATCGTCAAATCCCAAACTGATTCTTCGGTGGTGATGGCGTTGTCATCATCGGCGTGGGATATACCCGCGTTGTTGAACAGGATGTTCAGCTTGCCGTAAGTTTGTTCAGCTACTTTAATCATGTTTTCGCAGTCAGCCGCTTTGGAAACATCCGCATGAACGTAAACGGCTTTTCCACCGGCTGCTTCAATTTCCTGAACAACCTTGTCTCCGGCAGCATCATTTACATCCACAACTACAATCGCTGCGCCTTCGGCGGAGAATAACAAAGCCGTCTCACGACCGATACCACCGCTGCCGCCCGTAATCAGTGCAACTTTATCTTTCAAACGCATGTCAAAACTCCTGAAATGTGGTTACGGATAACCGTATGATGATAGGACGGCATAAATACCGCCCCCAAAAGATGCTAATGACCAGTCGCGATAGCCGCGCCGGTTACATAATTGACCCACTTAAATTTGCTCGAAATAGCGGGCACGTTCCCATGTGGTCACGGCTTTATCATACGCCGCCTGCTCGGTGTTGTAGAAGTGCAAATAATGTTCGATCACATCATCGCCAAATGCCTCGCGGGCGAAGGCGCTGCGCTCCATTGCGGTAATGGCTTCGCGCAAGGTACGGGGTACTTGCGGCAGGTCTTTAGCTGCGTAAACATCACCCTTAAAAATTGGCGGCGGTTCGATTTTGTTGCGGATGCCATCCAGGCCGGAAGCCAGTGCCGCCGCATATGCCAGATACGAGTTGACATCCGCGCCGGGTATGCGCGACTCGATACGCAGTGACTTGCCATGCCCAACAGCACGGAAACCAGCGGTGCGGTTATCGAAGCTCCATGCCAAGCTGGTGGGAGCCCATGAACCGGATTGGTAGCGTTTGTAAGAGTTAACGGTCGGGGCATAGAAGGGCATCAATTCACGGGTATGGGCTATCCATCCACCCAAAAACCAGCGAAAGGCATCTGAACCGTGTATCGGCCCGATCTCCTTATCGCCCTCGAATACGTTCGTTTTACCATCCGTACCCCATAAGCTGAGGTGGATATGGCTGCTCGATCCGGCATAACGGTCATCCGGTTTTGCCATGAAGCTGACCGATAGGTTCAACTGGTGCGCCAGTTCCTTGAAACACTGTTTGTAGATATTGTGATGGTCGGCAATCGTCAGCGCATCGGCGTAACGAATGTTGAGTTCGTGCTGCCCCGGCCCCCACTCACCTTTGCTAAACTCAACCGGAATCCCACTGTTCATCAGGTGCTTGCGAACAGCGGCGTTGAGGACTTCTTCGCGCGTTCCTTGCAGGATATGGTAATCCTCGATGTATGCCCCGAAGTAATTCAGGTTTGCATAATCTTTTTCGCGGGCACTTTTATAAGTTTCATCAAAAATGAAGTATTCGAGTTCGGAAGCACCTTGTGCCAGATAACCCGCTTTGGCGGCTTCTGCAACCTGTCTACCGAGGATGCTGCGGGGCGCGACGGATACTGGCATGCTGGTTTTTTCGTCGTAAATATCGCAAATGACCATCGCAGATTTATCCAACCATGTTGCCATTCGCAGCGTTTTCATATCAGGCACGCAGTGGAAGTCGCCGTAACCCAGTTCCCAACTCGCATATTTATAGCCGGGGATCGGCTCCATCGGCATATCAACCGTCAGCAGATAATTACAGGCGTGCATACCAGCCTCGGCTGTATGCTCGACGAAGAATTCGCCTGTGACTCGCTTGCCCATAAATCGACCATAAAGATCGGTAAAGACGGCGACGACCGTTTCGATGTCACCCGTTTCGACCTTCTGGCGCAGTTCGTCCAGAGTCAACATCCCGCGCACAGACCCATCAGCCATAGCTTCCCCCTTAGTGACGAAATCCGCACACCAAATTGATGTGCGGGGCAACACGAAAGCCAGCAGATCTTAACATTTATTTAATATTTTTAGAAGTCTGGAACTACTGCTAAAACGATCGCTGTTGCCGGGCCACCCAGCCGCATTTCAACGACCGCGCTGGCGAAGGCATAAGCATCAAAAGGTTCTAATCCACGGTCATTAATAAGCAGATTGTAGGCTTCGTCCAGCGCGACCTGATGGGCTTTTTCCAGTGTTTCACCCATACCAATGCAGTAAGTGCTGTTCGCCATCCGCAAACGCGGGAAATTCAATTTCATATTCTTTTCGAGCGTAATATTGAGCGTGGCGCTGCCTGCCGCTTCTAAACTCACCCAAGTCGGTTCGGCTGTACCCATCGCCGCGTGGAGGTCGCCCATTGAAAGCAGCGCACCATCCACTTGCACGGGTAAGTACAGCGTCGCTCCTGCCGAAAGTTCGCGCAAGTCCATATTGCCACCATAGGGGTAGGCTGGCATAAAGGTCGAACCTTTGCCTTCCGCCGGAGCAACGCCAATGCAGCCAATCATCGGCTGAATAGCAACGCTCAAACGGTTGCTGATGTAAGCACGCTCACTTTTCAAGAGAATCGGTTTTACGCCGACTTCTTTTGTATATTTACCCAGCCCGCCGAAATCGGGCAGCCATACCGACCACGCCCGCGTTACTTGAATATCAACCACTTCAATTTTGAGTGCATCACCCGGTTCTGCTCCACGCACCCGCACCGGCCCGGTGACTGCATTGAAATTCTCTAGGCCGATGGCCTCGACCGTTTCACCTTTGGATAACCGTTCATAGGCGAAATCACCGGTCTCAAAGGTAACGGTATCGCCACTTTCAATTTCCAGTACCGGCGGGATACTGGCATCAAAGGCAAAGGCTTTATGGTCATTTTGAAGGGTGAATTTAGTCATAATAACGAACTCCTCAAATATCAGCGGTTCAAAGGATTACGGCTCATGCTGGCTGATGAACGCGCTCAAGACTTGCAAATAGCGATCAGCCTCTTCAACATGGGCAGTATGCGAACTGTTTTCAAATAATACCCATTCCGAGCCGGGAATACCTTTATGAACCGTTTCAGCGATGACAGGCGTAGCCTCGTCATATTTACCGGATGTCACCAGCGTCGGAGCACTAATCTTACCCAGTTGAGGAATGATGTTCCAGTTTTTCAGTGTTCCCACGACATGGAATTCGCTGGGGCCGTTCATGGTGTTGTAGACTTCGGGATACTCTGCCATTTTAGCAAAGCTCTGCGCCACATAATCTGGATTAGGCACAATGCGGCAGACATGGCGGTTATAGAATTCAGCCATCGCCGTCACATATTCGGGGTCGCTGGTAGTGCCAGCCGCTTCGTGCTTCAACAGTGTGGCATTGATTTCCGGCGGCAGTTGTTCTCGCAGCTTGTTAGCTTCTTCGACCCATTGAATCATACTAGCGGGTGAACTGGCAATTGTCACACTGGCAACACCTTTGGGCTGGCGAACCATGTACTCCATTGCCAGCATTCCACCCCACGATTGACCGAGTAGGTGTATTTTGTCGAGGCCAAGTGTCCGTCGTACTGCATCCACTTCTTCTACGTAGAGGTCAACTGTCCACATCTCCGGTTTTGAGATACCGATTTGCGACAGTCCACAACCGATTTGGTCGTAAAAGATCACGCGCCGTCCTGTGTCTGCCATCGCTGCCAGTGACCATAAGTAATCGTGACATGCGCCGGGGCCGCCATGCAACAGGAGCAGCGGTAGTTTGCCCGGTTCTTCCTTCTCACCGACGATTTTGTACCACGTTTTATAACCCTTAAACGAAATATAGCCTTCAGTGACAGGGTGTGTCATTTTAATATATCCTTTTTTATTGGCGCTGTGATGTGCGGGGGTCGAGTGCATCGCGCACCGCGTCACCGAACAGGTTGAAACCAAGTGTGGTAATCAGAATCGCGACAGTCGGAACGATAATCAGCCACGGCGCAATTCGGTAGCGGCTTTGTCCCTCATTAATCATATTGCCCCAACTTGCATTCGGAAGAGGGATACCGACACCGAGGAAACTTAATGCTGCCTCAACCAGTACTGTATTGGCGAAACTCAATGTTGTCCAAACAACTGTTACGGTAATCGTATGCGGCAGGATGTGGTGCAGGATGATGTACCAATTGGTCGCACCCAGCGCACGGGCGCTTTCCACAAACACCCGTTCGCGTACGTTTAATACTTGGCTCCGTACCAACCTTACTAACGCCGGAAAGGTAACAATGGTCAAAATGGCAACCACCGTTCCAAACCCTCTTTGCCAAACAGAGCCAATAGCGAGTGCGAGCAGGATCGCCGGGAACGCCAGCAGCACATCAATAAAGCGCATGATAATCCAATCGATTGCGCCTGAAAAATAACCCGCGTACAAGCCCAGCCCAGTACCGATGACGGCTGCCGTCACATTGGCAATGACGCTCACCAACAGTGAAACCCGCGCACCATAGAGCATCCGGCTCAGAACATCGCGTCCTAGACTGTCGGTGCCCAGAGGGAATTCGACACTAGGTCCTAATGGCACGCCATTCGGTGACAGTCCGTCTCGAAATTGTTTGAGTGGGTCGGCTGGCGCGACCAATGGCGCGAAAATGGCTGCTAATATGACCAATCCGACCAATGCAGCGCCAATCCATGCACGGGGCAGGCGGCGCAGTTGTACCCAGAACCCGCGTTCAATCGGTTTTTCCAGTTCAATCATGTTATAGATGCCCTCATGTGAGTCGGACGCGGGGATCAATTGCGATATACAGGACATCAACAAATAAGTTAATAAATACTACTGCCACAGAAGCAAACAGCACCGTTCCCATAATCATCGGCGTATCTTGGTTACGGATCGCCGTCCATGCTTGCAGGCCAATACCCGGCCATCCGAATACCGCCTCGATGACCACCACCCCACCTAGCAAGAGCGCCAGATCAAGCCCCGCCAGCGTCACCACGGGCATAAGCGCGTTACGCAGGATGTGCCGTGTCAGCACCCGTCGTGGCGATAATCCCTTTGCATGTGCTGTGCGGACGTAATCTTCACCGGCGACTTCTAATATGCTGTTGCGCAGTACCCGCGAGTAAAACGCTGTGCCACCAACGCCCAGCACCAATGCGGGCAAGACGAGATGCAGCGGCGTGCCATATCCGCCGAGTGGGAAGATGGGTATCACGAAGCCGAATAGATACAGTGCGATCAATCCTAGCGCGAACTGTGGAATCGATATGCCAAACAGTGCGATAATCGTCGCCAGTTGGTCGACCCACGAACCGGGTCGGGTAGCCGCCAGAATGCCCAGTGGGACACCGACAATTAACTCAACAAACAACCCTGCTAATGCCAGTTGAAGTGTTGCCGGCAGGCGTTCAATCACGGCCTGCAAAACTTGTCGTTTATCGCGGGTAGATTCCCCTAAATCGCCCTGTAAAGCACGACCCAGATAACGGACATATTGCACAGGCAGCGGTTGGTCTAAACCCCACAGAACGCGGATGCGCTGCACCGTTTCTTCCGGCGCACGCGGTCCGGCATACATACGGGCTGCATCTCCCGGCATCAAATACACAATAATGAAGGTGATGCTGGCAACCCCAAAAATCACCCCAATAGCACCCAGTAAGCGGCGAAGTAGATAAGCGATCACACTATTACCTGTATAAATCGCATCGGGACATGATAGCCATGTCCCGATGGAGAACTACATAACGAAAACGAACAAACCCTACTTGATAGTGGCTTCTGCGAAACGCAGCAGAACCGCCGGGTCGGTCTGGATGTTCAAACGGCTGCTGCTGAAGTAGAAGTCGAGTGCTTGGATAAGCGGAATATTGGGCATTTGATCCGCGACTTGCGCTTCAAAGCCCGCAAACACTTGCCAACGCTCATCACCCAGTGGGGTCTGATTGATCTTGGCAAACTCGGCATCCAATTCTTCGTTGCAATATTGTGCCCAGTTGTACGAGCCACCGCATTGAAGCAGCGGTTCCCAGTTATCAGACGGATCTTGATAATCCATGTACCAGTTAGTCATCACCAGATCCAGCGATTCGGGTTTCTGGATGAGGGTGTCAAGGAACTGAGCATTATCAATCGAGGTCAGTTCGACCGTCACACCGATGTTTGCAAAATCATTGATGACTGATTGAGCAAAAGCGACATCATCAGGAAACAGATTGGTAAGCATGGTCGTCGAGAAACCGTCGGGATAACCGGCATCTGCCAGCAGTTTCTTCGCGCCTTCGGGGTCATATTCAGGGGCTGTCACATCCGGGTTATGACCAACCACACTGGCAGGCAAGAAACCACCAATCGGGGTTCCGCGTCCGTTCTTAAGCTGCACCAGACGTTGACGGTCAACCGCCATACTCAGCGCCTTGCGAACTTCTACTTTGTCGAATGGCTCTTTGTTGTTGTTCATGATGACGTAGCCGGTATTGGGAAAGCCTTCCGACGCGATCAGTTGTGGTGACAGAGCTGGGTCGTCTGCCAAACGTGGATAATCTGAAGTAGGTACGAAATCCAACGCAATGTCGGCCTCGCCATTTTCAATCTTTAGGATTTCAACCGACGATTCGACACCTAATAGTAAATCAAAACCGTCAAACGCCGGTTGACCTTCTGCATAGTAGTTCGGATTGCGTGTGCCGACGACTTTCACGCCACTTTCCCAACTCTCGATAACGAAAGGTCCAGCGCCCAGCGGCTTGCGACCGAATTCATCACCAGCAGCTTCTACGCCGGCCTTCGATACGATGAACGCCGGGGGCAGGGCGAAACGCTGCATCATCGTCCACACTGGACCATCGGTTGTGAACTCAATCGTCAGCGGGTCAATGATCTTGATGCCGCTGACTTCAGTGGCTGTTCCATCCTGAAATTCCTTCGTGCCTTTTAATACTTCAAACATGAAGGCCGTAGGAGCCGCGGTTGCCGGGTTCAGCAGCCGTTCAAAACTCCATTTGACATCTTCGGCATCCAATTTTCTGCCGTCGGAGAACTTCAAGCCTTCGCGCAGTTTGAATGTATATACGGAACCGTCATCGCTAATCGTCCATGACTCAGCCAATGCTGGAATCGGTGTTCCGGGGTCTTGGAGCTTTACCAAACCCACATAAAACAGGGATGCCATCGGCCACGTTTCAGTCTCATAGGCGATGTGCGGGTCAGAAGTACGCATATCCTGATTGAAAAGGATATGCAGGGTGTTATCCTGCGCACTGACGGTTGCCAGCGACAGCATAAATGTGAGTAGAACCAATAGTACGCTTGCACGAAAATACCGCATATGCACTCCCTTGTAAAAACTGCCTCGAATATGGTAATTATGGTGAAACACTATTTCTGAATCCGGTCAAATCTAACAAATTCACGTCCAATCGTCAAAGATTGGAATCACGGTGGACTCATGTGTTGAAATACTCCCTACCGAGAAGTCAGGTTCAATTGGTAGAAGTCACCAAATACCCACTGGATTTATTGTAAATATTTGGGCATTAGAGCCACAAGTTAAAAGACTCTTAATCGCAAATTCAGTGTGAATCTGCTTGATTAACCTGTGAATTTCTCGGACTGATAAACAATCTTGCCAGCCACTATCGTCATCGCCACTTCTAGTTCGCGACTCAGCAGGACAATATCCGAGTCACAACCAACCGCCAGTTTGCCTTTGTGCGGCAGTTTCATGGCGCGGGCAGGGACAGCACTTGCCATGCCAATAATCTTTTGCAGGGGTAAATCGGTAAACTTGAGCATGTTACGAATGGCTTGATCCATTGTTAAAGTGCTGCCGGCTAAGTTCCCGCTGGCGATCCGCGCAACTCCTTCTTTGACCTTCACCATTTGCCCGCCGAGGCTGTAATCACCATCACTCAGGCCAACCGCTTGGATGGCATCCGTAATAAGCATGACATGATCCGCGCCTTTTGCCCGCACCAGCAGCCGAATCATCGCCGGATGAACATGGATGCCATCCGCAATCAGCTGCGCATCGACACGGTCATCCGTCAGAATCGCAGCCAATGCACCCGGTTCGCGGTGATGTAAACCAACCATGCCATTGAACACATGCGTCACCTGCCGTATGCCTGCGTCGAAACCTTTTACGGCCTCGTCATATGTTGCCGCGCTGTGACCGATAGCGAATTCTACTCCGATAGCGGTAAGCTGCTGGATCATCTCCAGCCCGCCGTCCATCTCTGGCGCGATTGTAACCAGCTTGCATACGCCGGTTTCCAGCCACTGTCCATATTCCTCGGCGGCTGGTGGGCGGAAGTATTCCGGCGGTTGTGCGCCTTTATAAGCAAGATTGAGGTACGGCCCTTCAACATGGACACCCAGATGATGCGCCCCGTTGGTTGGTTGTGGGCAGGCTTCGACATTGTCTAATGCCGCTTGAATATTTGCGGCAGGCATCGTCATGGTAGTGGGGTAGTAACCGGTGACACCATGTTTGGCATAAAAGGCCGCCATACCATGAATAGCCGCCGGGGTAGCATCCATCGTATCATGCCCATCCGCACCGTGAACGTGTACATCAATGAATCCGGGTACGACATAATACCCCTCGGCATTGATTACCGATCCGGCCTCGTTCCCAGTTGCATCAGCGCCTATAGACTCTATTTTGTCGTTATTTAGATAGATCGTGTGACGGCGCAGCACTTCGTGCGGGGTGATAAGTGTCCCATTTTTTATCAATGTACGCATTGTATTTTTGAACTCCTTTTGCCTCATGCCGGGGGTAAGCGGTGGCGGAAGCTGCGCAGATCGTACCGTGACTTGTTTATCTCTACAACTCCTATCATGAATTTCTTGACAGGTTATTCAATAGATGTTAATCTGCATTTGCAAACGCTTGCAAAAAGCGTCTGCGCAATAAATAGTACAAAATGGCACAAATGCATCTTTTTAGGGCGTTTTGTGTCGAATAATGACCCTTTTACATATATTTTTTCGGTAAAATTGCAAACGCTTGCAAAACTTTATGAACGATAACGGACATTCTTCTCAAAAATCGCGCAGTATCACCATTATTGATGTTGCCCGCGAGTCGGGCGTTTCTTACTCCACCGTTTCCCGCGTCTTAAATGGCTACGAGTTTGTTAAAGAGACCACACGCAAGCGGGTTATTGATGCTGCGGAAAAGTTAGGCTATGTTGCAAACTTGCAGGCACGTAGTTTGGCGGGTGGGCGTTCCCAGATTATCGGCTTGCTTGTCCCCGGCTTGGATAACGGTTATATCGGTGAAATCGTTCGCGGCGTAGATGAAGAACTCATTCGGGCGAATTATGACCTGATGATCTATACCACCCACCGTCACCGTGGCAAAGAATCAGTGTATGTTAACGCTATCGCCAATGGCCTTACTGACGGTCTCTTGCTGATTGTTCCCCTTGTTACCTCGGCGTATCTTGATGCGCTGCGCCAGCAGAATTTCCCCTACGTCCTGATTGACCAATGGGACGCGGCAGACAAAAGCTCGGTTGTGGATGCCACCAATTGGCAGGGTGCATACGACGCAACTCGCTATTTGATTGACCTCGGGCATCGTCGCATCGCCTTTATCATGGGTTTGATGGATTTGAGCAGTGCGGTCGACCGTTTCGCTGGCTACAAAGCGGCTCTGGTTGACCACGACCTACCTTATCTGCCTGAATTAGTTATCGAGGGCGATTTTTGGCAGAGTGGTGCACACGCTGCGACCCAAAAATTAATTGCATTACCGCAGATGCCAACCGCCATATTTGCCGCCAATGACCTGTCCGCATTCGGTACTGTTGAGGCCATTCGTGATGCCGGGCTAAAGGTTCCCGATGATATTTCGGTCATCGGCTTTGATGATATCCCTCAGGCATCTATCGTTTACCCCAAATTGACCACTATACATCAACCCCTTGCCCAAATGGGGCGGGTAGCGGTCAAAATACTGCTTGAACAAATTGAAAACCCCGATCGCCCAGCACGTCGAGTGACACTGGGTACAAATCTTGTTGTTCGCGACTCGTGCCGATCTATCTTGCCGTAAATTAATAGCCCGAAAGGGGGTGGTGGCAGTCACACAATGCAGTCAGTTGCAGCAAAAAATAGAAGTATTGATACGAATAGCTATTTGAAGGAGCAAATGAATGAGAACCCATAAACGTTTACTTTTACTTGTCATATCGGTTGCGTTGTTCGCAATGTCACTGGGCGGCGTTGCTGCGCAGGACGCTGTGACCATTCACTGGTGGCACATCTCGACCGGTGACCCTGGATTGAGCTACTTTCAAGGTCTCGCTGATGCCTACACCGCAGAACATCCCAACGTAACCTTTGACATCACCGTTCTTGAAAATGAGGCGTTCAAAGCCAAACTCGTCACCGTTATGCAAGCTGGCGATCCACCGGACTTGTTCCAGAGTTGGGGTGGCGGTAAGTTGTGGGCATTTGCTGATGCAGGTCTGCTCCGCAACATCGCTCCAGAAATGACCGCGAACGATAACGAGTGGAAAGACTCATTTAGTGCTGCGGCAGCCCTTGAACTGTACGGTCAGAATGACGAGTATTACGGCGCACCACTTTCTTGGGGTGCAGTAGGTATGTTCTATAACAAGGCTCTGTTCACAGAAGCTGGCCTTGACCCCGAAAAACCGCCGACAACTTGGACAGAATTTCTTGACACCGTTCAGAAACTCAAAGATGCAGGCATCACCCCCATTGCAATCGGTGAAAAAGACAAGTGGCCCGGACATTTTTGGTATGGTTATCTGGCTACCCGTGAAGGTGGACAGGATGCATTCCTCAAAGCTTACAATCGTGAAGGCTCTTTCACTGACGCACCTTTTGTCAAGGCGTTTGCCGATCTGAAGCAATTGGTCGACATGGATGCCTTCCAAGAAGGTTTTTTGGCCGCCGCTTATGGCGACGCAGAAACTGTCATGGGCAACGGCGAGGCCGCTATGGAGCTCATGGGGCAGTGGTCACCCAGCGTCCAGAAGAGCAACAGTGCCAGCGGTGAAGGCATTGGCGAAGATTTAGGATTTTTCCCCTTCCCGATGATTGAAGGCGGCGCGGGCAATGCCAACGACGTATTCGGTGGTGGTGACGGTTTCTCTCTCGGTAAGAATGCACCTGATGCAGCCGTTGACTTCCTCAAGTACTTGACTTCCGTTGAAAATCAAGTTGCGGGAGCCGACCTTGGTGTTACTGTTCCTACGACCGTTAAGGGAACCGAAGCAACCTATGAAGCTGACCCGATTATGAGCACGATTGTTGAGGCTCGCAATGGCGCGCCTTACTTCCAACTGTACTATGATCAATTCCTGTCGGCTCCTCTGGCTGCCTCAATTCTTGATGCCGCCGAAGCCGTTTTTGCTGACGCAGCGACACCCGAAGAAGCTGCCCAAATGATTGAGGATGTTGCAGCAACGGAACTTTCCGGAAGCTAAAGCATTATCGTAAACTGAAGGGCGCAGGATTCCTGTGCCCTTCATCCTCAGTTGTATAATTTGATTATATTTTTTGAGGATTGTAATGATGAAGTGGGGATTACCCATTTCCTGAAAACCTTATTGCTTTCCTGCTTTCTCTGCCGGGATGGGGGGATAACATCCTGTCCATATAATGCTTAAAAGAGATTATTTTATGTCTGCAATCCGATTTCGCGTCCTTCCCCGAAACAACGAGAAATATGACACCGATAAGCGGCGCAACGAATATAATAAAGCCCTTCTGGTATTCCTGTTTCTGCTTCCGGGAATGGTGATCTTTTTCGTTTTTCTTTTGATGCCTATTAGTCAGTCATTCTTCATCAGCCAATACAAATGGAATGGTCTGGGGCCGATGTCGAACTATGTAGGTATGGATAATTTTGAAACCCTGCTAAAGAATTCCACCTTCCTGAATTCTCTCTTACATAGCGTCATTCTGATGGTGTTGTCCCTTGTTGTTCAACTTCCATTAGCACTTGGTTTAGCACTCTTAGTGGGACGCGGTAAGCTGATTGGGCGACGTTTCTTTCGGGGTGTGTTGTTCATTCCATTTGTGTTCTCAGAGATCATAACGGCCATCATCTGGTTATATGTTTTTAAGCCTGTGGATGGCCTTGCAAATGTAGTGCTTGTCACATTACTGCCGGGGTTTCAACCCATCTCGTGGTTGGGTGACCGCGGGATAGTACTCTATGCCATATTTGCCATCATCACTTGGAAATACTTTGGTTTCCACATGATTTTATACATGGCTGGACTGCAATCGATTTCGAAAGACTTGGAAGATGCTGCGCGGGTGGATGGGGCGACCGAACGAAACGTGCTGCGCTTTATTACCATCCCACTGCTGGGCAGTACGATTCGGTTGACGGTTTTCCTATCGGTCTTGGGGTCGTTTCAGCAGTTTGTCATTATCTGGATTACGACTCAAGGCGGGCCAGTCAACTCAAGTCAAGTGATTGCAACTTTCCTATATAAGTTTGGGATCATACAGCAATCATTAGGCTATGGCAGCGCGGTGGCGGTTGTACTCTTTGCGATCACATTGGTCTTTTCACTCGGTTATCAACGCATTATTCTGCGGCGCGATTACGTCGTTAACGTTGATTAAAGGGGATTCTGTTATGTCTGCTCGAACACAATTTTCTCTAGGCTCAGTTCTTAAGTATGCCCTTCTAATTATCCTCAGCCTCATCATGATGGGTCCTGTAGCAACGGCGGTACTCGGCAGCATCCGGACGACCGGTGAATTTTTGACAACACCGTTCGGTCTGCCTCAAAGTGGAATCCAGTGGGATAACTATACCAGCATCGTGGTTAACCCATCCTTCTGGAACCTCATGAAAAACAGCTTTCAGATTACGATCGCGACCACGATTCTCAATGTGACACTTGCCAGCTTGCTCGCTTTTGTTTTTAGCCGCGTTAACTTTCGTGGACGTGGATTTCTCTTTGGTGTCCTGTCCCTTGGGCTATTGTTCCCGATTGTAATTGCCATTTTGCCGATCTTTATTCAGGTGCGGCAGCTTGGATTAATTAACAACCAATTCGGTGTAATATTGCCGATTGTCGCCTTCGGTTTGCCCGGTAGTGTCGTAATTTTACGGGGTTTCTTCATTCACGTTCCCAACGAGTTAGAGGATGCTGCTTACATTGATGGATGTACAACTTTCGGATTTTTCCGTTACATCTTACTGCCTCTTGCCCGTCCGGCATTAACGGCGGTCGCGGTGTTGCAGGTTATCGAAAGTTGGAATCAATATTTCCTGCCGCTTTTGGTGCTAAATGACCAATCACAGTGGCCGCTTCCGCTGGGTATTATGCAGTATCAGGGGCAGTTTGGTACGGATTGGGCGCGCGTAATGGCATATGTCACCCTATTGATTATTCCGGCGGTCATCTTTTATCTGTTTGCCGAGAAATATATTGTGACCGGTCTAACAGGTGGCGAACTTAAGGGTTAGAACCTACTCAAAGGCATTGTAACATGACAATCTCAAATCGCTATAGCGATCCCGGTCTTTCAATTGATGATCGGGTTCGTCGTCTTTTGTCGGAAATGACTCTTGAAGAAAAGATCGCTCAACTCTGGGGCGTATGGGTCAATGAAATTATCGAGACCGAACAGGCCGAGCGGCAATTCTCGCTGACCAAGGCGAAGCTGCGCATCCCGAATGGTGTAGGTCACATCTCGCGCATCGGCGGCGGCGCATTGCTACCACCCGTAAAAAGTGCTCAACTTGCCAATAATATTCAGCACTTTTTGGTCGAGCAAACCCGCTTGGGTATCCCGGCCATCGTCCATGAAGAAGGCTGTGCCGGATATCTCGCCCGTGAGGGAACTACTTTTCCTCAGGCCATCGGCTTGGCTGCCACATGGGAACCGGAGTTGGTGCAGCAGATGGCGGATGTCGTTCGTCAGCAGATGCGGGCAGTCGGGGCGCACAACGTTCTTGCACCTGTCTTTGATGTCTCCCGCGATCCGCGCTGGGGACGTATCGAAGAAACCTATGGCGAAGATCCGTTTCTTATTAGCGCCATCGGCACCGCCTATGTGAATGGCATTCAATCCGATGATTGGACTCAAGGTGTGGTTGCGACTGCCAAACACTTCCTCGGTTATTCACTTTCAGAAGGTGGCATGAATTGGGCTCCTGCCCATATTCCTGACCGTGAATTGCGCGAAGTGTTCCTCACGCCGTTTAAGGCGGCTCTCGCTGGCGCGAATATCGGCACGTTCATGAACGCTTATCATGAACATGATGGTGTGCCGGTCGGCAGTTCCCGCGAAATTATGCGAGACTTGCTGCGTGGCGAATTGGGCTTTGATGGCGTGGTAGCTTCGGACTATTTCACCCTCAATATGTTTGTCGAATATCATCATATCGCCGCCAATAAACAACAGGCCGCGAGATTTGGGATCGAAGCTGGCATTGATGTCGAACTGCCCGGTGCTGACTGTTACGGTCAGCCCTTGCTTGATGCGATCGCGGCGGGGCAGGTCGATCCGGCATTGGTTGATGAATCGGTACAACGTGTCCTGCGTCTTAAGTTCCAATTGGGCTTGTTTGAAAACCCGTACGTGCAGGCCGAAAGTGCCATCGAAATCTTTAATACCTCTGAACAGCTAACACTTTCTCGAAAGCTGGCACAAAAGTCGGTCGTGCTGCTCAAAAATGATGGTGCGCTCCTCCCGTTTCATCCCGCACTAAACTCAGTGGCGGTCATCGGCCCCAGCGCCGATAGCGCCCGTCTACTACAGGGTGACTATCATTATCCAGCGCATCTCGAAGGCAGTTTCGATCCCGATGTCACTCTGGGTGCGCCTAATCCCCCTGAGAAAAGAAAGCAGATTGATTGGTCAGGCCATTTTCCGAAATCGACAACCGTTCTTGCAGGGATTCGTGCGCAGGTTTCGTCCCACACACAGATTCATTATGCGCAGGGTTGCACGACCATCGGCACAGATACATCCGGCTTCGCTGAAGCAGTTGCTGCTGCTCAAAAAGCTGAAGTTGCCGTCGTCATTATTGGTGATAAATCCGGATTGGCGGCGGGCTGCACCTGCGGCGAGTCACTTGATAGCGCCACTTTGGAGCTTCCCGGTGTACAGCAGCAGTTGGTCGAAGCGGTTGTTGCAACCGGTGTTCCAACCGTAGTTGTGCTTCTTAGCGGTCGCCCCTATGCCATCGAGTGGATCGCTGACCATGTTCCGGTAGTCCTCGAAGCATGGTTGCCCGCGCAGGAAGGCGGCGCAGCTATTGCAGATGTATTGTTTGGTGCGGTCAACCCCGGCGGCAAGCTGCCTGTGTCATTTCCGCGCCATGTTGGGCAAGTTCCCCTATATTACAACCACAAACCTTCCGGTGGTCGCACCCACTGGCAGGGCAATTACACCGATATGAGTACCACTCCGTTGTTCGCATTCGGTCATGGCCTCAGCTATACCCAATTTGAATACTCGAATTTGCAAATCAGTACACCGCAAATATCCGCTTCTGGCAAACTGGATATTCGTGTAACCGTCAAAAATAGCGGTGCGGTCGCTGGTGATGAAGTTGTCCAGTTGTATCTCAATGATCCGGTTGCCTCGGTTACGCGTCCGGTTCAGGAGTTAAAAGGCTTCAAGCGTGTAAGTCTGCAAGCGGGTGAGTCCCAAACGCTGTGCTTTGAACTGGATGTTCGTCATCTGGGATTCTACGACCGTCAGATGCAGTATGTGGTTGAACCCGGTTTGGTCAGTGTGATGGTCGGTAGTGCCTCCGATGACATCCGCCTAACCGGAACATTTACGGTTACAGGCGACTCTGCACCGGTTGAGCAGGTCTACTTCACACCTGTTACCGTCGAAAGCTAATTGATATATAGAGGGTTGGTTGCCAATTTAAGTCTGCCAACCCTCTCTGTTATTTCCACTTTCTCTCATTGCCTTATCTTGGCGATTGGCTCTTCTTTGTGCCTCTGTGTCGTGCAACGGCATCATTTGTGTCATAATCCCCTCAAATTTAACAGCGTATGAATCGTTCGAGGTTTCCATGTCCCCTCAAAAGATTATCATCGACACCGATCCCGGCATCGACGATTCGATGGCGATTTTCTTCGCCCTCTCGTCACCAGAGTTAGAAGTCATCGGGCTGACCACCGTTTTCGGCAATGTCCATGTCGATCTTGCCGCTACCAACGCCCTACGGTTACTCGAAATCGCCGGACGCACCGATATTCCGGTCGCTAAAGGAGCGGCGGATTCGCTCGTCGGTGATTATAAAAATCCCCCCGCCTTTATTCATGGTGATGATGGGCAGGGCAATGTAAATTTGCCACCGCCGACTTCTGCGCCTATTGCTCAATCATCGGCTCAGTTCATTGTCGAGCAAATTATGGCTGCCCCCGGTGAAGTAACATTGGTTCCCATCGGCCCGCTGACCAATATCGCCTTAGCACTGCGCCTCGAACCGCGTATAGCTCACAACGTCAAACAGGTGGTGCTTATGGGGGGCAATGCCCTTGTTTCCGGCAACTCCACACCTGCCGCCGAAGCCAATATTTATGATGACCCTGAAGCCGCTGATGTCGTTTTTGGCGCGGAATGGCCTGTGACGATGGTTGGTTTGGATGTGACCACCAAAGCCATGATGTCCGATGCTCAATTGCAATCTTACGGGCGCTCAAGCAACCCGATGGCACAGCATATCGCTCGTATCTATCCTATTTATTATCAATTTAGCCAGAAGACAAATAAGCTGGATGGCCTTTTTGTCCACGACTCCACCGCCATTGCCTATCTGCTGCTGCCAGATGCTTTCAAAGTAGAAAAATGGCCCGTCCGTGTCGAAACGCAGGGAATCAGTCGCGGCAAAACATGGCCGCTTATGCGACCCAATGCACGCGCTGTGGCGTGGCACAATCGTCCTGATGTAAACGTCTGTGTGGGTATTGATAGTGCGCGTACCGTAGCGTTGGAACTCAGCCGTGTAGCTCCGGTCTAGACCTATTGGAATTAAAACTACGTAGGGGTTAGGTGCAGTTGCGTGAAAGCGTGATGGTGCTCCCACCCTTATCACTAGCCTCTATTTCCCACTGACCATCCCACACATTGCCACGGGTTCCATTTTTGGCAATGGATTCTCTGATGGCAACATTAATGATTTTGTTGTACCACTCTTTTATGTCGCCTGCGGCGGATGTTGAAACGTATTTTGCCTGACGGTATTGAAGAAATTTGCTCTCTTCGGAGACAAGGGTGGCATCAGGGTAAATAGGCCTATTAGTGTCAAATTTTGTTTGGCATGTACTTTCTCGCGCGGAAACAATTACTGTTATCAGGATAATGACAGCCAGTGTGATGCCAATAGATCCCGCGAATATACTTCGACTTGGTCTCTCCATTACGTTTCCCTCTATAACTGCCCCAAATTTTTGGTTCATGAAACGAACTCCCTCATAAGTGTTTGGAGATAAATACGAAAATACAATTTCATATTATCGTGCTAGATAGTCATCTAACCCCCAATAAATGGGCTTACAAACTACCCTGTATTGTATTTCTTACCAGACTCGAACTTGACAAAATATGAATATTTGTTCTATGATAAGTTCTCGTGATGCTGATACCAAAGTCTATCAATGTAGAAGGAACCCATCATGGGGCAGCCAGTTGTAAATTTCGAGGTCGCAGGCAAAAACCCGGAGCAGCTTCGGAGTTTTTTCGGCGCTCTGTTCGGATGGGAGTTCGATACCAACGCGCCAGTTGCAGCGGCGGTTTCTGAGGCGGGCAACTACGGCTTTGTGGATCGCAATACTACCAGTGAAGGTATCGGCATACCGGGTGGTGTGGGCGGTGGCATGGGTTACAGCGGTTATGCCATCTTCTACGTTGGCGTTCCCGATGTCGAAGCTGCGCTCCAAAAGGCCGAGAGCCTCGGTGGAACCCGCGTCATGGGGCCAGAAAAGAATCCCGGTGCGGAACTTGTAATCGGGCACTTCAAAGACCCTGAGGGTCACTTAATGGGTGTCGCTGGGCCGAAGTAGCGTTTATCCTATCAAACATTGGGGTTGCTCTGAGCCAAAGATGGCTTTTTGCAGCAACGAAAGCGGCGGCAGACCAACTCCCCGCCGCTGCTATAAAATCACCCTTGTGACAGTAACGACTCTGACGACAAAGACGACATTACCGACATATTGCACTGTGAAATTGAAGAAACGAACAAATTTGTGAATCACTAAGCCCATCAGATCACGATTCCCAACCGTTTGCTTCAATCTTCTCGACCTTTTGCATGACCGAGGCTTCCAAATTAGCCTGATACGCCTGCATCTTTTTGAGAAGTTCCGGTTGCTGGCTGGCGAGTATCCGTACTGCCAGCAGCCCCGCGTTGGTCGCGTTGCCAATCGCTACTGTCGCCACTGGCACACCGCGCGGCATCTGTACGATAGACAGTAATGCGTCCTGCCCGTCCAATGGCTCAATCCGCACCGGAACACCAATCACGGGTAAAGGGGTTAGCGCCGCCACCATTCCTGGCAGATGTGCCGCGCCGCCCGCGCCGGCGATAATCACCTTTAGTCCGCGTTCATGTGCCTGCTGGGCATAGTCAAACATCCGTTGCGGTGTGCGGTGTGCCGAGACAATCGTGAGTTCAAACGGCACATCGAAATCACGCAGTATCGCTGCTGCCTGCTTCATCACTGGCAAATCCGAGTCGCTGCCCATAATAATCGCGACCTGCGGGATCGCCTGTGTCCGAATTTCAATGAGGGGACCCAACCGCTCCGCAATGTCTACCAGTGTATCGCCCGTGACGGTGACGTGCCCCATCTTGCGCTGGGGACGCGATTCGCTTTTACCGTACCAGTGCAGGCTGGCACCCGGAATATCTAGAACCGCGTCCACCAGCGCTTGCGTCGCTTCCTCATTTTCTCGACCGAGGATGTTGACCATCACGGCTGCTGGTACGCGCAGATCCGTTTTCCCTAAAGGTAATCCGGTAATGGCGCGTATGTGCTGCTCGAACTGGCTGGTGTCGCAGGCTTCAATTGTGTAATGACCTGAATTGTGGGGGCGGGGAGCGATTTCATTGAGCAAAACTTTGCCGTCTGCCTGTAGGAATAACTCCACCCCAAAGATGCCCGCGCCATCCAAACTGCGAATGGCTTCCAGTGCAATCGCCTGTGCTTGTTTCATAAGACTGGGCGCAATTGCTGCTGGTACACTAACCGTGTGGCAGATATTATCCTTCTGGATGGTTTCGACGACTGGATACGCCACTACACTGCCATCCAGCCCGCGCCCGATCATGACTGCAAGTTCTTTAGTGAACGGTATCCAGCCCTCGGCATATAAAGCCTGTCCGCCCAACGCTTTGACTGCCTGCGGAATCTCGTCTCGTGTGTAAACAACAGCGTTTCCGCGCCCATCGTACGCCAGTCGTTTAGCCTTCAGCACCATTGGCAGGCCGAGCTGCTCGGCAGCGGTATAGGCGGCCCGTTCATCAGGGACATCTACAAACGGTGCAACCGGAATATCCAGCGCGTCAAAATGCTGTTTTTGGGCATACTTGTCTTGTATCAGGCGGATAGTTTGGGCGCTCGGCTGCACTACGACTCCCTGCTTTTCGAGCGCTTCCAGTGCATCCGTGTCCACATGTTCAATTTCGACTGTGACCACATCACAAGTCTGTGCCAACTCAGCTATTTTGAAAGGGTCACGAAAGCTGCCGACGATGTGTTGATTGGCAACCTGTCCAGCCGGTGCGTTCGGGTCGGGGTCGAGGATTACCACGCGCATTCCCATCCGCTGTGCGTCGAAGGCCATCATCCGCCCTAACTGTCCACCACCCAGTATGCCTATCGTCGCAAATTTCATACTAATCCCTCAAGACATATGCCGATTCCTTTGACAATCAATTCATGTTCGGCTCTGTGCATCCGTTCCTCGTAGACTTCCAGCGTATCGCCTGCTTCGAAGGGAACACGCGCTGTAGCAATTACTGCCCCTGCATCTACTTCGGGTATCACGCGGTGTATCATGCATCCACTTTCATTGATTTCGCCGCGCTGGTGTGCCTCGAATGCTCGTTCAATAGCATGTGTGCCGGGAAAGGTATCCGGTAGAGCCGGGTGCAGATTGATCACGCGCTTTGGGAATTGGTCGAGGAAAGCAGGGCTAAAGACATGCATCCAACCCGCTAATACCACCAGCGCGGGTTCATACACGGCGATTTGTTTAGCCAGTTCAATGTCATAACTTTCGCGTGATTTGCCTGCATCGGTATAAGGTTTCAGGGGGAAGTATAACGTTGGAATCTGGTGCTGCGCCGCTCGAACCAACCCGTAAGCAGCCTTGCGGTTGGAGACAACCAGTGTGATCTTAGCGTCAAGTTTCCCATTGGCGATAGTATCAATGATCGCTTGTAAATTACTGCCAGAACCGGATATAAGGACGACGAGCGAAGGGGTCAACATAAGCCTCGTTAGGTTATGGTTACGCTTGCACCGCGCACCATCTCACCGACAATCGGGTATTCGGCTGGCAATAAACTGGCCTGTTCACGGCTAACAATGGCGATCATCCCCAGCCCCATGTTAAACACCCGGAACATTTCGGCATCACTAACATTGCCCAGTTCTTGTATCAGCCCGAATATCGCTGGCTCCGTCCAAGTGCCGCGCTTGATAACAGCACCAATACCTTCGGGGAAGATACGTGGCGGATTTTCGATCAAACCACCACCTGTAATATGTGCCAGTCCCTTTATATCAATACCTGCGTTTCTCAGTTGCTCAACCGACGGAATATATGAGCGATGTACGGTCAACAGTGCGTCGCCAACAGTCCCACCTAAGTCGGGCATCTCACTCATCCAATCCAGTTCGTCCAATACGCGACGCGCCAACGAATAGCCGTTGGTATGCAGTCCAGTTGATGGGAAGCCGACGATCATATCACCTGCTTGGATGCGCGATCCGTCAATGATCTGACCGCGTTCAACCACACCAATGATTGTGCCGGCTAGATCAATCTCACCCGGCAAATAAACACCCGGCATCTCGGCGGTTTCGCCACCGAGCAGGGCACAACCAGCCGCTTTACAGGCCGCTGCTACACCTGCAACGACTGCTGCTATCTGTTCCGGCTGTACCTGCGATGATGCCACGTAATCGAGGAAAAATAATGGTCGCGCACCTTGCACTAAAATGTCGTTGATGCTGTGGTTGACCAGATCATGACCGATACTTTCCCAGCGGTTGAGTCGGGCGGCTACTTTGGTTTTTGTACCTACGCCGTCGGTAGAGGCTACCAGAACGGGTGACTGCATCCCTTGTAATGCGCTCGCGTCAAACAACCCGCCGAATGCCCCGATTCCCGATAGCACTTCTTTGCCATAGGTGGATTGTACGGCGGCGGTCATCAGGGCCTTCGCATGGTTGGACGCGTCAATATTTACCCCTGCTAATTCATAAGCATTGCCGCTCATGACGAAACCTCTGTCACGGCTGCTCTGCCGATGTCCCGCCGGTAATGTGCGCCTGTAAAGTGAATGTGTTCGACACCCTTGTATGCGTTGTCAATTGCGTCGGCTAAGCGCTCTCCTCGCCCAATAACTGCCAGCACCCGTCCACCTGCCGTGACGGTGCGACCTTCTGAATCGGTTGATGTCCCTGCGTGAAACACTATTGTGTCAGTAATGGTATCTAGCCCGCTAATCGGCAGTCCTTTCGGATAGTCAGTGGGATAACCCGCTGATGCCATTACTACGCCAGCACAGGCTTCTTTCTGCCATATAGATTCTTCTGCGAATGTGCTCAGTTGTCCGTGAATAGAAGCCACCAAAATATCAACTAGATCAACATTCAATAACGGTAAGATAACCTGTGTTTCGGGGTCACCAAAGCGTGCATTAAATTCCAGTACTCGCATACCATCCGGCGTGAGCATCAAACCCGCATACAGCACCCCATGATATTGGATGCCGTCTTGCGCCATCCCGCGTACAGTCGGCAACAAAACGGTGTCTTGTACTTCACGCAGCAGTTCCGGGGTGAGTAATGCATGCGCCATATCCCCCAAACAATACGCACCCATGCCGCCTGTGTTGGGTCCTTGATCGTTATCGAAAATCCGTTTGTGGTCACGTGCAGGCGGCATCATCAACACATCCTGCCCGTCGCAGAAGGCCAGTACCGAGGCCTCGGTTCCTGTTAAACGTTCTTCGATTACAACCCGCGTTCCGGCTGAACCAAACTCATTGTCCATTAGGATACGTTGCAGGGCAGCCAATGCCTCATCAACCGTGTCGCACACCACAACGCCTTTGCCTGCTGCCAACCCGTCTGCTTTGACCACTACCGCTTTGCCAAAGTTGCGGACAAATTCAGCAGCTTCGGCATATTCAGTAAACGTCCCATAGGCAGCCGTTGGGATATGATGCCGTTCCATAAATGCCTTCGAAAACGCCTTCGAGCTTTCAAGCTGTGCTGCTGCTTGCGTTGGGCCAAAAACCTCTAAACCTGCTGAGCTAAAGCTGTTGACAATGCCTTCCGCCAGCGGTGCTTCCGGCCCGATGACAGTCAGGTCAATCGCCTTTTCGCGGGCGAAATTCAACAGCGACACAATATCGTCAGACTGAATAGCCACATTGGAAGCAGCCGCGTAACCTGCGCTTGCTTCCCACTGTGTACCAGCGTTACCCGGCGCTGTGAAGATATGCTCAACCTGTGGCGATTGTGCCAGCGTCCACACCAATGCGTGTTCGCGTCCACCGCCTCCGACGACTAGAATCCTCATTAATTCCCCCAAACACCCTCGAACAGCATTTTGTCTCGGCTCTCGGCAAACAACCAATCCGGTATCTTGATCGGGTAATTACCGCTAAAGCATGCCGTACAATAATCGTTCTCGAAGCCAACGGTTTCCTTAATCGCTGTGAGCATTCCCGGCAAACTCAGGTAATCCAAACTGTCTGCGCCAATATGTTCGCAAATCGCCGGAATATCTAACTTGTGAGCAATTAATTCTTTGTAGGTCGCCATATCCACGCCCATGAAACAGGGATGTTTGACTGGCGGTGATGATACCCGTACATGCACTTCTTTCGCTCCACCGTCGCGCAAAAGCTGCACCAGTGGGCGTGAGGTATTGCCGCGCACGATGCTATCATCCACCAGCACCACGCGCTTGCCTTCGAGGTTAGAAGTCAGTGCGTTATATTTCAAGCGGACACTTTCACGCCGCAGGACATCATCGGGTTGGATGAACGTTCGCCCGATGTAACGGTTTTTGGTTAATCCCTC
>JBBSBS010000010.1:0-38658 GCA_038251045.1 Aggregatilineales bacterium | reverse complement strand
CGCTCTGAACATCTCCCCTTGCACGGTCTGGTGAAACGTGTGGTGTACGATTTTCGTGTCTTCGTGAAACACCAGCGTCACAAATTCATTGTCAATGAGTGTAATCGTAGACATTAGGCTATCCTTTTGCGTTTAAAGTTATCTCGATAACCCCTATAGAACACAATCTATTGGAGTATATATGTAATATACAGTAACATTTGCGCTCAAAAGTATTAAGTTTCTAAAAAATAGTCAAAACCTAGACATTTATGGGTCAAGAATTCATAAATGCTCATGTTTGATACGCACTCTGGCGCATAAAATAAAGTAAACAACAGTACATGAGGATCGCCAGCGAATGACCGCGAAATTGACCAATTTGACTCATCTGATTTATGCCAGTTCCGCCACCCACACCCTGCACGCTCAGGATTTAGTCGCTATTCTGGAAAAATCACATCAAAATAATGCCCGTCTGGATGTCACCGGCATGTTGCTCTATCGCAGCGGCAACTTCTTGCAGGTGCTCGAAGGCGACTCAACCGTCATCAGTGATCTTTTCAAGGTGATTATGCAAGACCCTCGCCATCATCAGGTGACGCACCTGCTCACACGTCCCGTACCCAAACGCCAATTCGAAAACTGGGAAATGGGCTTTACCAATCTCGATACCATTGATCCCGCCACCATCCCCGGTTATACCCCCTTCCTTAAAGAACCCTTCCACTCAAAACGGTTTGAGAATGCCAACTTCGCCTACACATTCCTCAATATGTTCAAGGAAGGTATGCGCTAACTGCCCTGCCCTGTTGCCTGTGTTCTGTATGCCTCAATAGGGCAGCGGCTCACCCCGTTCCCAGATCGGCGGATCACGGTACGCCGCATGAATCCGGTAACGGTTGGTAACCTGTTCGCAGATCGTCACCACCGACCGCCCATACCACCGTTCGGCAATCGCCCGCTTACACGGCAGCTTGCGGATTTCGCCCTGTTCGTCCACCACCTCCAGCCAATATTTATGACTGCCGCTGTCCTCCCGCTGCCGCACATCATACAAAAACACCGCGTCCCCATTCATCGGCGCGGTGTACGACAATTGATCGCTGCGCACATACTGAATCTGCGGCGCAATCAGGCTCACTTCCTGCGTCCAGCGGATCAGCGTCGGCTTGGAACGCGCCCAAAATTTAACCTGCGCCGCGCGGCTGCTCTCCTCCATCCACACCATCCCCCGCCCGAAAATCGCCAACCGGTAACGCATTGCCGACGACAAATCAGCCGCCGCCAGATACGGCGCGTCATAGCTCGCCCCCATCGGAATACCGAAGTGCTGACCGACCTTTAACGGCGGCATCATCCGGTACAGCTTGGTCGGGCGGCCTCTTTTGCCGCTTCGGTACTCACCCACTTGTTCAAACAAAACACGATCCACCAGCACCCGCTGCGCCTGCGCCCGACTCAACTCGATATCATGTGCGCTCAACCACGCCACCAGATCAGCCCCCGTCAAAATCACCTGCTCCAAACCCAGCCGCAGCCCCGCCTCATAGATGCGAATATGCGCCGACATCCCGTGTTTGACCGCCTGCGCCGCCACACTCCGCGAGAGCCCGTATGAAATTTCAAACTTAGTTGAGGGAAGATTGCTTGACTTTTGGGGTACAGAACGATATATTTCCATGTAGTTAATAAGTGATCGCGTCCTTAGGCGCGGTTACGCTAAAGGATGATGTCGAGGCCCTCTCAAAAGCAAGGACATCACCCGGTCGCACAAATACAGCCGTTTAAACGGCTGTTTTGTTTTCTGTTAATGGCGCATATTTGTACTGCTTTTCCCGTATTTTTGCAAAAATTGATTTTTTCTCAGGAATTTAACCCCTTCTTTTTTCGTATTTAGAATTAAATGCATTTTCCCTATTTGTATTAGAAAATACAGGGGTCAACAATATGCGATAAATTCGGAAATCATTGTCGCTCATCAAACCCTTAATTCTCAGAACCGCCCGCAATCACCCGCCCATCCCCAACACCTGCATTGTGGGAGGATCTATGTGTCTTCCATCTGGCGGTGCGCCCTTTCCGCGCCCTGCCCCCATCCGCCCCACTTGGCACACATCCCCAAACATGCTTTACTGATACCTGTATTATTTCACCGTGGGGATAGAGGCGGCTGTCTATGGCGAATGATGAGCATGAAAAGATTTTGCGTCAGGGTTTCGAAGTGTGGAATCAATGGCGTGAAGATAATCATGATGTTAAACCAGATTTCAGTCGCGCAAATTTGCGGCGTGTAAACCTCAGCAGCGCAAACCTCCGCGACGCAGACTTAATGGGCGCAAACCTCAGCGATGCAAACCTCAGCGATGCAAACCTGATCGGTGCAAACCTGATCGGTGCAAACCTCAGCGATGCAAACCTCAGCGATGCAAGACTGATCGGTGCAAACCTCAGCGATGCAAACCTCAGCGATGCAAACCTCAGCGATGCAAACCTCAGTGGCGCGGACCTCAGTGGCGCAAATCTGATTGGTGCAAACCTGAGCGGTGCAAACCTGAGCAGTGCAAACCTGATCGGTGCAAACCTGAGCGATGTAAACCTGATTGGTGCAAACCTGATTGGTGCAAACCTGAGCGGTGCAAACCTGATTGACGCAAATCTCAGTGGCGCAAATCTCACGAACGCAAACCTCAGCGATGCAAAACTCAGTGGCGCGGACCTCAGTGGCGCAGACCTCAGCGATGCAGACCTCAGCGATGCAAAACTGATCGGTGCAAACCTCAGCGATGCAAAACTCAGTGGCGCGGACCTCAGTGGCGCAAATCTGATTGGTGCAAACCTGATTGGTGCAAACCTGAGCGGTGCAAACCTGAGCGGTGCAAACCTGATTGACGCAGACCTGATTGGCGCAGTCCTCATTCGCGCAAACCTGAGTGGTGCAAATCTCGGCCGTGCAAATCTCAGCGATGCAAATCTCAATGGTGTAGACCTGTTTGGCGCTACGCTTATCAATACTAATTTTGAACATGCCGATATTTCAGGTTGTCGTATCTTTGGTATTTCTGCATGGAATCTAAAAACCGAGAGTCTAAAGCAATCTAATCTCATTATCACGGATTATGGTGAACCAGAAATCACGATTGATAATCTTGAAATCGCACAGTTTGTGTATCTGCTGTTGAACAATAAAAAGCTGCGCGACGTGATTGATACTCTAACCACTAAAGCAGTGCTAATTTTAGGTCGCTTCACTGAAGAACGAAAAGCAGTATTGGATGCCATACGCGAGGATTTGCGTAAACGGGGTTACGTGCCAATGCTGTTTGACTTTGAGAAACCGACCAATAGAAATTTTAGTGAAACCGTGATGACACTCGCTAGCCTCTCGCGTTTCGTGATTGTTGATCTCTCCGACCCAAATAGCAGCCCATATGAAATGCTCATATTTGCTGAAAAATTACGTTCTGTGCCGCTGCAAGGGATTTTCTGTCCGACGGCGGGACATCCAAATTATTTTCCTATGTACGATGATTTGCGAAGTCTGAACCATGTTTTGCCGGTTTTTCCCTACGACACACCGGAACACTTGATGGCTTCACTTGAAGAGTATGTTATCCGGCCTGCTGAGGAAAAGGTGAAGGTAGTGCGTCCTCCTCCCCCAAGCTAACCCCGCGCCGCACATGAAATCCCATTACCTCAACGCAGCTTCTGACGCAGGGTTTTGCGCCTTGCTCCCTTCCCTTGCTTGCGGGGGAAGGGCTGGGGATAGGGGTAAATGCGTTATACCCCTGCCCGAATAATCAATAACTTCCGGTCGTAACCGCGCCTGCCCGCTCGTAATTCGCGAGAATGATGCCACTTGGCGAAACGGCGCTCTCCGTCACCTTGAACGCCGCCGGAATAGTCCCCTCGACAAACAACCGTTTGCCACTGCCCAACGTCAGCGGATAAATCTTGAGCCAGAACGCATCGACCAGATCATGCTTCATCAGCGTCTGAAGCAGGTTTGCACTGCCATAAACATGCAAATCCGAACCCGGCTGCTGCTTGAGCATGCGGACTTTTTCCGCAATGTCGCCGCCTAAAAACACCGAAGGCTGCCAGTCGCTAGAAGTCATCGTATTCGAGGCCACGTACTTGGTCGCCGTCATAACACCCGGCCATCCGTCCGCATGTTTCGGCCAGTACGGTGCCCAAATCTCAAAGGTTTTGCGCCCCAACAACAGATCAAACGGCATGTTCATCTGCTTATTCATGATGCTTCCAAGAGCCTCATCCGAATACGGAACTTGCCACCCGCCATACGCGAAGCCGCCACTGGTATCTTCCTCTGTCCCGCCTCCGGCTTGTATGACACCATCAAGGGTCATAAATTCGAGTGCAATAACTTTTCTCATGACCGCGTTCCTTCCATAATCGAAAATGGGCTTCCTCTCTTGATTTTAGAACATAAGTTCCCATTTTGTCAACGCGAATAACATTGCACTTTGTGGCATATTCCCAAACTAACCCCGCGCCCCCTCTGACGCAGGGTTTTGCGCTTTGCTCCCTTCCCTTGCTTGCGTGGCAAGGGCTGGGGATAGGGGTAAATGCGTTATACCCCTGCCCGCTCGCTTCAGCCTCTGGCGGCTCTCATTCCCCTTTATTCGTACCAACGTTTACTTTCAGTTTGTCCCCCAAACCCTTTTCCAACCACCCGCCAACACCCACGCCGCCCACGCTCCCTCAAAATGGTTAGCGCCAGCCGCGCTTAACAGTGACCAAATGTCCGACCAAAATGTCACCCTTAACCCTCGCATATCAGGTATGCTGTTTCTGGGCTTATTCTATGGCATGATGTACGGGTTTGGTGCTGCCAAACCCCCTTGTGTCGGCGGCGACGACGACGACGACGACACAACCGACATTTCGAATCAAAAAGAGGCGCTCGCGCACCCCTCATGCTTTGACTGGCGACGATAAACGATCTGCCTTAGATCTTCCCGCGCCCGCCCTGTCGTTGGTTGCGCAGCGATCCACCCTGCGAACCCTTCAGCAGCACTTCCGTCTGCTTACCGACATGTTTCACCGTCAGCTTGTGGCTGTCCAGCGAATGCCCATTAAAGCGCTCAATCGCCGTTTTGGCCTCAATAAATGTATCCATGCTCACATAACCGTAACCCTTAGAATTTCCCGTCGCCTCGTCCAGCATCACCGTCACCTCGGTGATTTCACCCACGTCTTCAAACAGCGTGCGAATCTGGTCTTCGGTGGTTTTCTTGGACAGGTTGCCAACGTACAGCTCGGTAGTCATGAGGTATTCTCCTTGATAAACAGGTCGTTCGGGCTAGAGCAGATGGGCTGTTGTGGCTGTTAGTGCAGACGTTAAATGATGTGCAGGTTGCAGTGGGAATCAGACGGTACATGCCCTATTATGACTGAGTGTCGCACACCCCGCACGGCGCGTATAGGGGCAACCAGCCATCTTTCGGCGCAATAGTTTTCATAAAGGATTTCTACGGGTCACAACAATTTAATCTCAATCCTTCCCCTGCCCCATTGCTGTGGATGTGTGCCCCGTACTTAACCCGCTGCGGCTGAAGCCAGCACCAGCACCACCACCCCCAGCACAATCATTTGCAGCGTCAGCGAACGCGGCCAATCCCAGCGCGGCAGATTTTGTTCGTGCGCCTGCTTCCATTCATGGCCTGCCGTAATCACACCGCCCATGATTCCCGTCACACCCATCAACTGAGCCACCTGTGCCAGCTCACGCGGATGCTCCCCGCCCAGCATCACCACCACCCCTATCCCCAGCAGCACCATTCCCGCCCGAAACAACCAGCTTCCCCGGCTGTATACCTTGATCTGGTGTACCCGTACCTCCGGCGCGATCATCAGCAAACCCACCAGCACCAGCAGCGACCCCAGCCCGATAGCAATCAGGCTCAATAAATCCGACATCAGCATTTCCTCATATGGGATGGCCTCGCACCATCCCACTCTATCCGCGTAAATTAATACTTATACTGCTTGGTCGCCAACGGATTCCGGTTCTGGAAACTGCGCTGATGCCAGTACGGATAAATCGTCTCGCGTTCGCTGGCAGTATCAATTCGTTCCATCTGCTCGGCGCTCAAATTCCAGCCGATTGCCCCCAAGTTTTGTTGAAGTTGTTCTTCATTCCGTGCGCCGATAATCACGCTGGAAATCGTCGGGCGCTGTAACAACCAGTTGAGCGAAACCTGTGCCACACTCTTGCCCGTTTCGGCGGCGACCTCATCCAGCACATCAATCAGGCTGAAGAACCATTCCTGCGGCAGTGACGGCCCTTCCCCACCACCTTGCTCGATGCGGCTGCCCACCGGCATCGGGTTCGTGCGCCGGAACTTACCACTCAGCCGCCCACCCGCCAGCGGGCTCCACACCAACGTGCCCACCTTCTGGTCGAGTGCCAGCGGCATCAGTTCCCACTCGTATTCCCGCCCCACCAGCGAATAATAGGCCTGATGTCCCACATAGCGCGTCCAGCCATAGCGATCTGCCACCGCCAGCGACTTCATCAAATGCCAGCCGGAGAAATTCGAACACACGATATAGCGCACCTTACCACTCTGCACCAGCGTGTCCAGCGTCCGCAGCGTTTCTTCTACCGGCGTGCTAGCATCAAAGCCGTGCATCGTATAAATGTCGACATAATCGGTGTTCAGGCGCTTTAAACTGCCCTCGATGGATTTGAGGATGTGCTGCCGCGACGATCCCACGTCATTCGGGTCATCGCTCATGCCAAAAGTACACTTGGTCGAAAGCAGCAGCTTGTCACGCTTACCGGCAATCGCCTTGCCCAGCACCGTTTCCGACTCGCCCCGTGAATACACATCAGCCGTGTCGAACAGGTTCGCGCCTGCCTCCAAGCACAGGTCAACAATCCGCGTCGCTTCTGCGGCGCCGCTGTTGCCCCACTTGCTGAAAAAGGCATCATCCCCGCCTGTGAATGTCCCTGTGCCAAAGCTCAACACCGGCACTTTGAACCCCGACCCGCCTAATAATCTGTATTCCATATCTTCTCCCCTTCATAAATGTATAAATAGTTATGAGGGGATTATAGCCGCTAGCCATCCACTCACACGAACAATAGCACCATTCCCGCGAAGGCGATCACTGTGCCGACCACCGCCTGCTTGGTGATGCGTTCGCCGTACACGAAAAAACTAATCGGTATCAGGAAGATCGGCATCAGTGACGACAGCGTCGAGGCCACGCCGACATTGGTGTTTTGTACCGCCACCAGCGATAACCACACCCCCAGCACCGGCCCCAGAATCGCCCCGCCGGTCAAGAACGTCACCGCCCGTGGATGCAGCCGTAAACTGCGGTAGCTGCTGATCAGTTGGCGGTTCGCAATGGCGATCACCCAGATAATCACCCCCGCGACAATCAGCCGGATCAAGTTGCCAGAAAGCGCCGGAAAGCCGCCCGCCAATCCCATCTTACTCAACACCAATCCGCCCGCCTGCCCCAACCCGCCGCCTAACCCGCACAATAGGCCGATCACATACCGCCGCCGGTCGATAGGTTCAGTAGTCGTTTCCGTTCCCCCGCTGCGTTCCGCCACCACCACCAGAATCCCGCAGATCGTCACGATGATGCCGAAAAGCTCCATCGCCGATAGGCTTTCGCCCAAAAACAGCCACGCCAATATCGCCCCTAATACCGGAGCCAGCGACATCATCAACATCGATAAGCGTGGGCCGATCATCACAAACGCTTGAAATAAAAAGCTGTCGCCCAACGCCAAACCGACGAAGCCCGACAACCCCAACCAGAACCAGCGCTCGGCACCTGCATCTGTCGGGAACGGCTGCCCATAAAGCAGCGTATGCAGCACGATTACCAGCAGTATCCCGATCAACATGCGGGCGCGGTTGACCAGAACCGAACCCAATTCGCGTCCGGCATACGTGAACAATACCGAGCCGAACGAAAAACACAGCGAGGTTCCGATAGCCGCTAACTCACCTATAAATGGCATGTTTATAACTTTCTTAAAGAGTTTATCGAGTAGTACACTTGTTTCAATCCACCCCTAATCATACAGGCTGAATGGATCTCATGCACTCCGTTTCTTGCGCTGATAGCTTTCGTGGCGAGATTCAGAAGACTTTAGCGCGCGTCTTGGGGATGCAGCCGCATAATAGGCAGCGAGTCGTGTACGATTTGCTCCAGCGTCGCAGCCGGTGCTTCCATGATATTCAAACCCATCAAGCGGCTGAGTTCGCGTGCCGCAAGCGGATGGTGTTGGCGATAATCCAATAGAATCTGCGCCCCTGCCGCTTCCGGGAGTGTTTCGGCAGTCACCGTCATCTTGCGCCAACCCACCTGAATGCTAATGGTCGGCGTTGTGACCAAATTTTGATACCAGTTGGATTGATAACCCCACCCCGAAGCGATGTAATAACTGTCGCTTTCAGCATCATGTTTGGCAACCTCCACCACCGTTTGGTGTACCTGCCCTGTTTTGCGTCCAACATGATTGAGCAGCATTAAGCGCTGTCCCAGCAGCCCGCCCAAATGGAAACGGTATAGGACAATCGGCAGCCGCAGCAGCCACCGCTTCCAACCGCTCGGCAAAACCGAAATCAGTGTGGTTTTAGACTCCGAATTGTTCATAAATCACCTCCGCAGCCTTTTGCAGGCCGTCACTCCATTGGTCCATGATCTCTAACATCCCGCCTGTGCGCCGGTCGGGCGCAGCGTCGCAATCGACGTGTCGCGCACACCGTTCACCATATACGAGTCGCGTGCCATCCATCCCTGATACCGCATCTGTGCCGACGCTTCGTAAATCACGTTCAGCCAATGATAACCATCAGCTTCAATTTCCTGTGAACCGGCGACCAGCAGCACCTGCTTATCCGTCAGCACACGGTAAATCTGTGGCGCGTTGGTGCTGGCATTATTCCGCAAACTCAAATTGTTACGCGGGTCATTACCCGAAAATGTAGTGTATATCTGGCATAAGCCGCCCGTCACCGGGACACTCGTCACCGGAATAAGCGTCGGCTGCGGCGTGTTGATGACGCTGCCCGTATCCGGCAGGGGCAGCAGCGTCGGGCGCACCTCGTCCCCGAACGAAATCGGTGTGCGCGTGGGGCGCAGCGACGCATCGTCGGTAATGTCAGGTGTATCAGTCGGCACGCTTGCCACTTCCGTCCGGCTCAGGTTACAACCCGCGCATACCAACACCATCACAATCAGCATCCCTAGTTGCCGCATTCACCTGCTCCTATCGTTATCGTACTTTCCTCATTATAGCCTTACCCTGCCCCACCGCTCAGCGCATAAGCAGCCGTTGACCCAAAAATGGATTTAATCTCATTCTTAAATAAATAGCGTACGGTTAAATAGAAGACACAATTTGGGGGCACGGCGACAGGGCACTTTAGACCTTGAAGCCCGATCAAGCACTTCTATGATCGATACATTTTTCATTTCGTTAGTATAGTCAGGCAGTGATTGCTATTCTGGCAGTCAAGTTCACTACAACAAAGGAAAATATTATGAGAATAATACGCGGTCCAATTTATACATTACGACCTTACGAGCGGGGCATACAGGAAACATTTGGCAAGTATGCCGGGTATATAATGCCGGGGCTGGGATTTCAACTGCCCATCGTCCAGCTTACCCGTGTTCGGGATGTCCGCGAACACACAATGGATATTGAACCGCAGCCGGTGATTACCAAAGACAATGTTGAAATCACGGTTGATGGTGTGATGTGGGTGCGCCCTACCGCCGATGAAGAAGGTATCAAGCGCACCTTCTATAACATTGATAATTGGCAGCGCGCCGTAATCCAACTGGCGATGACCAATCTTCGGCAGGAGTTTGGCGAATTGTCGTTGGATGAAAGTCTGGTCGCCCGCGAGACTATCGCCACCAATTTACAGCGAATCCTGAATACCTTCGCCGTCGAATGGGGTCTGACGGTCAGTAAGGTCGAAATTCGCCTGATTGATCCACCGGACGACATCAAAAGAGCCATGCATAAACAGAAGACCGCCGAGCAAGAACGCCGTTCCATGAAACTGCTGGCAACCGGCGAGTTCGAGGCTGCCGAACAGCAGAAATTGGCAATCATTCAGCGGGCAGAGGGAGAACGCGAAGCGGTGATTCAAGTTGCGCAGGGTAAAGCTGAAGCCATTCGCTTGGTCAATGAAGCCGCCGAACGCTACTTTATCGGTAACGCGCAGGAACTAAAACGTATCGAAATGGTTGAAACCGCCCTGCGAGACAATACCAAGATCGTCCTCACCGAAAGCGGCATCAATCCTACTTTGTTCTTGGGCAGCTTGCCGTTCAGCATGTCAACCGAGGAAAATGGACAGGTCATTAAAGACAAGCCAAAAACAGGTTCGATGAGTTCTGCGCGGGACGAGAAATAACCGCACACTCACCATAGAGTGCGAGCAGCAACGAGGCATAACGTCATCTTCTCCGGCGGGTTCGGGCACTTGTAAAGTGCTTTCCGCCGGGGAATGAAGCCAGATGGTTTTTACCGGCCTACTGGGTTGTAGTCCCCCGACTAACCGGCTGCACAATCACCGGCACATCTTCGATTTGCGTCGGGAACCACTGATTTTGTCCATCTTCCTCGACCAGCAGCACCAGCGCATATTCAGTCGGCTTGCTCTGGTTATACCCATACATGGGTCGCACGCTTACACCAATCACATGCTTATTTTGCATCAGCGTGTCGGTATACTTATTTTGTACCCGCTTCGCCTGTTCGATAGCTTCATCCATCTGAAACATCATGGCGCACCATCCCCAAGTGCCTACCCCGATACGGTTGCTCATCAGGGCGCACGGATGTCATGCGCTACGCCCTGCCTCAAAACGGCTGTTTAGCGTGGCATGGCTATCGAATTGGGTTTCGAGATTTCCTCGACCACCTCGGCTGTTGTGGCGCTGTCATGCAGGCGCGTTGCCACATCGGCCTGTGAAATGATGCCCACAACTTGTCCCTCATCATCCACCGTTGGGATGCGCCGGACACGGTGCAGCGACATGGCCTCAATCGCCATATTAATATGATCGCCCGCATGGCACGCCACCGGATCAGGGGTCATCACGTCCGCCACATACGTGCCTTTTACATCGCGTTCTGCCCCCACCACCCGCAGCGCTACATCGCGATCAGTCACAATGCCGATCAGCTTTTTGGTCTGGTAATCAGTAACGACAGGCATTGCGCCCACGTCATGAATTTGCATCTGCTGGGTCACGCTCGAAATCGAATCGCTTCCCGTACAGCACACCGGATTTTCGGTCATGACTTGACTACATGTCGTCATGGCTTGCTCCTTAAAATATGTTTATACCCTTCCATAACCACGCATAAAATTGCAGCGGTTATGAAATAGGTTCACTTTAAGGATAAGCGCAGCACCAACCCGAATCATCCGCCATTTGGGCAGATCTGTATAGGGCAACTGGGGGATTTAAGAACCGATTAAATATCGAACAAGCCTTTTAGGCGCTTCTGGTGGCTCTTACGCCTGTTCGCGCTGGACATAAGCCGCGCGCATGTGTTGTGCCATGCTCATATCGACATTCACCTGAATACCGAATGCGCTGGCTTTGATGGGCTTGCCTTCGTGGGTAGGGATTTCATCAATGATCACGACCCTGCCAACCACATTGGATAACCCGCGATGCAATTTAACCGTATCGTCGGTAATCAGCAGTTCATTACCAATCACCAGTTGCGGCCCGCTGTAATCTGCTGTGGCTGCATCCTTACGCGGAGTCGCTTTATCGACTGGCGCTCCCATCAAGGTTTGCTGAAAAGCATCAAATTGCAGCTTCAATTTATCCAGAAACATTTTGAGTCCCGGTTGATTAGTCATGGTGGTTTAGGCCACTTTTTCTACAAGGCGTAACAGCTTGATGTCAACGACATCCGGATACAGCTTATGCCACGCAATCAGCTCATCCTTAAAAAGAAACGGAACCGTTTGGCACATCGGGCTGTACGGTGCGCTTGTATCCACGCTGCCGATAATCTGATGCACACTCCCGCACAACGGGCAGCACCGCAGCCATTGAACCGTATCAATGGTTTCAACCGTGGCCTGCGGCAAACCATCTTCAATAACCAGCTTAAAATTTTTCTGAATGTGGGCGACGAATGTTGCCATAGTTTGTACTCCATTTCGGAAAGCAATGTTTCGAGGGTTTCTACGAAAGTGTTCGTAGCATCGACGATGGTTCAGGGACATGCCTGATACAGGTAGAAAATCCACGGGTTAATGGGGATTTTGAATTGTAGGTGGTCACACGTTTAGAGGAGTGATGTTTTGCAAGCTACCGGATAACCCGCCTGCAAACTCAATTATACCTCAGTTCTCAAGGCTTCGTCGGCTGCCTGGTTTGTTGACAGAACAAACGGTCTAGGTGTATTATTCGGAGTGCAAAACCGATCCGCGTTGCGGGTTCTTCTTCCGAGGATAAACCATGAATCAGGACACCGTTAAAGCCAAAGCTGAAATGCTCATTCGTAAACCGGTTGCGCAGGTCTTCGAGGCCTTTATCAATCCGGAAATCACAACCCAATTCTGGTTTACCAGAAGCAGCGGTCGCTTGGAAGTCGGCAAACACATCCAGTGGGATTGGGAAATGTTTAACGCCTCATCACAGGTAACCGTCAAAGCCATTGAGAAAAATAAACGCATCCTCATCGAATGGTCAGGATATGGCACACCCGCCCCCGTCGAATGGATTTTTACCGCGCGTCCCGATGATACGACTTTCGTCAGCATCACCAATTCCGGTTTTACTGGGGATGACGATCAGATTCTACAACAAGCGCTTGATTCAACCGAAGCCTTTACGCTGGTGCTGGCTGGCCTAAAAGCGCTGCTTGAGCACAACATTCGCTTAAACCTTGTCCAAGATCGTTTTCCGGATGGTATAGGTGAACACTAGGTTTCCTCCCCAAAGTGACAATTGAGTTCGCGGCGCATCTGGCTATCCCCTGCCTCTTTTACACCCCCTCCCCCACTTGCCCATGATCGCGGTTCGTGCCGCGCAGGTAATCCGCTATAATAAAAGCGTATCGCTTTAGTCACATAGGATTGAGTAACGCCAATTTATGGCAATAGAAATCGCACCGAACCAAGAAATCTGGGTCATGACGACCGAGGGCGCGGAACTAACCGGTTACAACCGTGAGTATCTGGAACAATTGTCAAAGAAGAATTTTCGATTACCAGAAGCGGAACGGTTCATCAAGATTCGCAAACGGTCAGGGCGTTTTTACGAACTGTGGCTGCCCGACCTACTGCGTTATATTGACGAAATCGGTTACGGTCCTCACCAGAATAAAGAATAGATCTTTGGCCTCATTCCTCGCCACATGATAATTGCCTCTTGACTTTATCGGTTTAACGACATAAAATATCTTCAACACAATATTTCTTGTGCGCAGGTTAGAACAGCTTGAATTCAAATGAGATGCGGAAGATCGCGACTTACGTATCACGTACGACATTTGGGTGAGGGCAAACAGCGCATCAGACATGTTGCTCGCCCGATCATTTGGGCGTGGCGGAAACGCCGGCAGATAACGTTGTCTCGTCTATAGATACGCTTTGATAGTTGGCGCTGTCAGAGCGTATTATTTTGCCCCTTACCTGCCCCACCGTTAAATCCTGAAAGGTGTCAGGGTTTTTTTCCTTCCTGTTATACTGATGAAGTTGCGCGATGAGTTGCAGAACAACTTCGAACCTTCACGCTTGCTGATATTCATTTCCGCCTCTACTTTTCGACAGCAGCCTTAAGTAATTCCTCACGACAACCTGTTGGTCAGAATCTGTTTAATTTTCGGGTAAATTATCTAATCGAGGTGAGAGCCATGACTAACGATTCATACACAGGAACTCCCTCTGTGCTTGTAACAGGTGTCACGGGTTACATCGGCGGCAGGCTCGTACCGTTATTGCTAGAGATGAACTGCCGTGTGCGTGTGCTGGTACGGGATCCTGTCGGCATACAAGGACGCTCTTGGCTGGACGAAGTCGATATCGTGCAGGGCGATGTACTTAAACCAGACACGCTGGATGCAGCGCTAGCGGGCATAGATGTCGCCTATTACCTGATTCACAGTATGCGCGGCGGCGAGGATTTTCACGAGCGTGACATTCGGGCAGCGTCTAACTTTGGTGCGGCTGCCAACGGTCAGGGAGTAAAGCGCATTGTTTACTTGGGCGGTTTGGGGGATTCCACAACCGAACTATCTCAACACTTACGTTCACGTCAACAAACGGGTGACGCGCTGCGCGACTCCGCCGTTCCAGTCACGGAATTTCGCGCGGGTGTGATTGTCGGTTCCGGCAGTTTGTCGTTTGAAATGATTCGTTACCTGACCGAACGTGTACCTATCATGATCTGTCCACTGTGGGTCTTCACCCGTATTCAGCCCATTGGCATCCGGGATACGCTAGAGTATCTGGTCACCGCTTTGAAGACTCCCGAAAGCGCAGGCCAAATCATTGAAATTGGTGGTGCAGAGATCATTACCTATCGCGATATGATGTTTGGCTATGCCAGCGCACGTGGGCTGCGCCGCTACATGATCCCGGTACCCGTACTGACACCGCGCCTATCCTCGTATTGGGTACATTTGATGACCCCTATTCCCAGCGATATTGCCGCCCCGCTAATTGAAGGACTCCGTAATGAAGTCATCGTGCGGGACGACAAAGCGCGTAAAATCTTCCCTAACATTCAACCGACAACCTTTGCCATAGCCGTTAAGCAAGCACTGGAGCAGCTAGAAGCGAGTCAAGTTGAAACCAGTTGGGCGGACGCACTGGTCAGTAGCCAACCCGATCAGGTACCCGCAATATTGTCCACCCATGAAGGCATGTTCCTCGAACAGCGGCAGCAATCCGTCAAAGCATCAGCCCATGCCGTCTTTCAAGCTTTTACCAGTCTCGGCGGTGCGAATGGTTGGCTGTATTTCGATTGGGCATGGATTTTGCGCGGCATGCTAGATCGCTGGGTGGGTGGTGTTGGCATGCGGCGCGGACGTCGACATCCGGTAGATGTACGGGTGGGTGACGCGCTTGATTTCTGGCGTGTCGAAGCAGTCGAGGCGGATCGTCTGCTGCGGCTGCGCGCAGAAATGAAAGTCCCCGGTCGCGCTTGGCTGCAATTCAAGGCAGAATCCCTCGAAGAGGGTAGCACACAACTTATCCAGACTGCGTTTTTTGCGCCTAAGGGGTTGTTCGGCCTGTTGTATTGGTACATTCTGTACCCGCTGCATAGTTTGATCTTCTCCGGCATGATCCGCAAGTTGGCACAACGTGCCGAGAAGCTAACATAACGCCTGCCATATTCGAGTCACCTCAAACCTGTGCTGGATACTTAACCCATTCTCCCACAGGTTCAGGCTCCTTGACGGTAATCAGGATGCACTCCATCGGCTCATAATCGCGGTTCGTCCCGCGCAGGCAATCCGCTATAATAAATGGGTATCAACCGAATCATATAGGTCGCGCCAAACATTATAGGATTGAGTACGTTATTTTATGGCAATAGAAATCACATCTGAACAGGAAATCTGGGTCATAACCCCCGAAGGTGCAGAACTAACCGGATACAGCCGCGAATATCTTGAAAAGCTGGCAAACAAAAATTTCCGTTTTCCCGAAGATGAGCGGGTGATCAAGACTCGAAAACGAGCAGGTCGCTACGAACTGTGGCTGCCCGACCTGCTGCGTTATATCGACGAAATCGGTTACGGCCCTCACCAGAATAAGAAATAAACGGCTGGATTCCATGCAATTTTCACCAATTGCTTGACTCTATCGGGCATGTCCGTTAATATGTTCCTAACACAATATTTCTTGTGCGCGGGTTGGAACAGCTTGAATTCAAATGAGATGCGGAAGATCGCGACTTTCGTATCACGTACGACATTTGGGTGAAGGCGAATAGCGCATCAGACGTGTTGTCAGCCCGATCATTTGGGTGTGGCGGAAACGCCGGCAGATAACGTTGTCTCGTCTATAGATACGCTTTGATAGTTGGCGCTGTCAGAGCGTATTTTTTTTGCCCCCTGCCCTCACAACAGCAACATGAGCAGCATGTTATTCACGATAAAATAGCTAGAATAGACGAATGACACGATTTGAGGTGTGTATAAGGATCTGCCCAATAATGGGATGATGGGCGCGATAGATATGAGAGGTAATTTACAACAAGTGCATACTCGCATTACTGAACTTTTACAGGAAGCAACTAAGCTATGACTACCGACCTCACCGCTGCCGTAACCGCCCTGCTCGACCGCTGGACACAGGACAAAACAGGAGTACCGTCGCTGGATGAGATCGGCGCACTGCCACCGGTGGAACGGGCAAGCTTTGGACGGGCGCTAGGGCTGTTAGGCGACCTACGAACCGGTGTGGGCTTACGCTCGGATGGTCTACCTGAAATTGCATGGTGTGACGTGCCTGCCCCGCCGAATGGGAAATTCGTGATGGGTGCGGATGATCAGGAGGATAATCCGCGACAGGAAGTGGAACTCGGATACGACTACAAGATGGCGAAGTATCTAATTACGGTTCAGCAGTTCCAAGCTTTTATGGACTCGGGTGCATATGAAGATGCACGCTGGTGGAAACGCATGCCAGACGAATACCAACGGCAAGAAATGGCAGATCAGAATAATCTTTACAACAATCACCCACGCGATAGAGTGTCATGGTATCAGGCAGTGGCGTTTACGCTCTGGCTGACCGAGAAGTACCGAAGCGCAGGGTTGATAGGGACTGATGTTGAAATCCGACTGCCAACCGAACAAGAATGGGAATACGCCGCGCGCGGAACGGATGGTCGCGAGTACCCATATGGCGATGAGTTTGATGCGGCAAAAGGCAACACCAGCGAGACGGGTATCGGACAAACGAGCGCCGTTGGAATGTTTCCGGATGGGGAATCGGCACACAAAGTGCTGGACATGGCGGGTAATGTGTTCACATGGTGCTTAAACGATTACCAAAAACCGGAGGTCGTGGACGGATACGGTAATGGTGAAAATAAGGTGACGCGTGGAGGCTCGTTCAGGTATGATCAGGGCTTCGCGCGCGCCTCCTCCCGCAACCACGTCAGTCCGCGCCTCGAGGGCGGCAGTATCGGTTTTCGGGTGGTGTTGGGTTCCCCTATCGGGGCAATCTGAACGCTGTTTGGTGCATTGACCGCGATGCAGAGTCGCGGGTTTGTCTCGTCTATAGATACGCTTTGATAGTTGGCGCTGTCAGAGCGTATTTTTTTGCCCCCTGCCCCACCGGTAAACTTGCCCCAATAATTCAAACCTCCACTGCTTGGCTTAAGACGATTTCTTACGTTATTAATTACATCCACAGGTGCTATTATTAGGTATAGTCCGGAGCCAAAATTTAGGAGGCAGAACGATTATGGGTGTGCGCTATGCATGGGCTGATGATCGCCAAATTATTATGAACGTCTTTCTAGAACATCCTTGGACTTGGTCGGAATACCTTGAGAAGATGGCGATACTCATGCCAACGCTTCGTGATGTAAAGCATCCCTGTGCGACTATCGTGGATTGCACCCTGTTAGGTCGTTTACCCAGCGACGGCAACGTCCTCAGTATCCTGATGAATGTCGAAAAAAGTATGCCACCAAATGTGTTTGCATCTGCAATTGTGGCTGCTCCCTATGGGGTTGGCGTGTTTATGAACATGCTGATGAAGATGCGACCACGCGCCAAAGTACTGGCGCTCTTTACCCCGACTATGGCAGATGCCCAAAGCAAAATCTATGCACGCTACCAGAAGCTGTATCCTGAATTACAAAAGGCCGATCATGTCGAAACAGTATAATCTGGTTGCGGATCAGTATGATCTTTCGTTTCAGTTATCGCCTTTTCGCCTGCATATCGAGGCATATTCTGTCTTTAATCTGCTTGGCGATGTCACCAACCTGCGCATTTTAGAATTGGCGACTGGAACCGGCTTTTACGCCCGCGCCATGCGCCGGCAGGGTGCAGCCGCTGTCGTCGGGGTCGATATTGCCGATCAAATGATTCAAATCGGGCGCACAGCGGAGCAAGCTGAACCACTGGGCATTGAATATCACATTCAAGATGTGACTCAATTTAAAAGCGACACGCCTTTTGATCTGGCACTGGCAGTTTATTTGTTGCATTACGCCCCCACCCGCGAAGCACTTTTTGCCATGTGTCAATCTATCAGCGATAACCTCAAAAGTGGGGCACGCTTTATCACCTACCAGTTGAATCCCAATATCGCCCGCGAACCGGACTATTACTTGCAGCAGCCCGGATTAATCCTGAAAGTGTCAGCAGCAGCGCCTGTAGATGGCGAAGCCATGCCCTTCTCCGCCAAGATTGGGGACATCGTCATGCCCGAAGTCACCGCTTATCGCTGGGATAAAGAAACCGTAGACGCGGCATTACAAGCCGCCGGTTTTAAAGACATCCGCTGGATTCAGCCGCAGTTGTCACCCGCCGGAGCCGAACAATATGGGGCAGAGAGCTTTGCTCGTTATTTGCAGCAGCCTCATGCCGTCCTCATCGCCTGTGTCAAATAGTAAAAACCGTAAGCCGTCAGGCATATTATTTGCCCTGCCTATAGCGATACGCTTTGATAGTTGGCGCTGTCAAAGCGTATTATTTTGCCTATCCTCATTCATTCACCTGCGATACGCTATACTTGTCCGATAATGTTTTAGGTTTCGTTTCAGAACAATCTGGATAGATAGAGGGGATAAAATGAAGGAGAGATCACATGATTAGGTATCACTCCCGGTTATTCTCTGTAATAATTATTATCCTGACGAGCATCTTGTTTTTCACTACACTAAAAGCTACTCAGTCACTTTCTGTACAAACTCCTAGAGAAAATTGTCCAATATCATTTCAAAAATTTGCTTATGAGGGTCCTCGTGATCCATCAGAAGAAAAACTGCTACCTACTAATCCTTGGCAAATTGAAATTACTAGTCCAATTAAGCAGCAGAACAACGTACTGATTTCGTTGGATAGTATCGCAGCAACTCGCATATTCAATGGATATCAAGAAATTTTATTCACAGGTTCGTTGAATAATACGAACGGCATAAATATGGATCAGGCGCTTTTCATATATAAACCCCAATCACTTCATTGGGAAATTGTCCGCCCTGATATCGAAGACACCGAGTTAAGGGCATATGGTTTTTTTACAACAAAAGACGGAAGCATTTGGGCAAGGATTGAGAGGGATCTTGGAAAAGTTAATCGTCAGCGAATAACTGTACCTGTTTTGGCTCGCTTTAATAATGCAACACAACGCTTTGAACTAGTCAAAGGTATGCTGGAAGCGCCTATAGTCGACGGTTATAGTTACCTCAGAACATCCATCGTTGAGGATCGAAATAACAGTCTCTGGATTTTCGTTGATAACGACGGTCTTTATCGGTACGATTTGAAGAATAAAATCGCCGAAAAGCGAGTGGATTTTAACTTTGTCGTATATAACCCAAGCGTATCAGCTGATGGAAACATTTATTTTAGTAGAGACCCCTCTGTCCGAACGGGGTTTCGTCTTATAAAGAACAATCTATTATGGTTTGATCCCGAAAATAACCAAGTCATACCTGTCGATACGCCTGATGAAGAATGGCCTGATTTTTCAGGAATGTTATTCGACCATAAAGGGCAATTGTGGTTAGGTGCAATCGGTTATCAGAAGACAGATGGAAGTTGGCAACGTATTGTTCCTAATCCCAAAGAAATTATTCAAGAAACATGGGCAAAAGGATTCTCATTTGCACCGCCCACTCTTGCGCTCGAAAGTTCAGATGGACTTCTTTGGTATAACAAAGGATTTGATTCGGGAATGTGGACAGCGGGAACTGCGTGGTATGATCCAAAGACTAAAGAGGGTTGCATGATTTCCAATCAACCCGCTTGGCCTGTCGAAGATCAGCAACATATATTATGGATGGTCATCGATGGAATATTGTACAAACACTCTATTCAATCATGAGCCTGTGGCGGCGCAACCGTTGAAGTTCACTATTTATCGGACGAACCTTTTAGCCTCTGGCGGCAAAAACACACAATCTTCTATTCATAATGGGTGCTAAGAGGACTCTCATGTCAAACGATACCCGTGTTGTCATCATCGGCGCAGGCCCTGCCGGATTAGCCGTCGCGGCTTGTCTCAAACAACAGGCCGTCCCCTTCATCATCTTAGAACGCAGCGATCATCTCGGCACAAGCTGGCGCAGCCATTACCATCGCCTGCACCTGCACACAGCCAAACAATTTTCTGCCCTGCCCCACCTCCCCTTTCCGGCGGATTATCCCCGTTACCCGTCACGCCAGCAGGTCATAGATTATCTGGAAACGTACGCCCGCCACTTTGACCTCACCCCGCTGGTGAATCAAACCGTCACCGCCGTGTCTCGCCACAACGGACGTTGGCAAACCCGGACTGAGGATGCCCTCTACACATCCGATTTTGTCGTCATGGCAACCGGCCTCAACCAAATCCCGACCATCCCCACATGGCCCGATCAAGAACACTTCAAAGGCCAGATACTCCACAGCGCCCTCTACAAAAATGGTGAACCCTATCGCAATCAGAAGGTGCTGCTGGTTGGCTTCGGCAACTCCGGCGCGGAAATCGCCCTCGATGCCTATGAACACGGCGCGACCGTCAGTCTGTCCGTACGCAGCCCCATCAACGTCATTTTTCAGGAGCGCTTTGGCATCCCCGTCCAACTGCTGACCATTATCCTCAGCCCCCTGCCCGCTCGCATCATTGACTTACTCACCGCCCCCGTCTTAAAACTCAGCTTTGGCAACCTCTCTCGCTATGGCCTGCAACAGCCACCCTATGGCGCGGCGGTACAGGTTAAAAAATATTCCAAAATTCCGGTCATTGACCCCGGCATTATTCAAAAAATTAAACAGCGAAAAATCAACGTCTATCCCGGCATCCAGCGCTTTACGGCTGACGGTGTGGTTTTTACCGATGGCACAACCCACCCCTTTGATGCCGTCATCTTGGCCACCGGCTATCACACCAACTTGGACTCCCTCCTGCCCCCGCAAACCGCCCAAACCGCAGCCAACGGCCTCTACTTCTGCGGCTATAACAACAGCATGACCGGCCTTCTGCGCCAGATTGCCATCGAATCCCGCCAAATCGCTCAGGACATCACGTCCAGCCTCGCGCTCTTGAACACAAATAAAAAACCGGATGGCCTATGACATCCGGTTTTTATAATCATGTTGTACTGCCCTGCTGAAAGTTATTCAGGATCGACTGTGTAACCGTAAATCTTCGTCCACGGAATGCCGTCCAAAATCTTGATGTGCATTTTGCCTTCCCAGTCGGGACCCGCGTTGATCTGAATTTCGCCGGTGGTCAGAATGTACACCGAGATATCGCCCTTTTCATTGCTCGCCAACATGGTGTTTTCGGTGGGATTTTCACTAGCAAAGGGTGCGAGGTCTTCTTGAGTAATGCTAAACAGGTAACTGCTGTTCGTGCCTTCGTTCTTCACATCGTACACATCCAATTGTGTGTTTCCAGCTTCGTCCTGTGTCTTATACAGAACCACGCCCACGTTGCTGTCATTAAAGCTCAGGTTGTCTTCCATATTCGGTGCAACATAAGGAGCAGTGAACACTTCCACGATAACAGGTGTGGGTGTAGTCGGAGTTTCGTTTGAATTTGAATTCGAGTTTGAGGGTGAATTGCTATTTTCTGGTTGAGGTTCGTTAGGGCATTCACATGCATACGCAACTGAACCAAAAAATGTGAGTGACATAACTGCTAAGATAACAATTGAACGACGGTAACCTTGCTTCACTATTTCTATCCTTGATCTACAATTGATAAACTAACTTTAATAGACAATAAATTAACTATACAACAATTTTTGGAATGTCAACACATGGATTGATTGAGAATTGTGAAAAAATTAATAATTTTACGAAATGATGGATAAAATTAACGTTTAACCTTCGCCTGATCTCCCCTACTCTCAGGCTGGCTCACCAAATAAAAAACCGGATGACCTAAGCCATCCGGTTCTTATCTTCATGTTGTACGCTGCCGTATCCGCTTATTCCGGATCGACGGTATACCCGTAAACAGTTGTCCATGGAATGCCATCAAAAATCTTGACGTGCATCTTGCCTTCACGGTCAGGGCCAGCGTTGATCTGAATTTCGCCGGTGGTCAAAATATAAACCGACACATCCCCACTGCTTGCCAGCAGCGTATTTTCTGCCGGATGTTCAATCGCAAATGGCGCGAGCAGCTCTGGGGTAATGCTGAACAGGTAGCTGCTGTGTGCGCCGCCGTTGGTCACGTCAAACACATCCATCTGTGTATTGCCGTCTTCATCCTCTACCTTATAAATAACGACACCCACGTTGCTGTCATTAAAATTGACACTTGTCTCCATGTTCGGAGCGACATAGGTAATCGTTGGGATCACTACAATGATTGGCGGTGGCAAACAACCGCTGCACGGTGTTGCTCCCACCATCGGGATAGCAATGAACGACATAACCAGAACCACTAACAAAGCAATTGCACGACGAGAAGAGAAATTCACTGTTTATATCCTTGATCTATAATTGTCTCTAAAATTACTTTCTAACATAAATCAACTATATATCAACTATACGGATTTTAGATGGGTGAATATCAAAATTATTTGTGAACCCCTGCCCTTACCCTCGAATCAGCCCATATTTCATACCTCCAACCCATTTATCGCCCTATTCAAACAACTTATAACTTGCCTTTTCAGACCATTTGTTCTATGATGACAATGCATCATAATCCGTTTGTCATGCACTCAACATCTTGCATCTGTACCGGCGCACTGCCGTCGCCGCCGCCAAATAGATAAATTGCCATACAGACATTGACGACAATGACGACATGAGCGACAATTCTCCCTCATACTTTACACTACTTTCATGTCACTTCCGACAACACCGACAAACAAAAAAGGAGCAGCCACCTGCCCCTCCTCGCCTTTACAATGTCTCGCTGAAATAAAAGGAGTTAAAACCTAATCATCATCTTCAGCTTGTTCCTTCATCATCTCGTACATCGCCTGCCATTTACCGATTTCCCGATTCAACCGTTCGATCTTGTCATCTTTTTCTTTGCCATCTTTACGCAGCCGGTCAACCTCTTGCATCAAATTTTCAATCTGGATTTGGAAACCCTTGATCTGCGAATACACCGCAATCGCATTATCGCCCTCAATTGACGTGAACTCCGGTGGCAAGTTGCTATCAATATCACCCGCCGCCAACTTCGCGCCAATCTGCTCAAAAGGAATATTCCGTGAGCGCTCAATCTTGATCGTATTCAGTATCGCCAAATCTTCCATCTGGTATTCGCGTTGGGTTCTGCCCTCCCCCAACGCGCTCGATGTGAAGTGGTCAGAGAACATATCCGTCCAGATTTTGACGGTCTTCTGGTCAAGATCAAACCGTTTGGCTACCGTTCCTGTTTTCATTCCCAAGTTCCTATTTTTATTGAGATCAATTCTTGCATATTGCTCAAGATAGCAGTATTCTATCAGTATACACGCAATCCCGAGAATTGCACATTATAGTGTGTAACACATTAAAAGGTTTTATCATGGCTAAAGCAAGCAAAAAAACCAAAACGACACCCAAGCGCTACGTGCCACGGCAAACGCGCAAGTTTCAACTGCGCCATAATCATCCTATTGACGCGCACGTCAGTGAAATATTAGACTTTTCTCGCTCACAGCGCCGTGAAGTCACCGTCATTCGGGATGGCGTGCGCCTACTGTGGGCGCTGGAAAATAATGATCTCAACGTCCTGTTTGAATTATTCCCGCATCTCAAAACCCAATTTCTACCCGACGGAATCAATCTTATCGAGCAAATCCAGTCTATGATCCTGAATTCCCAAGTTTTGCCCGCCCAATCACCGGCAAAACAATCCAGCGGCCTCAAAGCCCTCAAAGCACCAACCTTCGCGCTGCCCATTTTTGAAGACGACGACGAGGATTTACCAACAGTCATCACCCGGCGCAGCACCAGCACCGATGCCGGAGCTAATTTTCTAGGCGGACTGAGCAGTTTACGATAATTCAATCGCGCTATCGGATCAGGAGAAAGATGTATGTCTGACTATATCGCCAGTGTAGATGCTGGCAATGGTGGAACCAACGCCGTTCTATCGCAGCCCAAAGGCTATAAAAGTTTCTACGAGCCGTCCGTCCGTGCTGCTGCTTCGGGCGACAGTCTTGGATTAGGGAAGGGCTGGGAACTGGACTACGATTATGTCGATTGGGATGGACACCGCTATGTCACCGGCGATGATGTCATCCGTATCTCACGCCGCCAGCTTGAACGGCATATGGGGGCCAACCGCTACGGCAACGAATTCCACCAGATGTTGGTGGCACATGCCTTAGCCCGTCTGGGTGTCAAATCCGGCACGGTGGATTTAACCCTGTTTTCTCCGCCCGGTTTGTTCAATGATCTCAAAGATTTTGTAAAAGAGCGCTTCAGCCAGCGCGGTGGCAAGGTTGAGATCAGCCTCAAAGGTGACAAAAAACCACGCAAGTTCCAATATGATAGTGTGACCCTCTGGCCGGAAGGGCTGGGTGCAGCCGCCTGCTTTGTCCTCGACGACAAAGGCGATCAAAACCCGTCGGATGCCCTCAATGGGGAAGTCGTCATCATGGATCTTGGCGCACATACGCTCGATGCCATCCAACTCAGTAACGGCAACTTCAACGCCGAAAGCCTCCAACATGCCACATGGGAAGCGGGCGGCGTACACGTTCACATTCGCGAGCCGATTCTCCGCGCCGTCAAAAAACAAATCGGTGACGATGCCGCCAACCTGACCGTTGATGATATTGATCGCGTTATTCGCTTGGGTTCGGTCAGCGGTGATTACATCCTCACCGTCGCCGGACTCGATGCCGATCTCAAACCCTTGCTGGATCGCTACTGCGAACGTTACGCCGAATGGGTCTCCAACAACATTGCCGATGGTGTGTTTGATGGCTTTCGTGGCATCAAATCCGTTATCCTCGTGGGCGGTGGGGCAGGGCTGATTGAACCTTATTTGAGCAAGCAAACATGGTATGGCGCTAAAATCCTCGACCGCAAATCGCACAAGACCACCAAAGATGTCCATCCGGTCGATATGAATGCCGTCGGTGGTTTACGCCTCGCGCTTCACCGACTCAAAGGCGGGTAGAGTAGGGCAGTACACCCGAATCAAAACCGCCCGATAGTTCATCAATATCGGGCGGTCATCCACGCGAATTTTATATGCTCCTCGAATTGTGTATTCAGAAAACGTGAAAAACAGAGTCCTGTAAACACATCTACAACCGCATAGTAAACGGTACAAAATCTGATCATAAATTTACCTTGTTCATGAGATTTTCATTTTTGTCTATGTATTGTCTCATTTTTGTCCACTAAGTTAATAGGCGTACCGTTTATTTGTACTTCACAACAGAAGAGAGTGTAAATGCGTAAGTTAACATTACTGATTGGCCTAATGGCCTTACTACTGATAGGTGCGCCAGTTCTGGCGCAGGAACAAACGATTGTGGACATCGCTGTCGGCAATCCAGAATTTTCAACATTGGTTGCAGCGGTAACCGAAGCTGGCTTGGTGGACACACTGAGCAGCGAGGGCCCATTCACCGTATTTGCGCCGACCAACGCGGCTTTTGAAGCCCTCGGAGCAGACACCATCGCCAGCGTGCTGGCAGATAAAGAATTGCTCACCAGCATCCTGACCTACCATGTCGTTGCGGGCAAGGTGATGGCGGCTGACGTGGTCAAGCTAACCAAGGCCACCACTGTGCAGGGTTCAGATATCGCCATTTCGGTGAAAGATGGCAAGGTCTATCTGAACGATACCGTTCAGGTCATCATGACCGACATCGAAGCCTCGAATGGTGTCATCCACGTCATCGACGGCGTGCTGATGCCCCCGCAAGATGATATGGCTATGACCGAAGAAATGGCCGAAGAAACCGTTCACATCCGTGTCGCTCATTTCTCACCGGACACCCCGGCAGTTGATGTATACGTAAATGGTGAACTCAGTGCCATTACCGGCTTGGAATTCCCGACAGTGACTGACTGGATTGAACTTCCCGCCGGTAGCTACAATCTAGCCGTTGCCCCTGCGAACACCTCAATCGACTCAGCCGCCATAGGGCCAGCCGATTTTGATCTGCCCGCCGGAGCATGGATCACTGTAGCCGCTGTCGGTTCGCTGACAAATGGAACATTGAAGCCCGCTATTCTGGTTGAAGACTTCAAACCAACAGACGGCAAGGCACGTGTCTCGGTCTTCCATGCCATTGAAGATGCGCCCGCAGTTGATGTTCTGGCAGGTGGCAGCCCCGTCATTCAGGCGCTGGCTTTCCCCGGCAAGCAGGGCACTAATGATGGTTTCTATACCATTGATGTCCCCGCCGGTAGCTACGACCTTCAGGTCGTCCCATCAGGCGCTACTTCACCCGTCGTGCTTAATCTGCCCGGCACTGAACTGGCTGCCGATACCAATTACTTCGTCGCCGCAGTCGGCACTCTGTCAGCGCCACAGGTTGTGGTGAGTGCAACATCAATGGCCGCCATGGTCATGTCAGACCCCGGAACCATCGTCGACATCGCTGTCAGCAATCCGGACTTTTCGACATTGGTTGCAGCCGTAACCGAAGCCGGCTTGGTGGACACACTGAGCGGCGAAGGCCCATTCACCGTATTTGCGCCGACCAACGCAGCTTTTGAAGCACTGGGAGCAGATACAATTGCCAGCGTGCTGGCAGATAAAGAATTGCTCACCAGCATCCTGACCTACCATGTCGTTTCAGGCAAGGTAATGGCGGCAGATGTGGTCAATCTGACCAAGGCCACCACTGTGCAGGGTTCAGACATCACCATTTCGGTGAAAGATGGCAAGGTCTATCTGAACGATACCATTCAGGTCATCATGACCGACATCGAAGCCTCGAATGGTGTCATCCACGTCATCGACGGCGTGCTGCTGCCCCCGCAGTAACTGATACTCAAAGTCTACGGAAGAGGTCAAGCTTGCTTGGCCTCTTTTTATTTAGCCTGACTTATGGATAATGTCATCCAAATATCGAGTATCGGCCCAAAATCCTTAATCTAAAACTGGCGTTACTTCTTTAGAATTTCCTGTAGTTCGCTCCGCTTGATCGGTAACGGCATCGTTTTGGCGGCACTTTGCTGTAACATCCGCAAATCGGCGTTATCCACCCAACTGCGCAAATAACCCGTCAACACACGGATGATGCCCCGTGCCACCTCGCCCCGGTTATCCAGCAGTTCATAAAAGGCTTCCTGTCGCAGCCGGAACAGGTGCGTTTCTTCCAATGCCGTCACCGTGGCAATTCGTGGGGCAGGGTCGAGCAGCGCCATCTCACCAAACACCTGCCGTTCATCCAGCTTGTTTAGGGTGTAGTTATTATCATGGACGCGCACCTTTCCACTGACGATCATATACATGCTGTTGCCCAGATCGCCTTTTTTGAAGATTTCCTCACCCGTGCTGTAACGGACTTCCTCCAGCAGCGCAGCCACATCTGCCAGCACCTCGTCCGGTGTTTCGGCAAAAAGACCAACCGTTTTCAGGATGATGACTTTCTCGATAGTTGAAAGCATATGTTCTTTCCCTTGTCGAATGACCCGATCCAACTGTTCCAGCGTCCATTGAGCAGTTTCGCGGGTGATGGCGTGCGGTGAATTTAAGGCCGCTGGTATAAATGATCGACTTTTCTCAATCATCAACCGTCCCGCTGTGTATAACGCGCACACATTTATCCACGGTGTAGCCGGTTGCGCCAGCAGTTCCAGTAAACGTGCTTCGCGGCTGAGCGTGGTTTGTGGCAGGACACCATCGAGATTTTTCAAACGAATATCTGCCGGAAAATCCTCAAAGATAGGGATGATGTACCCTTTAATCGCGTTATCGCAATAGGTTTCCAGCATTTCAATACCCATCGAGCGGTTTGCCCCGCTGCCATCAAGCAGCGCATCGCGTGAGTGCAAAATAGAGGCCGCGTCATAGATAAACGACAGTAGATACACGATCCGTTCGCTGGTTTGCCGGCTGAGGACATCCAAACTATTTTTAAGCAGCTGCACCGCTTCGCCCCTGCCGATATCGCGCTGTGTTGCCAGCAGCCGCGCATAACTATCAGCCTCATTGCGTAATTGAGTCAAAATCTTTTCCGGAAGGTGCGCACGGTAACCGCGCTGGCTGAGTGCCGCCAACACATGCCAGCGCACTTCAGGGTCAGCGATAGTGATGCGTTCCGTCAGCATGTCGAGCGCCGCCAAACTGCTCATCTGTCCACAGGTGCGGGCTAACCCCATTAACACCTGACGCGGCGAATTCGGATTGGTCATTGCGGCCCGCATCGCTGGAAGGGCAGAGTCGCCGCCCGCGACTAATGCCGCCTGTGCTTGCCCGCGCGTAGAAGGCAGCTCTAGTGCGGCTATCACCAACACCCATAAACGCTGATGCTTGATGCTCCCAGCCGCTGCCAGTGCTGCCCGCTTCACCTTGATAGAGGATGATTTCAGCAAAATTTCTAACGGCAGATAATAATCCGGCAGACCCACCTCACCGATAATCTGCGCCGCCAACAACTTACCTTCCTCATCCGGCCTGCCAGCCATCGTCATCAATTTTTCTCCAGCTTTGATGACCGTTTGACCGACTCCGTAACGGATCATGGCGATCATTGCGCCTCGCTGCACCGGAATATCCGGCGCGTCCAAATTAGAGATCAGCGTTGGTTGGGCTTCTCGCTCATCCAGCGCTGCCCATGCACGCATCCCGTACTCGCGGAAGTTGATGTCCGTTTCGGTCTGCATGAGCTGCCGCACGCGCGGTAATGTTTCTTTCAACTTCAAACGCTCGATATAAGCCAGTCCTTCACGGCGTACACGCGGCGATGGATGGTTGAGCAGTTCCGGCACACTATCCTTGAGGAGTTGTTGTTGGTCGGATTGTTCGATAACACTCAGGGCATAAATCACGGCCTCTGGATGCTTATCCCTCAAAAATGGTTGGATAATTTGGATGGTAGAACGGTCAATCGTTAGCGGCAGCGAATGACCTAACCAGCGTTGTTCCAGCGCTTGCGTCAGGACGCTGCGATAACGCTTTGACAGCGTAGAAGTCGCGGCGAACCATCCCGCGCCGATAATCAGAAACAGATAAGCCAACTGCACTGAACTCATTTTTAAAACATCGATCAGTATCACCATCAGCAAACCTGCCGTACCAATCGCCAAAGGTTCGATGATACCGTCTGATATTGCAGACACCCGCACCCGCTGTTGAATCGATAGCGGCTGCACCAGCACACGCAGCGATGTCACCTCAAAAGTCTCACTCATAAAGGTGTTGACAGTACGCGCGATAATCGCCAGCGCAAACACAAGCGGGCCGTTGTAAAAGAACGTCCCCACAATCGCAAAGGCCAGTATCAGCACATTTACCGTCACCGGTGTGACCAGCACACTCACCTGCACCCCATAATGGCTGATGAAACGCCCCGTAAAAAAGAGACCGCTGATCAGCGTCAAGATGCCCGCCACCGACGATAGCAAACCCAACACCGAAGCCAGTTGATCGGCGTTGGTATATTGGCGCGCGGTTTCAATATAGTAAATGTTGTCGCCCACGAAATAAGCCATGATCCAGATGAATGCCTCGACGAAGATCAGCACAACGAAGGGATTTTTGAAGAGTCTTCGCGGAGTATTGGGGGCAGGGGAGTCTTCGCGGTTATTGGTTTTGATCGGGATAAGTGTCGGTTTATAAATGCGCAGTATCCGCACCAGCAGCACCATCCCGATGCCCATGCTGATGATTGATAACCACAGCAGGTTCACCGTGCCGACGGCATAAACCAGAACTGGAACCAGCAGCCCGCCAATCGCCACCGCTAACCAGCGTCCGGAGGTGACTAAACCAAACAGGCGCTTGCTCTGGCGCACATCAAACAACGAACCAACCAGACTCCAGATGATGATTTTGCCGAGGTTAACCTGTGCGAACTCCCATATCGGCAGCACGAAGGCCAGCCAGCGGGCTTGCGTCAGTGCTAGCCCGATCCGCAGTACGATGCTCACGCCGATCAGCACCGCCAGATTGACGATTAACAACCGTGAAAGCGGGATATGATCGCTCAGGCGCAGATAACCAAACGCCAGCAGCGACACACCGATTGCGATTCCGATGTAGGTGTACGGGATGCCTTCTGAACCAAAAGTGTCGATGAAAATGGCATAACTCGCCGTTTGCGTCAGGACGAAGGCCAGCCCCATGAAAAAATACAGCGCGAAAATCATACCAACCAGATGACTTTCACCGGCCTGTATATTGAAGAACGCGGCTAGTCGCCTGTTCATAGGCTGTCCTTATCAGTATGTCAATTCAAAGGATACAGATACGAACATTATATCTGTTAATGTCTCGTAATAGTCAGTATTCGACAAACAAGCCCATTTTGCCATCTGCTGACCCCTAAAATGCCGAAACAACTTTACTAACCATCTGAATAAGGTGCATATGTGTTACGATGAGAGGTGATAGGTATTTTAATAAGGAATCCCACAGCATAATGAACTACGCCGCCAACATGCCCGATGATTTGGAACTGGCTCGTCTTTCGGAAAACGATCTGTACACCCAGCGCAAAGAAGCTCTAGAAGCCTTTAACGACGCCAAAAGTAATGGTCAAAACACCACTGAACTCGGACGGGTGTATCAGGCACTCGAAGCCGAGAATGACCGCCGTGTACGAAACAAACGCGCCCGCTAACCGCATTTTCGGCAGCTGATCGCACCTGTTCTTAACAACTCATTTCCTTTTTCTCCTCACTACTGCTGATGAGATAGCATACTTGCTGTCTCAAAATTCCCTCATTCGCACCCAACATCCATAATCTATATAGCACTATAAGCCAGCCTGAAGTAGTCCACCACGTATATTACGCTGATGAGGCTACTGTCAGTAGGGTAGGGGACTTGCTCATTCGTTCCTATATGAAGGCGCTATTCGGTTAGGTGAGAGTTGACCAGTCATCTACGCAGAAACACATGAAAATTATGGGCTAGGATTTTGCATCATTAATTTGGCAGTTGCCCCAAACCGCTGAATCAAATACGGATCGTTCTGGGTCTTTGCCATCAACATCAACCCTTGTAGGTAAGACAAGATGGATTGCGCGGTTTGGCTGATGGGTACGGTTGGCGACAGATCACCAATCGAAATGGCTTCCGCTAATGCGCCTTCGATATAACCCGCCCACGAATGAAAGATGAAGGTCAATTTTTCGCGCACCGGTTCGTCATGGATGCTCAGTTCCTGCGCCAGCGTGCCGAATGGGCAGCCAAAAACTTGCCCATAGCTTTGCTGAAGGTGTGCCTGATGTTCAGCCATCAGATCAAACATCTTGACAATCCGGTCGAGCGGCGGAATCGGTTCATTGAAAACCGGATCGAGCAGCAGTTGGGTTTGCCGCGCCCACTGCCGGTCGAGTGCTTCAATCACCAGATCACGCTTGGAGGGGAAGAAGTGGTAGAAACTGCCTTTTTGGACCTGTGCGTGCTGGCACAACTCTTTAACTCCGGTGGCGTTGTAACCCGAAGCTAAAACCAGTTGGATCGCACTTTCAATCAGGCGCTCGCGTGTGTCGTTTGTCATAATCAGCTTCAAACTTGACCGATCGGTCAAAGATTAGCCCCATTCATAAAGATTTGTCAAGAGAAGTAGGGCTTTTCCTCGGTCAATATCCCGCAAAATCGGGTCATGCACTGTGTTTGATAGTTTAGGCTTTTGTTAAGGTAGGTTGTCTTAATAAAGGAAAACTGTTACATTGCGTAACATACTTAACGTTTTGTTTATGGAAATTACAGGATGGATTTAGCCAATAAAAAGCCGCCACCGCGCGTGAGTGTTATTCTCCCCAGCTATAATGATGCTGATTTCCTTCCGGGAGCCATTGATAGTGTTCTTAACCAAACTTGGAAAGATCTCGAACTGATCGTCGTAAACGATGGTTCGACCGATCATACCAAAGACGTACTAGCCGCGTATCAGCACGATCCCCGCGTGATTGTGATCCACAAAAACAATGAAAAGTTACCACGCGCACTAAACACCGGTTTTGAAAATGCCCGTGGTGAGTACCTGACGTGGACTTCCGCTGACAATTTCATGCTGCCGCAGATGCTTGAACGGCTCGTCAACACCCTCGATTCCAGCCCTGATATTGCATTGGTTTATGCTGATTGGCAGGTGATTGATGACGCGGGTGACATTCTCGGCGTGGTGAAAACGCTCGATTACGACCACCATTTATTAATGCGCGTGAACTACATTAATGCCTGCTTCCTTTACCGGCGCGAATGTCAAGAAACCATCGGCTTATATGACCCGCAGTACAGCCTTGCCGAAGATTGGGAATACTGGTGGCGCATCTCCCAGCATTTCACCATGCAGCGCGTCCCTGAAGTGCTTTACCAGTACCGCGTTCATAAAGGCAGCCTCAGCCATTTCATAAAAGTTGAGCAGGGCGGTGTATCAACTGGCTACCGCAAGCTGGAGCAGGATTTCCGCGCCAATCGTGTGCAGTGGTATTGGTCGAAGATCAAGTACGAATTACTCAAGTTGCGTCGGGGTGAAACCGAATTAATCAAACCCATTACGGAAGGATAACTATTTAATGACTGTGCCAGCCTCGGTCGGATTAGCACTCGACTGGCTTACAAATTCACATATTCGCCACAACGGTCACGGCGAAGCCGCCAGCGGCGGTGTCAATCAGGGATACAATTTCACCCACCGGAATTACCCCTTCATCTACAGCGAAATTACGGGCTATGCGGTCAGTACATTTGTCTGTGCTTACTATTGGACGAATGACGCACGTTATCTCGAACTCGCCCGCGAGGCTGCCGCGTTCGTGCTGCGTCATCAGAACATGGCCGCCAACGCACCCCAACACGGCGCAGTCCTTCAAGGCTTGAGTTTGCCCGATTTACAACCCATGCTCCAGTATTACAGTTTTGATCTGGCAATGTGCCTTCAGGGTTTACTCGACCTATACCGCGTTGAGCCTTCTACTAACTTACAAACCTCAACCCGCGCTATGGGGGATTGGCTCATCAACACCATGCAGCAGGCCGATGGCTCGTTTCTAGCGATGTATGATCAACCACATAACGAGTGGAAACATCCCGGCGATAACTTTTTCGATGATGCCGGTTGCCTACATGCCAAGCACGCCATCGGTCTGCTGAAATTGAACGAGATAACCGGTGATACCCGCTACCGCGACGCGGCAGTTCGCGTCTGCGATTGGGTGCTGGCACTTCAAGATGACTCCGGCGCAATTCGTGCCCACTTCGACCAACCGCAGGTCGTCAGCCATCCACACTGTTATGCCGTCGAGGGTTTGCTCTATGCCCATTATGTCACCGGCTCGGATCGCTATCTGGAGGCATCCTATCGGGCAGGGGAGTGGCTGCTAGGCGCTCAAAACGCTGATGGTTCCATCAACATCGAATATAACAAACCTTGGTGGCGCATGGGTCGCCGCGTGGTAGAAAAAGTGCATCCCCATCGCGTGACCGATGCGACCTCTCAGGCGCTCCGCATCTGGCTTCTGCTCTACTACCTCAAAGACGATACCCGTTTTCTGGACGCTGCCCGCCGCGCCGGACAGCATCTCGCCGGGATGCAGCGCATCGCCTCCCCTGACCGCGATGCCATCGGCGGGTTCGAATTTTGGTCGGGTCACGACATTATGTTTACGTGGGCGACCATGTTCGCTGCCCATGCCCTGTACGCACTGGAAAACGTCAGCCGTCCTGACGCATACACCCGGTTAATTACTGAATTATTTTGATAAAGGCATAACGATGATTAAAGTCATGAGCATTATCGGTACACGCCCTGAGGCCATCAAGATGGCTCCGGTCATCAAACAGTTGGAACGCCACCCCGATCAGATCAACTCGATTGTCTGTGCCACAGGCCAACACCGCGAGATATTCGATCAAGCGCTTGAAGGATTCGGTATTGAGCCTGATTACGACCTCGACCTGATGCGCCCCAATCAGCGTTTGGTGGGTATCACAAGCCGTATCATGACCGCTGTGGGTGAAGTCATTATCGAAGAAGAACCGGATTGGGTGCTTGTTCAGGGCGATACCACCACCGCTATGACATCCAGCTTGGTCGCCTTCTACGAGAACATCAAAATCGGGCATGTCGAGGCCGGGCTGCGTACTGGCGACCGTCACCAACCTTTTCCCGAAGAGATCAACCGCCGGATTACCGATTTACTAGCGGACCTGTATTTCGCACCGACCGAAAGCAATGCTCAAAATCTACGGCGCGAGGGTGTTGATCCTGCCGATATTCTGGTGACCGGCAACACCGGAATCGACGCGCTCATGATGATGAACCGCCGAATGCAGGGTCGCCCCTTAAGCCCGCCGTTAGATACACTCAAAGGTGGGCGCATGATTCTGGTGACCACCCACCGCCGCGAGAACTTCGGTGAACCCGTCGAACAGATCTGCAAAGCGATTCTAGAAATCGCCAGCCGCTATCGTGATGATGTCGAAATCGTCTTTCCGGTGCATCCTAACCCGCGTGTGTCCAAAACAGTTCACCGTCTGCTGGACGAGATACCCAACATCATTTTGACCATGCCCACCAATTATGAAACGATTGTTGGGCTGATGAGCCGCGCCACCCTGATCTTGACCGATTCAGGCGGTATTCAGGAAGAAGCCCCCAGCCTCGGCAAACCGGTGCTGGTGCTGCGTGATACCACCGAACGTCCTGAAGCAGTCACGATGGGTGCGGCGAAAATCGTCGGCCCTCATTATGACCGCATCGTCAACGAGACAACCCGCCTGCTGGATGATGCCGTCGCCTACGATGCGATGGCCTCGGTAGTAAATCCTTATGGCGATGGTCAATCCAGCGCCCGAATCGTTAACGCGATACTCGAACGATCCGCCCAATCGCACTCGAATACCGCCGTCGCCGCGGGTAGCATGACCCCATAAAATCATCGCCTACATACGGTGAATGTGACTTTCAGGTTAGCTCGTTTTGTGGCTAACAACCTTGCTAACCTGAATTTGTTTCATCTTATGAGTGTGTCGCCGCTTTGTATACATCCTCCAATTCCGCGATAGTCGGGAAGACACCTGTATCAATAATCTTCAAAATGTCCGACTGAATAAGCGCTTTGACCTCGCCGCTGCCCGTCAGTTCCAGCCATATCGCCTCGTTGACGATCAGCGTAAAAGTGAAGAAAGAGCAGCACAAACGCTCATTCGCAATGAATTGAATCACTTTATATAACATCGGTGTTTCTGGCGGCAGCCGGAAGGCATACCCGTTTGCCAATGCTTTGACTTCACGTATGTTTGAAGCCGAAAATATTTCTTTGGACAGATCAACATGCGCCTGACGGTTCGCCGCATCAATCGCTCCCGGATTGCAGACGATCACCGTTTCTGGTTGTTCGTTGGGGTTAATCGACATGAACTTTGTCTCCTCCTACTCATGAAATGACGGGAATATCGGATGGACGAATAGCCGCTGGTTGCGACTTTTCGCGCTTACCCATCCACCGCAGAGCCACTACCAGACTAACAACAGAAATGAGGGTCAGACCTCCGTACACCCAGCCGAGGTTATGGCTCAACCACAGCGCCACAGGTGTTCCAGCCAACAGCGCCAGAATCAGCGGTACAATCAGCGGTGTGCAGCACGGGCTGGTAAAGCAGGCCACGATAAACATCCCCACGCCGCGCCAGTCTCGCTTTTGTGTCATAAATATCCTTTCGATCAGGTAATCTTTTCGCTCGAAAGGGAGTCTACAATTTAAAGCGCACTTGATGTCAAGAGGTTCAAATGCCCATGAATGAGTTGACGATTGGTGAGGTCGCCCGCCGCGCCGGTGTCCAAACATCTGCCATCCGTTACTACGAAAGTGTCGGGCTGATGCCCCCACCCGCACGCCTAAACGGACGGCGGCGTTATGACGCGAGCATATTTCAACGGTTGGGTCTCATCCAGCTCGTCCGCAAAGCAGGCTTTGGCATCAGTGAAATGCAAATGTTGTTTGCCGCCTTTTCCGAAGACACACCCGTGTCTGTGGTTTGGCAAGCGGTAGCGGCTCAAAAAGAAGCCGAGATGCAAGCTATAATCGAACGCGCCCAAGCCACCCAAAAGTTACTGCATGAAGCCCGTCAGTGTACCTGTGAGCGGGTAGGGGAGTGCGTGACCGTGACCTTTGATGATGCCGAAACCGGCATTCATGTCGCGCTCTCATGCAGCCATTGACCATTGCCACTCACACACAGGCCAATCTATCGACACCGCCTCATAATTCCAGTAGACTAATTTTAGATGCCAATTCGCACGAGTTTGGTTGTCAGAGAACGCTTCTTCATCTCTCGTCTTGCGCATCTTCTTATTCGTATCTGACATTGCTTTTGAGAAGGTGCACCAGCCATGTTTTCCCATCAACCCAGGCGTAGTGCCTCGCGTCAACCGCTTCGCATAAGCCGCCGCAAATCATCATCGCAGTCCGAAGAAAGCCCACGCTCATCCCTTGTATCTTTACAGCAAACCATCGGCAATGCCGCCACGCAGCGCACATTGCACTCCGATACTGCCCATCAAGATCAGCGCCAGAACCAAATCACTGCCTTACAACCCATGATTGGCAATTCGGGTGTGCAGCGCCTGTTGCAAAACCCGCCCGCCGCACCAGCCCTTCAACGCAAACTCCTTATCACCAGTGCTCAATTGAGTGGGAAAGCCCCCGCCGCAGGCTTCGGCAGCAAAGTCAAGGATAATGCTATAGGGAGTACCTTCCGTGCTATCGAAGAGGCTCTCGATAAATACCACAAACTGGGTGTTGATGAGAGTGCCGCACAGGAAAAAATTCTGAATACCGTTATGTCGAAGTCTGCTGACTGGTTAGGCGACAAAAGTCATAAGGGTGCCGATGACGATCAAAAGCGCACCAGCTTAAACACACTCTTAGCACAGGCCAAGCTCGAAGTTCGTCGGCTTCAGATTACGCGGGAATTGGGTGTGCCGCGCCAAACCGTCGATGCTTTCGATGGCAATACGGTGGAAGAGTTTTGGAAAGTGGTCATATCATTTGAATACGGCGATACCAAAGCGGCTCTAACTAAGTTTGCTTCGATCAAATCAAAATTGGGTGATGCTGCGCAGTTGATTGAAGCATTCATGAAGCGCAACCAGATAGCTAAGATTGATCCGGCGCTTGCTTCCATCATGAATAATTCCAAATTCGAGATGAAATCCACCGCTGGCAGCGCCGATGCCATCAAATTGATTAAGGATCAAGCCCAACAGAAACTTGATCGCTTAGCTAAATTGAAAGCAGAATACACGCGCATGGAGGCCTTCCATACAGCCGATAAAGGCGACCAGTTGGCGAAAAAACAGAAACCCTTATCCTATGATGAGCTGCCTGCCGACAAAAAGGCCCTGTATACCAAAATTGAGGACAAGGGCTATCTCCCTGATGCCTTGAAAATTCTGCGTTATCCACTGTTACAACCCGGCACGCCCGAAGCCCTTGAGTATTCAAAACTGGGCGTAGAAGCCGACCACTATCTGTCGCTTATCAAAGGCAAAGCCGTGCAGGACAAAAAGGCCGAAAAAGGATTCGAGAAGTTTACCGAAACCGAACTCTATGGTCTGATGGGTTATACCTCCAACCTCTATGGAGCTATCAACACTCCGCTGCGCTTCGACGTCGGCGATAGCACCAAATTCAGCGCTGGACACACCGCCCTTGCCGGATCAATGACCTCCGCCCTCTACAAGCTCAAACCCTATAAAGGTGATGTGTATCGTCATGGCGGTGATTTCAAAGGCTATTCAAGTGTGAATGTTCCCGGCGCGGTCGTTAGTGATATGGCTCCCCTCAGTACCGCGGTCGATCAGAAAGGCCCCGCCAGCGCTGCTGAACAGCACGAGGTATTGGAGATTTTGACCTCTGTATCAGGGCGAGATGTTTCCAAAGCATCCATGTTTGGCGGTAAAGAAGGTGAAGTACTTTTCGCCCCCGGCACGCGCTTTCGTATCTTGGCGGCTTTCGAGCGTGATCAAGATGCGTGGGGTAAAAATCATGAACTAAATCAGTGGTTAGCGAACAATCAGCATCACGATCCTTATTATAGTAAAGCAATGGAAGCTGTCCAAAAGGATGACCGCAAAAAAGATTTTCAACGTGTCGTCATTAAACTGGAAGTGTCATAACCCCGTGCTGCCCTTTACTCGCTTTTCTTGCTCCGCCGTTTGCGCGGCTTAGGGGCTGGTTTAACCGGTTCTGCTTTTTCTGCTGCTGTATCTGCTGGGGCAGGGGGCTTTATAGGGGCAGCCTCTTCCTCCATTAAATCCGCGATCAACCCCGCTGTATCAATCTCCAACGGCAGCCCATCCTCCGCCTTTTCTTCCTCTCCCGCTCCATGTAATGGAGCAGGGCTAGGG
>JBBSBS010000009.1:0-39191 GCA_038251045.1 Aggregatilineales bacterium | reverse complement strand
TTCCGGATGCGCCATAAGAATGGCTCTTGGATATGGCGTAGTTACCGCAGCATAGTGCTCAATCGTCATGATGACGGTACGCCCTCACAGTATTTGGGTGTGGTTGAGGATGTTACACTGCGCAAGGAAACCGAAGCTGCGCTGCGCGAAAGCCAGCACTTGCTCCAACAGATTACCGACACCATTCCGATGTACATTTTCATCTATGACTATGATTTGCAGTACAACATATTTGAAAACCACATGTCGAATTTGGGTCACCCTGAAAAAATACTCACCAAAGCATCTGAATCATTCTTCAGAACTCTCGTGCATCCGGACGACCTCCCCGCCTACAAAGCCAATATGAGCAAGCTGAACACCATTCCTGATAGCGAGGTATTGGAAATTGAGTATCGCGTTCGTGATGTTCATGGTGACTATCACTGGCGACACTATCGGTTTACCCCCTTTGCTCGACGCGAAAACGGCAGCTTGCTCCAATATTTAGGCATGATGTTAGATATTGGAGAACGCAAACAAGCGGAAGTCGCCCTCAGGGAAGGCGAAGAAAAATTACGGCTCATCACCGATAATATCCACGATCTCGTAGCCTTAACCGATGCTGATCTCAAGTTTCGCTATCTCTCGCCTTCACACAGCGCGGTATTGGGATATAAGCCAGATGAACTGATAAACAAACATATTTTTGAACTCGTCCATCCCGATGACTTGGACATGATCAAAAACAAAACGCTGTTTGCGGTAGAAAGACAGCAGGCCGATACTGTCGAATTCCGCTACCTTCATCATGATGGCTATTATGTGTGGATGGAAACCACAGGCGCGATTATCCAGACAGCCGATGGCGAGTTCGGTGGTGCAGTCTTTGCCTCCCGTGATGTAAGCGAACGGCGCTGGATGCAGCGGGCGATGGTCGAGCAGGAAAAGCTCCTCGTCATGTTGCAAAAAGAACAGGAACTCAGTTTCTTAAAAAGCCGCATGATGTCGCGTCTATCGCATGAGCTGCGCACCCCCTTAGCCATCATTTCTACGTCAGCCGATTTGCTGGAAATGTATGCGCATCGCATGACCGAAACGCAGCGTACCGAGCGTTTGCAACAAATCAAAACGCAGATCAAACATTTCACAAGTATGCTAGACAACATGGCACTGGTAGTGAAGGGCATTTCCTATAGTTTGGATTTCTCGCCCGCACCGTACAACCTCAAAAATACCTGCGAAACACTTATTGCTGAACTCAAGGAGATGCTGCATTCGAAGCACAACGTCCAACTTGAACTCAAAGGCGATATGAATATCGTCAATTCCGACGAACAACTCGTGCATCTGGCTCTCACTCATTTGCTGGCAAATGCCATCAAATACTCGCCCCATTCCAAACCCATTTCCATTTTCGCCGAAGCTGCCTCCAAGCACATCATCATTAAAGTAAGTGATGAAGGTATAGGCATTCTTCCCGATGAACGTGAACGTGTTTTTGAGCCATTTTTTCGGGGTGCAAATATTGGCGAAGTACCCGGCTTAGGAGTTGGCTTAAGCATTATCAAAGATGCAATTGATGCTAGCGATGGCAGCTTGTCGGTCGAAAGTGAACTCGGTGTTGGAACAACCGTTACTGTCGAAATACCCTTAGGCGGGATGATCAGTACCAATTAAGGTCTTAGGCGAATAGAGCAGCGTGTCATGAAAAAGTCTAAAGCAGCAGCGCAGCCAACCCCAACATTGGAGTCAACTTCCGCAGTTGTCGTCATGCATCCGCCCATGCCTTTACCCAATTATACCCTCTCTTCAGTCTGTCCGGCTTGTAACACACCCACTATTCGCCGTGCTTGCAAAGTACGCTGCCCACGCTGCGGTTTCATGTGGGATTGCAGTGAACTCTAAAACCAATTGAAGTTTGCGTCTGCTGGTCAAGCGACTTCCTTTTATATGAAATCTATTAGAAATCCCTCAATCCAAATTGGAATGTAATCCATTGCCTTGACACCGCTTCTATTCAGGTTTATCGTTTTACTTAACGCTCGTTAAGTGAAGTTGTATTCGATGCCTGAACGAACCAATCGCCGCGATAATATAGTAGATGCTGCCGGTCAGCTATTCCTCAAATATGGCTATGACGCGACTTCCGTCCGCCAGATTGCGGATGTTGTTGGAGTAACTGAATCAGCACTCTATTATCATTTCAAAGATGGCAAGCGCGGCCTCCTTGAAGCCGTCATCAGCTGCCAGATACCTGATCTAATTAACATAGTTGATGAATGTCAGGGTGCGGAAAACCTTCAGGATTTCATTATCCAGTTGGGCCAGCGTATGGGATCACTTGGCCCCGCCCGTATGGAAAAACTGCGCTGGATGGTGACCGAATTCCCGCGCATGACCGATGAAGAACGGGCAATGTTCCATCGCAAACATATCGCCTTTCAACAGCGCATCGCCAGCGCAGTTGAAGTCTTTGTTGGCGACCCTGCCGAAGCACGAATAATGGCTGCCACTATCATCTGCGTCATATTCGGTTATGGGTTTCTTTTCGTCAGCCTCGACCTCCAATCGGTTTCAGATGTCTCACGGTCAGACGTTATTGGATTATTTGCCCGGAGTCTCGCTGCCCAACTATAAATACATTTTTTATGTGTCACACTTAACATTTGTTTCGTGCGCCAACTTCGGGGGTGCTTTATAGCTCCCATACACAACCAATCGCAGGGGTTTAGAAAGAGGGACGTATGAATTTTGCCAATGATAATCAGGAATCGTTGCCGGGTTACGCCACGCGCTGGCGGGCACTGCTTTTTATCTGCATTTCTTTAGTGGTTGTTAGTCTTGATAACACCATTCTCAATGTCGCGATTCCATCTATTTCGCGGACGCTAAGTGCCAATGCCAGTGAACTTCAGTGGATTGTCGATGCTTATGTGTTGGTATTCGCCGCTCTGCTGCTGACGGTCGGTGGACTAGGTGACCGTTACGGGCGTAAGAAATCGCTGCAACTCGGTCTGGTTTTATTTGCAATAGGTTCATTAGGGGCTGGGCTTTCAACCGATACCAACACGCTGATTATTACCCGTGCCTTTCTAGGAATTGCAGGGGCGTGCATTTTACCTGCAACACTCTCAATCATCAGTGCCACCTTCCCATCAAACGAACGTCCCCGTGCCATTGCTCTATGGGCTGCCGTTTTCGGCTTGGGCGTAGGCTTAGGCCCTCTAATCGGCGGCGCACTCTTAGAACGCTTTGAGTGGAATTCGGTCTTCTTTGTCAATCTGCCTGTTATTGCCATCGCCTTGGTTGGTGGTTGGCGCACCATCGCCGACTCGCGTGACGAACACGCTCCCAAAGTCGACCTTCCGGGCGTGGTCCTGTCCATTACGGGCTTATTCGCTCTGGTCTACGGCATTATTGAAGCCGGGCAAAAAGGCTGGACAGAACAAAACGTGCTCATTGCCTTTGCCGCAGCCGCCGTATTGCTGGGCATCTTCGGTTGGTGGGAAGCCCGCAATCCGAATGCCATGCTGCCCATGCACTTCTTCCGTAATATGTCATTCACCGGCGCGAATGTCGCTCTGGCCTTTGTCAATTTCAGCCTGTTTGGTGGCGTATTCTTCCTCAGCCAATATCTGCAAACCATTCTTGGCTACTCCACATTTGATGCCGGCCTTCGCACGCTGCCGCTGGCATTGGTACTGGCAGTTGTAGCCTCACGCTCGGCTTTCGTCTCGGCCCGCCTCGGTGTCAAATATACGGTCACATTGGGTATCGCGCTGGCAGGTGCTGGCTTGCTCTTCATGGCAACCCAGTTCCATGTGGATACCCCTTACATCACCATTTTGATTGGTCAGGTCATTCTGGCGGCAGGTATGGGGCTTTCAATCAGTCCCGCCACCAACTCGATTATGGCGGCGGTTCCGGTCAGTAAAGCCGGTATCGGTTCCGCTATGAACGACACTACCCGTCAACTAGGTGGTGCGTTAGGTGTTGCTATTCTGGGAACATTTGCCAACAGCCAGTATTTAGCCGGTGTCGCCAACCTCAAATCCCAAATCCCGTTGATGCCCGAAGAAGGATTGAACGCCATCAAAAGCAGCATTCAGGCCGCGCACTTCGTTGCCAACGATCCACGGGCGGTGCTTTTTAAGGATCAAATCCTTAAGACGGTTGACACGGCCTTCGTTGATGGTATGACCCATGCCATGATGGTGGGAGCCATAATCATGTTCGCTGGAGCATTGTTCGCGCTGGTATTCCTGCCATCAATCGCTACCCGTATGGAAGAAGATGTCCATGTGGATGTGCCTTCGCCGGTAGTGGTTGCTGGCGACTAATTCTCCGATATATAACGTAAAGGGCGACCTTACATAGAGTCGCCCTACAAACGAAATCACCGAAGGAGGACATCTTTCTGTCCTCCCGAATCCCCAACAGCTATGCCTGATTTATCGCCAGCGGCAGCACGACTGTAATCGTCGTCCCTTGTCCTAATCCGGCGCTGCTCGCCCAGATGCGCCCACCCTCAGCCTCTATCAGCGCTTTGGTAATACTCAGACCTACACCGAGACCACCATTTTTGCGCGTCATGTGATCTTCTATCTGATAAAATTTCTCAAAGATACGTTCCAGTTGATGCTTTTCAACACCAATGCCGTTGTCGCTGATTTTCACCCATGCTTCCACATCCTCATGCATCTCTACTTGCACACTGATATGCCCACCGGGTGGCGTGAACCGGATGGCGTTATTCAGAATATTGGTCAGTCCCATAGTCGTCAAAATACCGTCAACATGAACCACAATCCCCTGTACCATCTTGACGTCCAATGTGTGCCCATTGGCTTCCACCAGATTTTTGACATCCTGTACCGCGTCTCCGACCACTGTGGAAAGCAAAACCGGCTGCATATGCAAATCAGATGCGTTCTGTTGCAAATAGCGAAGGTTCATCAGGTCTTCAATAATGTGGCGCAGTTGTAAGCCGCTCTCGATCACTTTATCCGCATGCTCACTGGTTTTGCCCTGCGTTTCATCTTTAAGGAAGCTGGCGTATCCCAGAATGACCGCCAATGGTGTACGCAGCTCATGGGAAGCAATCGCAATAAAGTCGCTTTTCAGTTTGTCCAGTTCGCTGAGTTCCTGATTAGCCTTTTGCAACGCCGTTACCATCTGCACTCTATCAATCGCTACCGCCGCCTGCGACACCAGCACCATCAAATGATCGTGGTCATCTTCTGTCCACGGCAGATGGCGCTTGTTGACCACCTCCAATACACCAATCGTTTTAGATTCTTGCCGCATTGGCGCAATCAACAAGGAGCGTGTCTCGAACTGCTTTTCTTCGTCAAGTTTGTTGTAATGACGTGGGTCATTGTGTGTGTCATCGACCTGTATCACCCGCCCTTCCGTCAAACAAGCTCCGGCGAGGCTGCCTTGCAACGGAACCGACTTCCCGATCAACTCTAAACCGGTTTGCTGGGTCGTTGTCGCCGCGAAACGCAGATCATGGTTATGTTCATCCCACAGCAGCACCGAGGCCGCCTCACAATCCGTAATCGCTGCTGCGGCATCCATCAAATAGGTCAACAACGAATCAAGCTCAAAAGTAGCATTGAGTAGAATACTCACGTCGGCTAACCGGTTGAGTACGTTGACTTTGCGCTCCAGATATTGGATGCGCTCCTGCACGTCGGATTGTGCCATATTGATTCCTGTGGAGAAGTCACTAATCAAAATAATGATGACATCATAGATGAAAATATCGGTGCAATAAAAAGCAATCTATTTTTAAACCATACGATACGCCGCTTCATGCTGTAATTGCACTTTACTGTATGAGGCATATGGCCTACTTCATTCAGTTTAGCATCAGTTTGGGTTATAAGCACAAACACCCGCTTTCGCGCCTCTTATAAGAGATTCATCTTTCAGTTTAGGTATATATAAAGATAGTAGTCTTAGTAGGGCTGTTCAAACTGTGCATAACTTTTTGTTACACGCTTAAAGGTTGGTAATTTATCGCAAATCACCCGCTAAATCACCCCATATAACACAAACTTATCCCTGACCAATTGTTAAATGGGGATTCAGTGGGTTAATAGTTATCAACACCCCCTGTTGATAACCTTTGCGACTTATGAACAATTTCAACAGCCTGTTCAAACTGTTCATAACTTCTGCGATAAGTGTTGAAAGGCATTGGGATACTTGGGTTAAGTTATGAACAGGTGACTTGTGCTTATCAACAGCTTATCAACAATTTGGGTAATGTTTTCAACAGGTTATGAACAGGTGCTGCCCGAATGAATGTTCTCATTGGATAAACAAGGGTTATCCGTTGGTTTGTTCTGTTGGGATATCGTTACCATTCGCTCATATATCCCAGACGATTTGCGAAATAAAGTGTTAAGAGTGTGAATTCGCTTTTAAGACTTGTGATAAAAATTTGGGATAAGTCAAGCCGTATCGGTCCTCACCCGATTATATTTCCCTTGCAATGATCATTTGGATATTTAAGGTATACGCAAGGGCGGGGATGATAATTTTATGGCACTCAGTTCATCAATACTATAAGCGCCCTGTCTACTGGGTGGAGGTTACATGAGACCCAAGGTCAGCATCATTTTGCTGAATTTTAATAATGAGCAGTTTACGATCGATTGTCTGAAATCCCTCGAACATGTTACATATCCTAATATCGAACCTATTGTGGTTGATAACGGATCTAAGGCAGAATCCCTAAATGCAGTGCGGTCAGCCGCCGACAGTAATGTCATTATTCTTGAAACAGGGAAGAATTTGGGCTTCACGGGAGGGAATAACTACGGCCTCAAATATGCGCTGGATAATGCTGCTGATTACATTATCCTGCTGAATAACGACACCATCGTTGCCCCCGATATGTTCGACATTATGATCGATACAATGGAAAAGGATCCCACCATTGGTGTGACCGGCCCCATGATTTACTATTTCGATGCCCCCGAACTCATCTGGTCAGTAGGTGGGAAAATCAATTGGAACAATTGCAACACCAGCATGCTCGGTCTGAATGAAGAGGATAAAGGACAATATGGTGAAACACCTCAAACCACCGACTTTGTAACCGGTTGTGCTTTGTTGGCACGTCGTGAAGTCTGGGAAAAAGTAGGTGGCCTCGATGAAAACTTCTTCATATATTATGAAGAAACGGAATGGTGTGTGCGTGCTAGTCGTGCTGGTTACAAAATCGTATATGTTCCAAACGCCATGATGTGGCATAAGATTGGCTTAGATGCACGCGCTACTTCTCCCCGCGTATATTACTACATGACACGCAACCGCCTGATATTCGCGAGTAAAACACGGGCAGGACTGCGCAGCTGGTTGGGAATTGGCGCGGAGTTCTCGCGCACATTGCTTAGTTGGTCGCTGCGTCCCAAATGGAAAGATCGCCGCCCATTGCGGAATATCATGCTGCGCGCCATTAAGGACTTCTCAATGGGCAAATATGGTCAGGTCACCGTCTAAAGCTATGCACATTCTTTTTATCTCGTGGTGGTGGCCATACCCCGCCAATAATGGTGCGAAAATCCGCATCTATAATCTGCTACGTCATCTCAGTCGGGAATTTCGCGTAACATTGTTGTCTTTCGCTGAGGCGGATGAAGCAACCCCTGAGCAAATTGCCCACATGCGCAGCTTTTGTAATCGTGTCGAGGTCATTCCAAAGCCTCTTTATAATCCGGGTGCGTTCAAGGCCACATTGGGGTATCTGTCGCGGTGGCCCCGTTCTCTTGTGGATATCTATAGCACTCAGATGGAAAATGCAGTCAAGCAGGTGTGTTTTGAGGATGATATTCAGATTATCCTCGCCTCTGAATTTCAGACCATGCGCTATCTTGAGCTGGCTCCCCAGATCCCGGCTATACTTGAAGAGATTGAAATTACACAATTTCTGAATCGGGTGGAGCAAGCTCAGGGGCAGGCCAGCCGTTTGCGTTCACAAATGACGCTTGCCAAGTTTGAAAAATCACTGAGTCAATTACTAGATCGTCACGTTGCTTTCACGGTCGTCTCGCAGGCTGAAAAGAATAACATGCTGCGCTTTGCACCCTCGCAGGCTGATATTCGTGTCGTACCTAATGGCGTGGATACGATTGACAACCAACCGGATGCCAGCATTACTGTTGAACCCTATCGCCTCATTTATTCCGGTGCAGTTACCTACCAGCCCAATTATGAGGCTGTTCGCTACTTCATAAAAGAAGTCTTACCGCTGGTTCGGGCACGAACGCCACAAGTACAATTTTGGGTTACCGGTGGAACTGGTTCTGTAGATGTTACGGATTTAGCTGCTGAACAGGGTGTAACGTTTACCGGCTATCTACCCAATGTTGCCGATGCAATTCGAGCGAGTATGGCAATGGTTGTACCCTTACAATTAGGCGGCGGTACACGTCTTAAAATACTGGAGGCGATGGCGCTTGGTACACCGGTCATCTCTACCACCAAAGGCGCGGAAGGTATCGATGTTCACCATGGCAATGACATCCTGATAGCCGATAATCCACATCAAATTGCAGATGCCATTCAACGCCTGTTTAGTGATGCCGAATTGCGTTCGTGTTTGGCGAAAAATGGGCGGGATATGGTCGAGCATACCTACGACTGGCGCATTATTGCGCACCAGTTGCACACCCTAATTCACGATATAAGACAGTCTCATATTCTCGTAAAGGAGAACGCATAAATATGAAGTGTTTAGTTACAGGTGCTGCTGGCTTTTTAGCTTCGCATCTTTGTCAAACGTTGGTTGATAGCGGGCATTCGGTCGTCGGAATGGATGACCTCAGTGGCGGTTTTACAGAAAATGTGCCAGAGAAGGTCAAGTTCGTCAAAGGCTCTATACTGGATAATGACCTCCTGACTGAACTATTCGACCGCGAAAACTTTGATTACGTCTATCACCTTGCTGCTTATGCTGCTGAAGGATTGAGCCACTTCATCAAACGTTACAATTATATGAATAATGTGGTCGGCAGCGTAAACCTGATTAATCAGGCCATCAACCACGACATCAAGTGTTTTGTCTTCACCTCATCCATCGCCGTCTATGGCGAAGGCCGCTCACCGATGACCGAAGACATGATTCCCATACCAACCGATAGTTACGGTATCGCCAAGTTCACGGTTGAACAGGAATTGAAGGCCACCAAGCATATGTTTGGTATGGATTACGTCATCTTCCGCCCTCACAATGTCTATGGCGAGCGCCAGAATTTGGGCGACCCCTATCGCAATGTGGTCGGCATCTTTATGAATTTGGCGATGCAGGGCAAAGCACTCACCATTTTTGGTGACGGTACGCAGCAGCGCGCTTTCTCTTATGTCGGTGATATTGTTGGTGCAATGGCGGCCTCACCAGATATTCCCGGCGCGCGTAACCAGATTTTCAACATCGGTGCGGATACGCCTTACACTGTCAATGAACTAGCCACCTTGTGCTGCGAAGTGATGGGGGTGCCCAACAACGTTGTTCACCTGCCTGCTCGAGAGGAAGTACATGTCGCTTATTCCGACCACAGCATGGCGCAGGAAATTTTGCGATTGGAGCCTAAAGTGGGTCTGAAGGATGGCTTACAGCGTGTTGCTGATTGGGCAAAAGCGCATGGGCCGATGCAAGGAACACCCTTTAGCGGCATCGAAGTCATGAAAAATATGCCGCCGAGTTGGCGTAAACTGGTAGATGCTCAGGTCGAAAAAGCCTAGCTTTCTGTTGCCCGGTGCTGATGGGTATCGATCACTTCATGCCCATTAGCACCTGATTCTCCCCTGCTGGTGACGACCGTTTCTCGAAATAGGCGACTGATAAACTGTCCCTATAGCGTACACTTTATATAACCCACTGAGGATACGATCTTGACGGCAGTTACTACTCAATCCAATACCAACCGGCGTGACTGGCTTTATCTTTCAGTCTTCATCATCGCCCTGCTGCTTATCACTGGCATTCCTTATTTTTACGCACAGCGTTTGGCCGGTGCGGATAAGCAGTTTATGGGGATTATCTTCAATATTCCCGACCACTTTCAATATTTTTCGTGGATGCGTGAGGCACAGGATAAATTTCTTGTCCCCAACCAGCTTACGCCTGAATATAGTACACCGCTGCTCTTTAATCTCCTTTGGTGGACATTGGGACGCATCGAAGCCCTGACCGGCCTCAGCTATGCCACTCTTTACCATCTCACGCGCTTAGTGGCAGGTGCATTCGCCGCTGTTTCCATCTTCTGGTTCTGCGGATTGGTTTTCACCAACCGCGCTAAACGTTGGACGGCCTTCTTGTTGGCGATGCTGGCTTCCGGCGCAGGTTGGATCATGATCGTCGCCAAGTACTTGACCAAAGCTGCCGACGCACCCTTTCCCTTTACTATTTACACATCCGAACCCAATAGTTTTTTCACGGTCATGGCTTTTCCTCACTTCACCATCGCCACCGCCTTGATAACGCTGGTCTTTGGCATGGTACTGCTCGCCCAACGTACTCAAAAGCTGCGTTATGCGTGGTATGGGGCGATTATCTGCCTCATTTTGACGCTTCAGCATTCCTATGATTTTTTCACCATCTGCGGTGTCATCGCCATGTATGCCTTGTTCCTGTGGATACGGGATCGCAAGTTTCCACTCTTCATGCTCAAGGTTGGCATTATTATCGTTATCGTTGCCGTCTGGCCTGCACTTCAAGCCTTTTATATCACGACTGCCGATGCCGTCTGGAAGGGTGTGCTCTCTCAGTTTGGTAATGCCGGTGCATGGACTCCCGCGCCTTACCTGCTGCCTATCCTGATGGGCGTGGCTTGGCTGCTAGCGATTTGGTCGGTCAAAATCCGGTCACGGTGGAAAGATCGCGATGACACCCACCTATTTCTGCTGGCATGGTTCGTGTCACACTTCATCCTGATCTACCTCCCACTCAATTTCCAAATTCATTTGCTCAGTGGATGGCAGGTTGTCATCGGCGTGCTGGCGACCATCGGTCTTTATACCCGTGTTCTGCCGCTCTTGCAGCGCTGGTTTAAGAACACGCCTCGCCCGCGTCTCGCCCTCATCGCGACCTTGCTGCTGCTGGCACTGGTTATTCCCACCAATCTCTATCTTTTCGGTCAGCGTTTCATTGATATACGCCGGGCGTCCGAACAGGCTGAGACTCCCGACGAGCCTTCCATACCCGGCGCGTCCGATAACCGCCTGTTCATCAGCAAAAGCGAATACAATGCCCTTAAGTATTTGGAAACCCAAGTAAAGGGTGATGATGTTGTCTTTGCAAATCTTGGTTTAGGCCAGTTTGTTCCGGCCATCACCGGCGCACGAACCTTCATCGGGCATTGGGCACAGACTCTCAATTTCCTCGACAAATTTGAATCAGTGCTGACCTTTTACAACGCAGCAACGACCGATGCTGATCGTCAGGCTTTGCTCGATACCTTTAAGATTGGCTACCTCATCTACAGCCCGGAAGAAGCCAAGCTCGGCGGCTTTGATCCAGCTAAGGCTTCCTATTTACAACAGGTCTTCGAGGATGGCAGCGTTAAAGTCTATAAGGTTGTCGCCCCCTAATCCGCTTCTGCTCATTTCCTATGTTGAATCGAAAAGGGGAAGGTCACACACCTTCCCCTTTTTAGTTCGCCCAATATCGTTACACTCTCAATTTTGTACGGGACGGTTAGAAGCCGAAGTCTTGTGAGAACGGTTTCGGCTTGTCTAGCGAGACTAGACGCAGCTTCAGGATCGATTATTAGCGGCTATTGGTCGTCCGGCAGCGTTGACGAGGCCGCTGAATTTATCGCGGAGCAGATTGGGGAAAAGCGCCACATAGTCCGCAAACGGCCACGATGTCCCTGTGACGAGGGTTGCTCGGCGCGAGACAGCGCTGCGAAAATCTTCCGCAGTATGCCCGACAAAACGAGTGGTGCCGCGACCAATTGCTGCCAAAGAATGACCATCGCTGTTTCCGACGATTGGCATTTTGAGTTTGGCTGCCATGCGCCGCGCCAATGGATTATTGCCGGGTGTGACGGCTCCGGCATTATGGACTTCAATAGCATCGATACCTGCCTCGCGGACTATTTCCGGATTGCGTAAATAGCGCAAGCAGGCCTCAGAACAGACTACAAGCTCAAAAGGGTGAGCCAAAATCGCCAAGCCGCCCTGCTGGTGAATGGCACTGACGGTTTCCTTCAACGAAAGTCCTTTGCTAATCGGACGTGTGACCCATAACGCCAATACATGGCCTTCGGCGCTGCTAACCTCTACGCCGGGGATGATCTCAAATGGATAATCTTGACGGTGCTCATAAGCCCATAGGCTGGAGTCCATGACATCATGGTCGGTAATGGCAATGACATCTAATGTGCCCATCTGGGTGATGTGGTTGAGAACTTCTTTAACGGTGGAAAAACCATCGCTAGATGTAGTGTGCATATGTACGTCGGCGTAACCCATCGAATTGTTCCTTCCATCACAATACGGGTAGGACAATCGAAAGCATAAGAACTACGCCTAAAGACGGCCTATCAAGGGTTTGTTAGGGAGGAGAATCGGATGATAGATTTCCGATTATTACTGGCGAATAAAACCGAGTATCCGTTTGCTAAGGCTTGGAAGATGAATAAAAAGCGCCACAATAATATTCGTCAACAACCATGCTGCGCCGATGCCGGTTACGCCTAAACGTGGCAGTAGATAAAAACTGGTCGAAATCAGCAGCACAAAAACCAGCGCTCGGATCAATATCATCGACCTAATTTGTTTCCGCACCCGTGTAATGCCGATGTGAATGATAATGAACGCGTTCGGGATAGCCGATAGAGCCAGTAGTTGCAGCAGTATTGTCCCCTCGGTGGCATAATTTTTATCGATCAAGTTGAGGATGAATGAGGCCAGCAGCAGTATAGCGATAACGGCGGGAACCAATATTTTAAGTACATTTTTCGCGATATTCAGCGCATAGCTATCGACCTTAGCCAGATCTCGGGATGCCTCGACGATTAATGACGACACCATATTATTTGTGACGAGAAATAGCGAACTTGCGATTGTCCACGGCAGGAAAAAATAAGCGGTTTCGGTTGCGCCTAAAACCGATATGACGATTACCGGCATTAACAGCGTAGAAAAGGTATAAAACAGTGAGCCTACATAATCACCACTGGCAAATTTAATGAGGTCACGCCGGTGTATGACTTCTTGCGAAACAATGGGTTGCGCTGCATGTTTTGGTATGCGGCTCAAGAAAAGATACAAATTGATAAGGATAACCGTTAAGAATGCCGATACTGTCCACGAATAATAGATGCCCACCAGCGGGAAAAGTGCTGCAAAAGGAATCAACATAACCAGCTTCATGATTCCGAAAGCGCTGTTCTCAATCGGTACTACCCGCGACTCGCGCATCCCTATTAGAACACTGTCTTGAAAGGCAAAAATCCCCCAGATGATTGTAGAGAAAATGAACCACGGCAAGAAGCTGGCGGCTGTATTCAGTTCAACCATGCCCGGTGATGTGACCGGCACCAACCACCAAAACACAACCGATATTATCAATGCTGCAAACGAACTCACCACATAAATCAGGATGACAAATTTACCCAGTCTTCGTCCGAGAATGGGTGTGAAGCGAATGAGCACATTATTCAAGCTCAATTGGGCAATGCCAGATAAAAACTGCATTGCGGAGAGAGCAGCCGAATTCAGCCCGACGATGTGTGGTGGATACAGTCGTGCCACAACCCACCAATAAATAAGACCTAACCCTGATGTAGCGACCGCATTTAGAACCAGAAAATAGCCATTACGATACAGTGGGTTGCCAATATGCTCACGAAGATTTTGCGATAAGCCTGCTAGGTTCAATCTGGACATTACTGCTCCGGTAAATAGGTCGTGTGCTTGCGGCATTTTCCATATCTGGCAAATTTGGTGTTGCGGTATCAGGAAGTGATGGGTGACCATTAAACCGTTAAACACTAGACTGAATGCGATGCTGCTAATTTTCTTTCGAGGCCAACTTTACCTGTCGGTATAGCGTGTCCGGGGCATCAAGGCGGTACAATCGGGCTTCAAATGAATCATCGAGCGCGGCAGGGGCAGGTAAAGCATAAGTCTCGGTCAGGGTTTGCCCCTTTTCCAGCGTAACAACAGACCATTCATTCACCAGTGCGTCGTTTTGATATAGCGTCAGGCGATAGTCTTGCGCACTATTTTCTTGATTAGAAATCCCTACTTCTATGGAAAGGGATGGACTCTCGCTGCTGTTTATCCAAAGCTGCGTAAAACCGGGTTGTGCCTGTGTGACTGCGCTCATCCGGCTGATGGTCAGTGCCGCAGCTAATAATCCAATCGCGATTACAGATAACCAGAGTGTTTCTGAGCGTAAAATTTTTGGCGTAATCGAAACACGGCGCATTTGCCCAAACTGTTGCAATATCTTTTCTGACAATCGGTTGGGTTCTTGTGCGTCTAGCTGGCGTATTAAGGCAGCAATTGAAGCAATTAGGGTAAACCCACTGAGCCAGACTCCCCATGATACTGCCGTAAGGGGTATACCGAGAAAGTACATAATTACCGTACCTAGCATGGTTATGGTGAAGCTCAACACCACGCTTAAAATCAATTGCCAGAGATTGCTGATCTCATTTGTGGGTAGCAAAGCCGATTGCAGTACATAGCCGGGAATCAAGAAAATCAACGGCAGCGCCAACGCAACGCGCAATATCCCCTGAATCTGGAAATAAACCGCTGCAAACCCTGCAAGCGCAATAATGATACACAGAGTTAGGTCTATCCTATTTGAAAGACCATTAGCTGCTCTTTGCATCCAACATCCTTTCATAGATGCTAAAGGTTTGGGTCACGACTTGATCCCATGAGACAACATTGTTTTCATGAACATGGTTCTGCTGATTGTGTGCAGCGCTAGACTTGATCGTCTGAGCCAGTATTTCCGGTTCCACATCCAGCGGCAGCGTAGTCATCGAGCCTTTGCCGATGGTTTCCGCAATCTCTCGGTGTGCGGGAATATCAGAAGCAACTACATCAGCCCCCGCGACCATCAATTCTAAGGGAGTTATGGGCATCGCCTCGTTACTAGACATGTTGACATAAACACGGGTGGTCCGGAACCAACGATAGAGACTATCCACATCGATGCGGCCCAAAAATGTTACGCGGTTCTGCAATCCCAACTGATTCGTCAGCGACTCCAATTCGGGCTGTGCTGGCCCCGCACCGGTGATACGCAGCGCAAATTGATCATCCAAATACTGCATCGCCCGAATCGTCCGGTCAACGTTCTTATAGGTTTCCAAACGTCCGGCGCTTAACACAATCGTTCGCGTTTCAGGATAAGGCTGCGCCTCGTTAACTTTGGTGAAATCCACGCCATTTGGGATAACGTGAATCCGGTCACTAATATTTGGGAAATGCCGCCGTACTAACGCCGCTTCGGCCTCGGACACACAAATGACCTTATTGGCACGTCCGAAAATAACTGCGCCAACCCGTCGATAAGGAAAATGGAGTAAACGGCGAAATGGCGAATGACCCGTACCGTGATAATGTGGGGTAAAAATGAGTCGTGGTGCGCCCGTTAGTGCGCCATAAAGTGACGGCAAACAATGATAGGCGTGGGTATGAATGATGTCATACTCATTGTTATGGCGCATCAAATAAGAAAACAGCGATGCGGACATCGCATAATGTTTACTCGGTATTAGCACATTGAAGCGGCGAATTGTTAAATTATCACGTTGTTCAGTTTCCGGTGAATCGGGGTCGGTTCGCTGTGTTAGGATTTCGACCTCGTTTTGCCGACCAGCCATTCGGGTCGCCAGTTGCTCAACGTGTGTTTCTACCCCTCCCACATTCGGGAAGTAATAGGGGGTGACGTAACCAATCTTCATAGCTTCTCCAAACCATTTACGCGGGTTGCATGACCCTGCCCCATGGGTCGCAGCATAGCTTCCCGCAATCCATCCTCAAAAGATACATGTGCTGTCCATCCAATTTCAGTGTGGGCAAAGCTGCAATCGCTCAATAAATGAGGTCGATCCGATGGACGCATCCGCGAGGGATCAGTATGGATTGTAAGATGCCGGTTGAGCAGTCGCCCCAAGGTACCGACCACCTCATATCCATCCAACTCGACCTCACTGCCAACATTACAGACCGTCACCCCTTGATCCGTTTGATATTCCTCAAGTTTAACAAAGGCTTCTGCGACATCATCTACAAACACATAATCGCGCTTTGTAGAGAGATTCCCCAGAAATAAATCATCGCCGTCTTCAATTTGTCGCAGGATTGCCGGAACTAAATGAAGGTTTGTTTCGCCGGGGCCAAAAACATTGAACAACCGCGCTATCTTTACAGGTGTTCCGCTCGTTTGATGAAACAACTGCGCCAGATGTTCGTCCCACCACTTGGTATAGCCATAAATATCGGTTGGCGTGACGGTGCTGCTTTCCTGATGCGCCTTATCATCCGGTTTGTACACTGCTGCCGATGACGTGATGACCACAGAGGGCACATCAGCGGCACGGCACGCATCCAGCACCGACTGAGTGCCTTCAACATTGGTGCGGATTGCACTTGTTGGGTTGGCATTACAATCAGGTATAAAGTGCATCGCCGCCAAATGAAACACACTATCCGGGCGAAATTGCATGACATTGCGCTGAACTTTATCGCTGTCAACAACATCGGTAACCATCAGGTTCACATCATTGATGATTTGGGGATCAAGATTTTCGCGTGTACCCACGCTGAGGTTATCCAGTATGGCGACCTCGTGACCGGCCTTGACCAGTCGCTTACTCAGGCTGGCTCCCACAAAACCACAGCCCCCTGTTACAAGTATCCGCTTTGACATTGCTAACTCTCTTTTACGCCTATAGTTTTATTAATATATCGTGCGGCAGGATCACGTGAACTTGCCGTCATCAAAATGGTTCGGCCCACTATCCGCGCCAAAACTGCCGCAGGTGAACGTCTGGATGGAGAAGCGAGAACCTGACTGACAAAGGCTTCAAAATCAATCGCGTACTGCTCCGGTGTATAACGCGCGACCTTGATTTTAGCGGCTTCAGCAAACGAAAGTCGCAGCGTTTCATCAGTAGCCAGTTTTAACATGCGATCAGCTAAAGTGATTGCATCAGAAGTAGGCACGACATAACCGACCACCCCATCAGGAAGACGCATCCGTATGTCACCAGCCGAGTCGCTGCAAATCACCGGTAAACCCGCCGCCATTGCTTCCTCTACAACCAACCCGTTCGGATCGCCCAACGTCGGGAACACCAGTACATCAGCCAACCCGTACCATTCAGGCAGTTCATCTTTTTGCACAAACCCTGCGAAATGTACGTTCGGTAATGCAGATGCAGCCTGTTTGTAGCATGTTTCGTCCATACCATCGCCGACAAGTAACAAAGACACTTCAGGATGCTTTTGAGATACCGTGCGGTAAGCATCGAAAAGATAATCTAAACCCTTACCTGACCAAATTCGCCCAACATACAGAAAAACACATCCGCGCAAACCCAGCGCTTCTCGCCTCGCGCTTCTAACTTCGGGGGCTATAGCACGCGCTTTTGCATAATGGGCGATATCGACTGATTGGGTCACAAATGAGACTCGTTCCGGTGGCAGTCCATATCTTTGCGTCATAGCTGCGCCATCCGGGCCGGGCACTTTAGCCCCATCGACCGCCCTGTACAGAAAATGTTTACTGACTTCGCGCCACCATGTCCGCTCGCTCCACGCATCGTAATTGGGCAGAGAGCGAAATGCGGTTCGCTTCGCCAGTACTCGCCCCAATAAAAATCCGACTGCCAGATGAGAGCGATCACATTCTTGTATGATTAAATCTGGTTTCGTATCGCGCAGTTCCTGAGAAGGAATTTTCCAATCTTTCAAAATGGGCAGGCCGTTTTTGCCCAGATAGCGAGCTGCGAAACGCCATTCGCCTTCATTCACATCCCAGCTCCGGTCAGGCTCGCGCACATCATCAAACCACGCCTCGAAATTAATCGTATTCCGGTCGGCAACGGCATTGAAGCGCTCCACCATATACGGCGTAGGCTGCTTAAACCAATAGACCACGCGCGGTTTGGGTGACATGCTAACGCTCACCCAAATCGGTTACATCGGATACAAGTGCTGAAACGTCATAAATCCGGATGGAGCCGCTGTCAAAAACCCGGCTAACGTGCGGCATAAAATTAAACTTGGATATGGCGTTGAGGTCAAATGGTGTGGTGTGATGAAAAGTATCCGGTTCACCGCGCTCAACATAAATACCATCATAGGGCAGACTATCCGCCATGCGCTGGTCAACAACCACGTAATGAATTTGTCCGAGGTTCAACAGGAGGATTTCAGGCTCATTTAGCCGTAACGCAAACAAAACCAGCGCAGTATTAATTCGGTCATGGTAAATGGTCACCGGCGCTTGCTGACCATACGTAGACATCAGCAGCCGGTTGGTTCGGTCAGCGATGATGTGGTTTGAGTCGCCCAGTTGATTATTTGCCCATGTCGCAGCTGCGATTCCCTCAGGCTCTATCGAACGCGATCCTGCGGCGGGCAAATAGGAACCGGGCAGCCGTGCATAAAATGAAGACCCCACGATTGTGCCGCCCAAAAATATAACGGTCACGACAACCGTAATCAGAAGTCCAGATACTTTTGGCCAGCGAAATTCTTCCATGAAACGCGTAACCGCCACTGCCAGAATGAAACTCAAGCCAACGAATAAGAATTCAGATGCGCGGTTGGCAGTTTCTTGACCGCTTGTTGTAAAACGCAGCATCAAAGTGATGGGATAACCGACTGAAATAACCGCGAACATCATGGCAAGGGCATTTTTCCGGTACATGCGCCACATGAAAAATAAACCATAGGGCAGCAGCAGCAAAATAAATATCACCGAGGAAAAGCCCGCCAAACGCTCCCACAGCGGCGCGACCTGTCCGGCTGAGGTGAATAATTGGCGTGCCGTACTTTCACCGGCAATCATCTGGATAAGCTCAGAGAATCCGCCGAATAAGTGCGGAGCCAGATAAGCCAGCAGTACATTCCCGCCGAATATCATCCAAAGGATCGTTATCGCAATCGTAAATAGACCAACCGGTAGAGGGCTGTTACGCGTATATCGACCGCTTAACGATAACCATAGATATTGGCCCGAATCGCGCACAAACACATAAAAATGATGCTTCATGGTCTGAAAATCGTATTCACCCGCGTACCATCTGATGAACGACTGCAAAAAAGTCTTTATAAATCCGGCATGTAACTCAAGGTAAATGACTACTGCCCACACGAATAAATAGCCGGCAAGTGCAAAGGATGTCATATGGTGTGTAATGACAACCGCGCTAACCATCATGACAACGATAGGAACCCATGCTTTGGTTCGCTGCCTTAATGACCCTGCCGACAAAATGCATATAACGAATATCGCCAGAGGAAGCGCCAACGATTCGTAGGCATACTGGGATAACCAAAATGCATAGTTCGGGTTTGCCATGTAGAGGATAGATGCAATACCGGCAATCCGCGCCGATCCGCTGACCTGCACAAACATCAGGAACAGCGCGACCGTTAACCCCAATCTCGCCGTAGAAATAATCAGAATACCTGACGCAAAACCATCAAGGCCGGAAAGCGAAGAAAGCGCCGATGTGATACTTGCCAGGCCGGGGTATAGAGAGGTTACCGGCAAAAGGGGATTGTCGGTAAACAAACGATACGAATGTTGAATATCGATGACATTTCGCCAATGGGCAAATTCATCACTGAAAGTAAACCCGATAGGGCTGTGCATCAGGCGGATGACATATAGGCTCATTCCCAACAGCGTTACGATGGCGAGGCTTTGCGTAACGGAAGGTTTACTCACCAACAAGTAAACCAATGTCGGTACATATAAGCCTAAAAGCGTGAGCCAAAATAATAATGTGCCACCATTCACATCATTACGACGTGTCAACGTGTAAGCCAGCGCGACAAATACCAGACCGAGGCAGTCAATGACTGCAAAATAAAGCAAAGGCTTGGCGGCAACTCGCACGGTTATCGCTTGTTCCTTCTGAATGTTTTCTTGCCTGTTTGATTGGGGCAAGGTAGTGGTCGTCCTAGCTTGTTGCGACATACCGGTTAAGAGCTTTCACTTGAATTTTGCAGAAAATTGCAAAACGTATTTCCCTCATAGACCAATCGAGGGTTTTGCAAATAAATCGTCAAAGGCGTTAATTGATCTTCTTCACTCGGCTGTTGCGTAGGTTCTACAACAAATTCAATAATATTTTCCCCGGAGCTTAATTCAAGGAAAACAGTGTCGAATTCGGTGTATAGATTATCCGAGAGCGTAAATATATCTTGTGTCTGACCATTAACGCGTATCCGCACATCTGCGGGCGAACTGACCACCCGCAACTCACCCCGCAGTTGCAGTTTACGATCCTCATGCGTTCGCACCAGAAGTTGTCCTACTTTGATTGATGATCGCCACCAGTTTGTGCGGTCATGTGCCAACCAATTCCATGTGCTGGGTATAAACGCGCAGCTTTCGTTCTTCTTGTCTTGATCAATCGCACTATGTACCGGGGAAAAATTAAACCACCCGTTTTTCCAGTCCCGCAGTACCGGCGCATCAAATTGGGCAATTGGAAGTGCTTTATCCATAACTGAATTGATACAGTTATCATCCGCGCCTAATAAATGTCGAGGCGTTTCCCCTTGCAGCGCAGCAGAATACGAGACGATTGACCAATGATTAAGCGGCGTTTGTTTAATCCAGTCAATTCCGGATACCGGAATACAAGAGTCTTGACTGGTATTGATCGTGGAAAGCAGCCTACTCGTCAGTTGTGACCATGTGACACTTTGAGCACCCAAAACAATCAAAAATATAAAACCACTCAGTTCGATGGTGTGGATTCGATGCTTCCATGTCTGCGCTAAACCAGCCGTATTATGCCGCGATGAAATAAAACTGTCGCCAATCGCTAGGATCATAAACGGTACGGAGAGAAATAACGTCCACGTACGAAAACTGATTGTATTACGCCACCGAACATAATCATTCGCCCATATCAAAAGCATTGCCAAAATAACAAAGAGCAGCAAAAGTTCAACGCTGTATAACGCCAATATGCGTCGCGGTAATCGTGTGGTATCAGCCGTCGTGCTTGATGGTTGTAACTGGGAGTCTTTGTCCGCTATACGCCGGAAAATGACTGGCGCAGCAAGAATGATGAGCGCTACCAAAAAGGTACACACCAGCGCAATTAAGGGTAAGCCGCTGATGGCATTGTTAAACGCTTGAATCACGGTGTCGATTGATGTAATTCGGTCTGCTTCATAACTGGTTTGCGCCGTTAAAAACCTGAGCGCAGCGATTCCCGCCAGCGCCGTACATCCGTACACCCATAGCCACATTTTGTGGTCGTTATCGTGATAAAACCATTCAACGATATAGGCGACCACAGCCGTGAACCCGAACAGTACAACGGCAAACGGATGCGTAAACAACAGGATAATCAACAACAAAATGACGATAACTAGCCGCTGCTTCTCCACCCCGACCAATACAGCCAGCAAAATAGGCCAATATAAGTGCATCGCGATGATGGCCTCAGTCGTAAATGAAATCTGCCCCGGCAGCATCACCAAAACCGAGCCAATCACCGACCACACAAACAGGTGCGGCGCTTTCTTGCGAACGATAATCCACGCTGCGACCAAACCAATCAACGGATATATGCCATACGACAATCCCATTACTGCTTTCAGGATGTTGGGGTTGGCGGTAACGTGGCTAACGGCAATAACAATCCATTGTATCGGGATCACAAACAGACGATTATGCACAACCATTGGTGTTTGCAGATCCAACAGTTGAAAGAAAAAGTAACCCCCATCCCATGTGGTTGCAGCACCAGAGATGGCAGCGATTACTAATGTGGTGATGACCGATCCCCAAAAAATGCGCATAATGCTTTCTTTAGGTTATCCAACAGACTGTAGCGGGAGGAACATCCCCCATCTTATAGAGCCAGTCCTTCAAATTCTTTTCCAGACGAATTTTGTCGGACTCATCGCGAATAAAAATTTCTTCGCGGAAGGTGATACCGGGTGGCTGATTTCCCGAATAACCATTTACGGTTGGGATTCTTAATTCGAGCGAAGCCCACATTGCATCCAATTGATACTTGAACCACGGATAGTCCAGTGTATCAATTGTGGGGGTATAGAAAAATGCCTTACAGTCAGAATTGACTTCGCTCACTACCATGTCGATTTGTTGCCGGTAAGTTTGTTTGTCCCACGCTGCAATCGGGACAATCTGTTCTCCAACCATCCACACACTTAAAACTGCCGCAATCAAGATCGCCGTCAATTTTCGTGACCGTGTGAGCAGATCTAATAAGGCTGCTACGCCGAGAGAAGCGGGTATCAGCAGGAACAAGCCAATCCGGCTGACGGCGCGAATGGCGCTCGCTCCCGGCACATAATCAAATATGTAACGCCATAGGGTAAATTCGCCCGGCCAAAGCGTGACCAGTAGGATGACCGTGACCGTGACCAAAACAATGATTTTCGTAGATGTGCGGCGGCGGTCAATATATAACCCCGTCACAGCAGCAATGGATGTGATTAAGCCGAGGCCGAGGCGCTGTTCCCATTCATTCGGTATTGATTTGAATATTTCCGATTGAAAAAGCGATCCGTACAGCACATTGTGCGTTCCAAGATATACCCACGATTGCGGACGCGGAATCATGGGCAGGACATTGGCTGTAAAATTTCGTGCCTCCAAACCTTCCGCCGCTTGTAAATACGGAACGATCATAGGTGCAAGCAGCAGCGCGGTAACGATCAGCGTTGGATAAACAATCAGCATCTTGTCCCTAAGCAAATAAACGACTTGCTTTCGCCACGAAGGAACGACCAGCGCCCACAAAGCAGCAATGCCCACGAACATCGCCAGAAACCAGCCAAAGTAATAGCTTGCATAAAGTTGGATGGTTACCAGTAAGGCGAAAGCCACTATCCAAGCCGTATTCCTACGTTTGTTCTCGCTGTTGTAGAGGGATCGAAAGATGGCAAATAGCGCGTAAATAGCGATGGCGATATAGAAATGACCCAGTAGTTGCAAATGAGTGAGTTTATTGAGTCGCGAACTGCTAAAACAAAACAAAAATGCGCCCGCCGCCGATGCAAATGAATTAAACCCAAAGCCCTTACTAAATAGAAGATATGCAAAAATGAAGTTAAGTGCAGAAACAGTGAGTATCCACAACTGAAACGCAGAATCAGGATCAATGTTGAGCACCCGCCATATCCAGTAAAACGGTGCGATCCCCAACAAAATATCCGTGTAACCGCCTGTATTTAAGGCGGGGTAAAACATGGGCGGACTCCAAAGACTAGAATCGACCCGTCCCGACCATAAATAAGTATGTTCGAGGATATAGTGAATAAGACGGTTATCATCTGGCGACCCACTGACCAGCTTAAACCCGGTCAAAAACATGGGATAATGCGCGATAAGCAGTCCTATCAATAGAAATACGAAAACAGGTGCTGCGAAATAGTAGTGTCTAAGTCTATGCATCAGATTAGCTTTTTAACCTCTCGGATGTAGACGGTGATCGATCTAACAAAGCCTGAAATAATTTTCCGTAGACTTCTAGCGTTCTATTCCACGAATGAGGATCCTTATAACGGTTGCCAACCAACGTTGATGCGCGTTGTAATCCCTGCATCAACGCCGCCGGATCATGCGCAGGCACAAACACGGCACCCTCATAATCCTTCGCCGCTTCCACAAGACCACCAACATTCGTGACGACCAGCGGCAATCCCCAGCTCATAGAGACATGCAGCGGGCCGCTCGCGGATGAGCGATGATAGGGCAATGCGATGATGTCTGCACCCCGAAAGTGTGATGCGACTTCCTCATCCCTGACGTAGCGGTTTACCAAAGTGATACGGTCACGATAAGGACTTTGTGCGATCCGTTCCAGTGGAAGTGTCCAACCTTCCCAGAGTTCTCCAACCACTGTAAGCCAATAGTTATGAATTTCACTTTGAGGGATAGCGTTAAACGCCTCAATCAGATCTTCCAATCCCTTGTAGGGGCGGATAACCCCAAAAAACAAGATATTTCGACAATCTTCAGGCGCTTCTCGATACTTTCCTGAACTTTGGTAGTGGTCAAATGACCCGATAGACACCAACGACACCGGACGCTTATTCAAGTCGTAGTTAGACTGCATCAATTGGCGATCATACTCGGAATGGACGACAAACCCGTGTACTAACCGCAGCAACAAAGGCACTAAAACTCTCACATAGAAACGGGCGTACCATAAACTGGCCTCGCCTGTATCCAGTACCTCATGAAACTCGATTATGATTTTGGTATTCAGTAAACGTGCCACCAGCGAGAGCAATATATAAGTATGCAGAACCGTGCCCGTCCACCATTCAAATATCACGATTTGTGGTCGCTGCCGAATCAAAAACGCCGCCGCCCGAAAAATACTGGGAATCCAATACCAATCAACCCCATCAAACACCGGTGTCGACCTGCCGTAACTCAAAGTCGTGAGCGATTGACCCACCCGCTTACGACCCGGATATAAAAATGTGGGCAGCAGTTGTCGCATCAAAATGGTCGAGACACCATAATGTTTTGCCAGCTCGTTGCTGAGGCGGTTGGTGTGGTAGCTGATGCCACTAAGGAATCGGTTCCCCGCACCAACAACACATATTTTGGGAGCAAGCAAAACATCTGTAGCCATCTGCAATCCTATTTCTTGTCAACTTCCAGAAACGACCACGCGCGATCACCATAATCGCGATACCATGCCTGCTGATTTCGGGCATTTGGATCGCTGATCTCCATTGAGAGCATCACATCTTTCGCTTGGCGCAGCGTTTCGGTCGACTGGTGAAATACCGCTGAAGGCAGCGATGCCCGCTTTTGTGCCAATAGATTTGCTTCATGCATCAAAAGCTGGAGCGCAGATGTAAATTCGTCTTTTGATGTTTCTGCGTCGCCTGTAATCTTATTGCCGCGGTACTGGCTCATAAATTCACGCAAGATCGTCTTGAGGATGCGCCAGCCGTCAGGAAAGGCTTGCAAGTTACTATTTCCATAAATTCGTTCTGTCTCAAAACTGGCGACTTCCATGACCTTGAGCTTGGCGCGTAAAGCGCGGACGTTCATCAAAGTCTCAATCTCGAATCCATCCGTATTCAAATTGAGTTTGGGAAGAACATGCGACCAAAAGGCAGTATAACCGTAACAAAGATCAGAGTAGCGACTTCCGAATAAAATTCGGACAATCATCAGCAAACCCCAATTTCCGAGTTGCCGGTAGCGTGGCATATCCGAAGTGCCACCACCTTGCAGAAATCTCGATCCTTTAACGAAATCTGAACCGGATAGTAATGCACCGATATACCGTGGTATTTCGCGCGGATCCATCGACCCGTCAGCATCGAGCATCACGACAATGTCACCTGTAACCGCTTCAAAGCCTGTCCGTAAGGCACGTCCCTTACCACGCCGGGTTTCAACCAGAATATATACATCAGGTCTCAATGCCCTTGCCACAGCTACCGTATCGTCACTGGACGCGCCATCAACAATGATAACTTCGTGAACCCAATCGGGAATATAAGGCAAAACATGCGGTAAATTGCGCGCCTCGTTCAACGTGGGAATCACGACACTTATAGCGGGTAAATCAAGCGACCGAACTAAACTTGAAAGTTGCGTCGGTTGCGTCAAGGAAGCTTCATTATCCCCCGGGTTCGTATCAAAGCCGCGCCACCTTGATGTAGTTGTTTCGCTTGTTTCCCTATCCATAGCAAGCCTTCCTTGAATACAAATAATTGAATCGATTGGTAAGTGCTTGGCATCCACTCCAAAACCAAAAATATTCGAGGCCTCCCTCAAAAGATGAGATTGTAAAATAAAAACGATGAGTCTTACGATGTATAACTACAAAACTTAATTTTGGGGATTATGATCTTTTTATTAGAAATCGATCGTGACCAACGAGCGTATAAATAACTACTGGCTTCATAATGAGCCTCTAACTTAGTCACATTAGTCAGTATATCTTGCAGTCACCTAACAAAATTTACATTTTTAAGATTCTGAGTATTTACTCACGAAATGATCGCTTTATGAGTATTAGATTAATGGATCTGCATCCCCAAAAACCCAAACAGGAGCCTCGCGGGTTTCAAAAGCGATCCCATTATTCAACGGCAATTTTGAGGTACGACGCGGAGTGTGTGATGTAATTTACAGTAGCGAATGATCGAGGTTTGGGTTCAATAAGATAAACGTAACACGGCTCTAAGACGCGCAAAAAAAGTGGTGCTGCGGATCAAATGCTCAGGGACAACCCTGTAATCTTCATGTTCGATTTTGCTCAAATTGTAATTTGGAACTGAAGGAACAGAGTGATGGGTTCCGTGTCGGTTGTAACCAAACGGCGCGCCAAAGAGGTGGCTTTGTACACCCCGCGTAAAATCATAAAATGCCCCGTAACAAATTTCGCCTGTCTTGGGGTCTAGCCATGTCTCGGCGTTCCAATGTTCGAGCAGCGTACGAAAATGGCTGATTCCGTAAGTCAAAGTGAGCAGCGGCGCGAACCAGAAGAAAAAATAAAAGAGCGGCAAATTCAATACAACACCCACAATGAGCAAAAACAACTGCACCACAATCGTAAAACCCGGATGCTGCAAGGATGGTTTTCCAGCAGATAACGTGCTCTGCAATGTCACCAGAGATTTGAGTGCGCCATAGCCGGTGAAATTCACAAATAGATAGCTTCCCCATTCTTTGAGGCCAACCGGGCATGTCTTATATTGTGATAGATCAGGATCTTGCTCTGTACCAAAATGGCGATGATGCAACTTGTGGCGGATTCGATAATTCACTAGCGAAATACCGATTAAGCTGCCATAGAGTTGAGCCAGATATTCGTTCACTTTTCGTTCAGATGCGAGGCGATAATGAGAACCATCGTGTAGTTCTTCCATAATCGCGTGTTGAGTCCACGTCATCACTAAAAAGGCTGCAATGAATAAGTAAAAGAGTTGGTTATCCGTACCCAATTTAACCAATAAATAGGATGAACCAATTCCTATAATGATTAGCGATAATTTGGTTAGGGTTCGCAGGTGGCTAATCGTGGATAAATTGCGGAACTCTGGTCGCTCATCTTCAAAAATATCCGGTTCAGGTTGTATTATTTTGCTCATAATTTACATACATTAAACCATTTTATTGCTTAACTCCATATTAATAGGGGATGTGTTACAACACAAGCATTTTCCCAAATCGACTTGGCTGATTGCACGGCCGCTGTCACTTATCCCAATGGCAAACCGAGTGATTTGATTTTGTCGGTCAGATTACGTTTAGCGAGCGCAATCAAGTTGATGGGTAGGTGTTCGATGACCACATAACCATCCGGCTTGACCTGATTCACGCGATGCAAAATCGTGTCAAAGTCCATCATGCCGGTGCCAATAACAGTTTCGGCAATATGCACGGTGAAGCGATCTTCTGTGTAATAATCCTTGAGGTGGACGGTCGCGATATACTCCCCCAACAGGTCGAAGATTTCATTAATCATCGGCGCAGGATTGCAGGCAATTTGCAGATCCCCCACAAAATTGCAGGGGTCAAGATTAATTTTGAGGCGTTTTGAACCGGTACGCTCGATGAAACGCCGGATATTCGCAGCCGTGTTGAGGGTGGTGGTCACATGGGTTTCGAGGACAACATCGATGCCGAGGTCTTCCCCCGTTTGCAAAATTTCGCTAATACTTTTCAATAGGCGGTCTTCAGTAGCCGGTTTATAATTATCCGGATGAGGCCACCAATCGCCGCGTGGGTTAAGGCTGGTGGGGCGCACGCCGGATTCGGGCACATCCATCTTGGCGGCGAGTCTAACCAGATCACGCGCCCCTTCGACACCCGCTTTACGGATAGTCTCATCCGGCGAGATCAGGCAGGGATACGGCCCCCAGATTTGCAAAAACGGCATATTCTGATCGTCATAAACCGATTTCACATGGGCGGCAAGCTCATCGCTAATGGTGCTTGCAGGGACAGATAAGTGTGCGCCAACACCATGAAAACCCAATTCAGCCGCGAAACGAATCTTGTTATAATCCACGTCTGTCCAGTCACTGGCGACCAGACCGAGAAGCCCTATTTTCATGATGATGCATCCTTATGGTGCTACATATATAAAGACATTCGCTGACAATCGCGTTATTATTTCGTAAAGAACCATGATCCAAAAGCGATATACTTAAGATCGAAAGACAAATATTTACGGTTAACCTTCACCGTGCCGAAAGTTAGGCCGCACAGCAGCCTATGATACTGGGCAAATGCGACGAAAATCAGCGCTGGAATTATTATAGCGGATGATAGTGCTGCCATACCGCCCCAATTACCGGTGAAGGGTTGAGTGAAGCAGCACAAACCCGGAATATCCAACTTACTTATACGAAAGAAAGGTCTCATTTTGGCACAGCAAGCTTCCAACAAAGGTCTCAATTGGTTTCAAGACAACCGCTTCGGAATGTTTATTCATTGGGGGTTATATTCCATTCTGGCAAAACAGGAATGGGTGATGCATATCGACCGCATTCCTGTCCCTGAATACGAGAAGTTGGTCCCACAGTTCAATCCGGTCAAATTCAATGCGGATGAATGGGTCAGCATCGCGGCGGATGCCGGTCAGAAATATATGGTCATCACCAGCCGTCATCACGATGGCTTTAGCATGTACGATACCGCGCTCAGTGACTATAAAGTCACCAACAGTCCCTTTGGGCGTGACCCCATACGCGAGTTAGCCGATGCCTGCGCACGTCGCGGCGATGTTAAGCTCGGTTTTTATAGTTCCGTGTTGGATTGGCATCACCCCGCCTATCGCTTCCGCACCGAGAGCGGCTTGGCATGGTCGGATTATCTCGACTTTTTTCATGGGCAGGTACGTGAACTCTGCACCAATTTTGGTGAGATTGCCTGCATGTGGTTTGATGGTGATTGGCCTCATCATACCTTCGACGAGAGCAATGCCTACTTCAAGCAGGGCGGTTCGGTTGAATACGAAAAACTCTACAACATGATTCACACCCTGCAACCGGATGCCGTCGTGATTAATAACCGTCACGCCCAACCCTTGCCCGGTGAGGATATTCAAGGTTTTGAGCAGGATTTGCCCGGTCTTAACTCTGCCGGTTTCAATGCGACGACCGTGTACGATCTCCCACTTGAAGTCTGCATGACCATTAACGATCATTGGGGCTTCAGTACAGCCGACCATAACACAAAATCAACACGCCATCTGGTTCAACTTCTGGTACGCAGCGCCAGTGTAGGCGGAAATTATCTGCTAAATGTCGGGCCAACCGCGTTGGGCGAAATCGTGCCGACTCATGCCGCACGCCTACGCGGAGTCGGTCAATGGCTGCACCAAAATGGCGAGTCCGTTTTTGGAACGCGCGCTGGCATCATTCCGCCAACGGCAGCGACGGTCAGCACCCGCAAGGGCGACACCCACTACATTCACATTCTGGACAATGTCAGTGACACGGTTCGCTTATCCGGCGTTCCGGACGGCGTAACCCGTGCCTATTTACTGCGAGATGGCGCGGCGGTCGAAATGAATAGAGTAGAGGGTCAGGTAAGCCTGATCGTACCCGACGAACAGCGCGATCATTTCGACATAGTCGTTGTGCTGGAATAAAGATTTAGGGTAGGCATACGCTGGTTCTGTACATTGGGACAGTTTGATGTAATGGAATCCCGATCAGCCACATCAGATATGTGGTTTAAGTATGAAATTACAAATCCCATATCCCTTGATATGTACTAAAGGAGCATCCTACCTATGAATAACAACACCACAAATCAACCATTTGAAATCGGTCTCTATTCGTTTGCCGAGCTAACGCCCGACTCGCAAACCGGTCATAAGATGACTCAGGCCGAGCGCATACATGATCTGCTAGAGGAAATTGAACTGGCGGATCAAGTTGGCTTGGATGTCTACGGGTTAGGTGAACATCATCGCGAAGATTTTATATCGTCTGCGCCGGAGGTCATTCTAGCGGCGGCAGCTTCGCGTACCAAAAACATTCGCCTGACCAGCGCGGTCACCGTCCTCAGTTCGGATGATCCGGTGCGGGTCTTTCAACGTTTCGCCAGCCTTGATTTGGTCTCGAACGGACGCGCCGAAATCATCGCCGGACGCGGTTCGTTCATCGAGTCCTTTCCGTTGTTTGGCTACGATCTGCATGATTATGACGAGCTGTTCAGCGAAAAGCTGGATTTGCTGCTGAAGATCCGCGAAGATGTGCATGTAACATGGCGCGGTCAGCATCGTGCGCCGCTGGATAATCTGGGCGTGTATCCGCGTCCGCTGCAAGACACGCTGCCAATATGGGTGGGTGTAGGTGGCACGCCGGAATCAGTAGTACGGGCTGCAAGTCGTGGACTGCCGATGGCACTGGCGATCATCGGCGGGATGCCCGAACAATTCGTGCCATTTGTCCAGCTTTACCGTCAGTCGGCGGCTGAATACAAGCATGATCCGGCGGCGTTACCCCTCAGCATCAACTCGCATGGCTTCATTGCCGATACCCGTCAACAGGCAATTGACGAGTCGTTCCCCGCTGTCCAAACCGCCATGAACAAAATCGGGCGAGAACGCGGCTGGTCACCCATGCGCCGTGAACAGTACGAAGCCTCGGCTCAACTGCGCGGCGCGAACTTTGTCGGAAGCCCTGACGACATCATCGAGAAAATCTTGTTCCAGCATTCGCTGTTTAACCATCAACGGCTGCTCTTGCAACTGAGTGTGGGCACACTGCCCCACGATAAAGTCATGCACGCCATCGAACTCCTCGGCACGAAGGTGGCTCCCGTGGTGCGAGAAGAGATTGCTCGCCGCGTCGCCACCCCTGACCCGCAGTAATAAATACAAAGGTCACCTTTACTCACAAGGTGACCTTTCTTCATTTTTTATGCGTTACTGCTGCGGGATTAAGCGCAGGGTCACGATTTGATACGGTGCAATATCCAACTGAACCTGATTATCCAGCACGTGCAGCATCTGCTCGTCCTCTTCCAGCAGGTTACAGTGATAGGCTTGTGCCACATCAAAGCCGACCTTCAGTTTGATTTTGCCGCGTGTGCGCTGATTCTCATACAGCCGAACGATAAGGCCGTTGCCATCTTCAGCGCGTTTGATAGTTTCAATCACCACCGCGTCAACATTCACGGATACCAACGATAAGGGGAGTTGCGAAATAGATGCGCCACCGCTGACACGCCGCAAAATCAGCGGATCGTTCAGATCATAGGCTTCTTGTACGACTTCTTCGCGCCAATCACCCTCGTGCGGCAGCAAACTATACACCATGTAGTGTTCGCCTTGATCGGCATTCGGGTCGGGGCTGGTGGCACTCTTGAGCAGAGTCAGCCGCAGCACCGTATCGTGGATGTCGTAGCCATATTTGCAGTCATTCAGCAGTGCAACCCCATAATTACCCTCGCTCAAATCTGCCCATTTATGAGCGCACATTTCAAAACGCGCCCAATCCCACGACGTATTGCGGTGTGTCGCACGTTGGACGTTGCCCCACTGCACATCGAAAGTCGCCATCGGGCTCATCACATTAACTGGAAAAGCAGTCTTGAGGAGTGTGTGTTGCTCGTGCCAGTCAATCCACGTATCGAAGTCAATCCGTTTACTATCGCGGTACAGGGCGATTTTCTGATTAATCTGGCTGCTTCGGTAAGCCCGTTTGATCTCAACGACCGCCCGCAGCGGGCCTTGTTCTAAGACCGTGATGCTTTGTACCCCGTCAAGTCTCTCGGTGCGATCTTCATAAAAGATGTCGATATCCCACGCATCAAAATTCATCGGGCGGTCCTCAAATGCCAGCAGCGTATTGGCATGGGCATCCGCCTGCAATACTTCGCGATCTGCCTGCTTATCAAAGATGCGGGTTATCTCGCCATTAGCATCAATCTCGACGCGCAAGAGCGTGTTTTCCAGCACGATCATATCAGCCGTCTGGACAACTGAAACCTGCGACTCGGCTTGGTTGGGTTGCCCTGTCATCTCACTGAGTGAAAGCAGACTGTAGGGTTCAAGAGCCGTGACTTCGACGAGTGTTCCACCCTCGACTGCTTGCGTCAGAAGTATGGTTCCGCTGGGATCAACCAACTGCGTGCCATCAGTCAACGCGCCCTCCAACATACCGATGCGCCGCCCACCAAATGAAACCGGATTCGCGACCAACACCGCAGCATTTGCGGGTAAGGCTGCCGCCAGTGAATGAATGGCATCCTCGCGCACCTTCTCGCCCAATTCACGGATGGCCTGATAGTCGCGGGTGCTGTCCTCATACACTTCGCCAATCGACGATCCCGGCAAAATATCGTGAAACTGATTCAGACAAATCAATTCCCACGCTTTGGTGATGGTTTCAGCCGGATACGCAGCGCCGGTTAAGAGCGTTGCCCACGCAGCAAGGAACTCGCCATCGTGCAGGAGATATTCACTTTTGCGATTGTTACGCTTGTTTCTGGCTTGGCTGGTATAAGTGCCGCGATGATATTCGAAATAAAACTCGCCATTCCAAATCGGCAGATGGTCGGCAACTTCGTTTTCGATTCGTCCCATAAACTCGCGTATCGTACCGGTGCGTACCCGCGGCGTACCCGGATGATGATTCATCTGCTCGATATTTTCGAGCATTTCGCGGGTCGGGCCGCCACCGCCATCCCCGAAGCCATACGCGGTCATGAGTTCGTTGTGGGTGGCCTTCTGCCGGAAGTTGCGCCACGTACCAAAGATTTCTGCGGCGGATGCCATGCCGTTATAGGTCGTCGCGTGTGGCAGATATTCATCACCGGCGGGTGTGGTCAAGAAATGCGTCAAAACCCGTGTGCCATCCAATCCCTGCCACCATAAAATCTGGTCAGGCATAGGGTTGTACTGATTCCAACTCATTTTGTGGGTGATGAAATACTTTAAGCCCGCCTGCTTGATGAGCTGCGGCAGCGCCCAACTGTAGCCAAAAGTATCCGGCAGCCAAAGGACAGGAGTATCGACATCGCCGAAGTGTTTGCGGAAATATGCCCGACCCAATAAGAACTGGCGGGCAAGCGACTCCGCGCCGATAGCATTACAATCTGGCTCAACCCACGTCCCGCCCATCACTTCCCATCGGCCTTCAGCCACCCGTTCTTTAATCTGCTCAAATACCTGCGGATAATTATCCTCGGCATATTTATAAAGCTGTGCTTGACTTTGCGAGAACACATACTCTGGGAACTGCTCCATCAACCGCAAGACGTTGCTGAATGTGCGCCCTGATTTGCGTACGGTTTGTCCCAGCGTCCACAACCATGCCACATCAATATGGGCATGTCCCACGCCGATAATATCCACATCCATCGGGTCGCCAGCCGCCGCGATGGCTTGCTTGAGGGTGGCTAATGCACCGGGCACACTTTCATAAAAGGCGGGTGTTCCCAGCGGATCGCGGCTGTCAATCTGGATGAAAGCCGCATCGAGCGCATTGTATAAGCGCCCCTTAACCGGATCATTATCGTCTAGCTGATTGGCAACCTCTAAGGCCACTCGCGCCGCCGCAATAATTTGACGGGTCGGCGTATCAATTTGCACCACCGCACATTCCCGCATATACAACTTGGTATCAGGGTCGCCGTTCTCCCAGCCGCCCAAACCCGTCCAGCCGTGTAATGCCAACGTGTGCGGCTGCCCATCACGCCAGACTTCCGGCAGCAGGATTTCATGATGGTGACGGTCTGCCGAGGCATAAGGCTGTCCATCAATATAAGCCAACGACTCAGGATGGCTGAAATCACCGGATTGACCGAGTGGCAAATGCAAAGCAATCGGTTCATCTTGCCCCCATTCGGGGGGAACCTGAAAATGAGACCGCAGGATGAAATCCGTCCGCCATGTGCCCCAATAACTGTTGGGTTCGATGACTTCCCAACTGCTCGTGTCCACATCCGTTCCCGTTGGCGCATCCACCAGCGGGTTCGGCAGGGTTTGATAATGAAACGCCGCCATCGGAAATCGCTTTTTGTAAACCAACGGGGTAATCAGGCGAATTCGTTGGGCGACTTTTTGCGGTGTCCAGCGCACTTTATGTAACAAAATGAGTACTCCTTACGGCATTAAAATGAATGAGGAAGTCAGAGCCATTCGTTGTAATATCGATTTATGCTGCCTTTAATTTGGGTTATGTGGTTGTTTGGTGATTTGATTATCATCATAAAGATAACAGGAAGCTTCGCGATTGACATTATGGATTTGATGGCCAATCTGGTAATCATGCACCATGTAGAGAAATGATATGTTAATCGCTGAATTAAACCGAATCAATATACCTATTGATTGATGTTGGGGGCGGTGGGTGATGGGGTTTAAGAAAGAGGGAACATAATGTTTAACGTACAAGATTTCATGTCTGAGCTTGCCACAAATCGACCAATCTTTCATTCCGAAGCTGATTTTCAACATGCCTTTGCATGGCAGCTTCATAAGCATTATGAGGATGCCAACATTCGATTGGAGTATCCGATAGAAGGTATGCGTCTAGACATATTAGTGACTACAACCAAAATGAAGTTGGCGATTGAGTTAAAATATAAAACTAAAACACTTGTAACGGATTACAATAAAGAACGTTTCCAGTTAAAAAATCATGGAGCACAAGATTTAGGGAAATATGACTTTCTAAAAGACGTGACCCGCTTAGAGCGGATTACAAAACTAAATGGAAGTGAAGGATATGCAGTACTACTAACTAACGATAATCTGTATTGGGGAATTGGTGGGAATGAGACAATGGCTAGAAATTTCCATCTACACGATACTCGAATTCTGAACGGGAAATTGAATTGGTATAGGGTTCCATCTCGTGGAACAACTAAAAACCGTGAAGAAACTCTAGCGATTTCTGGTAACTATCTTTGCAAATGGGCAGATTACTCTTCGGTTTCAGACAAAGCATTTCGTTATTTAGCTCTAAAAATATGAGTTTTGAAGTTAGACTATCCACTAAGAACTACCGACTAAGGACTTTTCATGGATTTTGAACTCTCGTCCGAGCAGCAGATGTACCAGCGCGCCGTGCATGATTTTTGCGCCAAAGAACTTAGGCCGTATGCCACCGAGGTTGACGAAACTGGTCAACTCCGCTGGGAGGCCATCCACAAAATGCCTGCGCTCGGCTTGACGGGCTTGCAAGTGCCGGAAGCCTACGGCGGTGTAGGCTTGGATTCACTCAGCGCGGCCATTGCCATCGAGGAGCTAGGCTGGGCGTGCGGTTCTACGGCGATTTCGCTGGCGGCACACAACGGCCTGTGCTGTGGGCCGATCACCAATTGGGGAACAGACGCACAAAAGCAGCACTATCTCCCCAAACTGACCGGCGGTACGGTGCTCGGTTCGCTGGCCTTGACCGAACCGGGTGCCGGTTCTGATCTGGCAGGCGGTGTACGAACCAGCGCGGTAAAAGACGGCGATACGTGGGTCATTAACGGCAACAAGGCGTGGATTACCAACCCCAAGTTCGCGCCGGTGATTGTGACGCTGGTGCGCATGGATAAAGAAGCCGGAACACGCGGCTTTGGGATGCTGCTGGTCGAGCCGGGAACGCCGGGGCTGACGATCCACCCACCGGAAAAGAAGATGGGCTTGAAAGGCTCACCTACACAAATGCTGACCTTCGAGGATGTGCGTGTGCCCGCCGATGCGCTGCTGGGTGAAGAAGGGCGCGGTTTTCACCAGACCATGCAAACGCTGGATAGCGGACGCATCAGCATCGGCGCTTTGAGCATCGGGCTGGCGCAGGCCGCCTTTGAAGAAGCGGTCAAATATGCCCAGCAGCGGCGGGCGTTCGGAAAGCCGATTAGCGATCATCAGGCGATACAGTGGATGCTGGCGGATGCAGCGGTTGAAATCGAAGCGGCGCGGATGCTGGTGTATCGGGCGGCGTGGATGAAGGACGCAGGCAAGGACTTCGGCAAGATGGCGGCGATGGGCAAGCTGAAGGCGACCGAAGTTGCCGAGAAAGTCTGCCACAACGCTATCCAGATTCACGGCAGTTATGGCTACAGCCGCGAATTTCCCGTCGAGCGCATCTACCGCGACCAACGCTTGATGAGCATCGGTGAGGGCACAAGCGAGATTCAGCGGATGGTCATCGCCCGTCATGTGCTGCGGGAGATGGCTGCGATATAAGCTATAATGGAGGGCAATAAGTTTTGAGGTGTGACGATGTTAGATGCACCAGCTAAACCCAAGCTGCTTTCGCTTGACGACCTGTTGAAGTTAGGCAATGCGCGTGTCGAAATCATTGACGGGAGCGTGGTCAAGATGAGTGCTGCGGGTTTCGTACATAATATTGTTGGCGGGAATATCTACGATCCGTTAAAGCTGTTTGTAAGTCAACATAATCTTGGCGCAGTCTTTTATGATGGATTGACCTACCTCATGCTTTCAGATGCGAAAGGGTTAAAGGACTCGTTTGTGCCGGATTTATCCTTTATTCGTCTAGCGAATATGCTGCCCATGCCCGATTTAAGCAAGCCCTATCCCGGTATTCCTGATCTGGCGGTTGAGGTGATTTCACCGGGCGAAGAAGCGGATGATATTCAGACCAAACTGCGGACGTATCTCGCAAAAGGGACTGAACAGGTGTGGCTGGTGTATCCGACCACACAAGAACTGCATCAATATCGCCGTGATAATAATCCCGAAATTCGGATTTATCGCGGGTCGCAAACCCTTGATCTGGCGGATTTATTTCCCGGCCTCGAACTGACCACCGACCAAATTTTTAGCATCCCTGCGTGGGCAATGCGCTAGCTGATAACGCCACTGATTGAAAACCCCTGATGACCCAACCTGCCCGACAGTTATCCATACTCGTTCTCATTCTGCTGTTTGCCGCTGCCACCCGCATCATCAACGTGGGCAGTTGGCCCGTATGGACGGATGAGGGTTGGAGCATCTGGGCAACCGATGACGCGCGGCTGAATGTCGTGCTGGATAACCTCGCTCACGACCGTCACCCGCCGTTGTATTTCGTGGCGCTGCGCGGCTGGCGTTCGCTGGCGGGGGATAGTCCGCTGGCACTCCGTTACCTCAGCATCATGGCGGGTTTGCTCACCGTAGCCGTCACCTACCGCATCGGTGCGCATACGTTCGGGCGGCGGGCAGGTTTATACGCGGCGCTGCTGCTGGCGGTGCTGCCGATAGCTGTCTATTACAGTCAAGAAGTGCGGCATTATGGCTGGTTCATGTTGTTCGTCGCGCTGTCATGGTTATGCTTCCTGCGCTACCTCAAGAATCCCAAATTTGGGATATTGTTGGGATATAGCCTCAGCCTGACGTTGGCATTTTATACGCTGTACTTCGCGGTGCTTCCGCTGGCGGTGCAGGTCATAGTCGGGTTGGTCTGGCGTTTTCGGGCGCAGCACCCAAACACATTGAAACGCCCCAAGCTGTGGTTGATCGCTGGCTGGATCGCGGCGGCGATAGTGTACCTGCCGTGGCTGTGGGTGATCGCGACCATCCAACTGCCAACGCTGACCAGCGGCATCGGTAACCTGCCGGGAACCTACGCCGCCACCTTAGCCAACATCCCTGCGTTGGGTGATCTGCTGCTCGGTTCACAATGGGCGCTGCTCTTAGGGTTAGGCGCGTTAGCCATCTGGTCGATGTGGCAGCGACCGCCCAAACTCCACATCAGCATTCGCCTACAGTGGGTCGTCGTCATAGGCAGTGTGGGATTACTAATTGCCATGTTCGGCCTCAGCCTCCGCTTTAATCTGCTGTCGGGTCGGACGCTGGTGTTCCTCATACCGCTGTTGATGGTGGTGTGCGGTTACGGGGCAAGTGTCATCCAACCCCTGAAGCGCGACGGCCTTAGACCTTCCCCGCCAATCGTCGGCATAATGATCGGGGCGTGGGTGCTGGTCACGCTGCTGACACCGACCGTGATTCAACCGCGCATTGATAGTGATGTCGTCGCCGGATTAGTCGCAGAAGATTATGCGGCGGGGGATTTGATCGTGCTGGAAACCGGTTGGGATGATAACGCCTTCGCTTACCAACTGCGGCGGCGGCTGCCCGATGCTGAGATCATCCGCACCATCACCCGCGCGGATATTTATTCCGATCAGAAAGACTTACTGCCTGCCATCACCCCGCAGCTTGAGTCGCATCGGCGGGTGTGGGTGGTGCAGTGGTTACAGGCTCCCCAAATCATGAACGCCTTGGACAGCGGCGCGGCAGGATTCGAAGTCGTCATCCGGCGCGAACTGCCAGTGAATCCCGACTATCGCCAGCGATTTGGCGACTCGGTCATTCAGATGGTACTGTACGAGAAGCCCTTCTTGGATGTGACCACCCATCAGTTCGCGGATGTGTTCCGGCTGCGGGACGCGCTGTCACCGACCGAAGCGCGGGCAGGCCAACGGCTGCACATTGATCTGTGGTGGAGTGCCTTGAAACAACCGGCGCTGGATTACTCGGTAGGCGTATTTGTGCTGGATAACACCGGTGCAGTGCGGGCAGACCACAACGGTTCGCCTGCGGATAAGCCGACGACCGCATGGACAGTAGGTGATGTATATTTTGACCGTCACACATTGACCTTACCTCTTGATTTACCCGCCGGACACTATTCGCTGGTGGTCAAAGCTTACTGGTACGGCGATAATGAAGCGCTGCCTGTCGATGGGCAGCCGTTTGTGACGATTGGCGAGATTGAGGTGCAGTAGTGGAAAAAGCTTTCGAGCGCCGCCCGTATTTAGTGCCGCTGGTGCTGGCGCTGTTGACCATCTTATTTTTGCGTCCGGCGATTTTACCCCCAACCGGTGAAGTGCTGGCGGCGAATGACTTTCGGGCGATGTTCTATCCGATCACGACCATGCTCCATGACATGGTACACGCTGGCGAACTCCCGCTCTGGAATCCCTATACCTTCATCGGGCATCCGCTGATTGGCAACCCGCACGCGGCACTCTTTTATCCGGCGACATGGTT
>JBBSBS010000008.1:0-39569 GCA_038251045.1 Aggregatilineales bacterium | reverse complement strand
GTGCGTGGTCGTCACCCACAACTTCAGCGATTTCGCCATCTGCCAGCCGGATGTACGCCCCTTTGCGTTTCTCTTTTTCAGGCCAATCATCAGCGATTTCGGTCAGTGGTTCATTTGCATGAGATTTGTCCGCGAGGATAATCAAAATCGCAACGATCATACCGGGGAACCACAAAGGTATCGTCAACAAAGTCACGAGCAGCGTTGTCCCGCAGCCCTTATCCAGAACCGCGATGGGCGGGAAAATGATAGCAAGGACGATCCGCCATGCGCGATTATCCATCAGAAGGTTTCCCCTGCCAGAAGTGAGGATGCGCCGGATCAGTGAAGCGTCCCCAGTCGATTACGTTTGTCCAGAATGTACCGTCCGGCAATATCGTCTGTTCATCACAGCGAATGTCAAACAAATTTGCGCCGGTCATCACGGCATTATGCAAATTAGCCTTGCCCAAATTAGCTTGCCAGAAATTAGTGCTGGTCAGGTTCGCCCCCATCAAAACCGCCCCTGTCAGAATGGCTGATGGCATGTAGGCGCGACTCAGGTCAGCACCGGATAAATCCGCCTCGATCAGAATAATATTCCGCATGTTGGCATCACACAATTTAACCCTGCGCAAATTGGCAGCTTTCAAGTGTGTTTCGCCTAAATATGCTTTGGTCAAATTCGCGCCTTGCAGGTTCGCCTGCTGCATTTCGGCTTTCGCCAATGCTGCCCCCTGCAAATTGGCATTTTCCAACTGCACAGCGCGTAATGATCCATCACGAAACCAACCGTTTGCTTTGAGATCCTCTAATGCCTTCAAAACCTGCCGGTTATCACTGCTGCCCAACTGACGAATTAATGCGTTTTTAGACCGACCAAACAGAGAGCCAAACATAACCCGTCCTAAAATTTATTGCTTCAATGATGCTGTGCAGCTTAACGGTGACCCGCCGGACTGTCAACCGGATTTCATGCTTTTGGATGCGGTCGCGGCTGCCAGAAATTCGGATGCTGTACGTTCGTAAAGCGACTGATGTCTGTTCCTACAGACCAATACGTGCAGTCGGGCAATATCGTTTCAGAATCCAGAAGTGTTTCCGCGTCGAAGCGGGCATTGACCATGTTGGCTTCGTTCAGATTAGCACCGCGTAAATCAGCACCGCGCAAACAGACTCCCTGCATTTCTGCACTTTTCATATAGGCATGACGTAAATTCGCCTGTGTGAGCTTAGCATGGCACAAATTCGCCAGCGCCAGCCGCGCACCGGGCAGCGGCACAGCCTGTAAGTTTGCCCCTTCAAGGTTAGCATGTGTCAGATTAGCGTTTGCTAGTGCGCCACTCTTTAACCATTTTTTCGCGCCCAGTATCCGCACCGCTTCAATGGCAAAGGAGTGGTCGGGGCTGCCCATTTGCAGGATGAGCGCCTCGCGTTCATTTTCGTCATCGTGGTGATGATGCAGCCGGTCAATAATCAGCACCGTGACGGCGATACTGGCAAGTTCAGTACCCACATTCGTATAAAAATCGTCAAAGGTCTTTTGGATAAACGTCAAAGGATCAAGGCCGGGGTGCTGGTCAAGCGAACCCACCAGCGTAACCAGCCCAGCAATGACCAGAAGCGCGACACCCAACCGCCGTACAGGTTCAGCGTGCTTGTAACGGGCCAACATAATTTGTGCTCTCCTCCTACGTACCGATTAAGGATAGCACGCAAAGGTTGCAAAATACCCCAAATAATCGGGGGTGCGTGTGAAGTCCGTAAACTTCCGTTTGTTACCCTAACGCTTGTGCCAAATCTGCTAATAAATCGTCTACATCTTCACAGCCCACGTTCATGCGGATAAAACCGGCGGCGACAACATCGCCACCCCAGCGGGCGCGCCGTTCCGCAGTGCTGTGCAAGCTGCCAAAGCTAGTGGCTTCATACACCAATTTTGATGTGCTGAGGAATTGTTGTGCCGTTACTTCATCCGCCAGCGTAAAACTGATAATCGGGCCGAAATACTGCATCTGATGTGCTGCAAGTGCATATGCCGGATGTTGGGATAAACCGGGGTAACGCACATCGCTCACAGCGGGGTGTGTCGCTAAAAATTGGGCAATCGCCAGCGCATTAGCACACTGTCGCTCCAACCGCAGGTGAAGCGTCGCCAGCGACCGATGCGCCAACCAGACTTCCATCGGCCCCGGAACTGCGCCAATCTGGTTCCGCCATGTGCGGATGCCTTCTAAGAGCGCCGGATTGCTGACGGCGACATGACCAAGGATCAGATCAGAGTGTCCGGTCAGTGCCTTAGTGTCAGAAGCTACGGAGAAATCCGCGCCGAGGGCTAATGGCTGCTGACCCAGCGGGGTCGCCGTCGTGTTATCCACCGCCACCAGCACACCCCGCGCATGAGCCGCCTGCGACAGCGCCGCAATATCGCAAATATCCAGATTGGGATTGCTAGGCGTTTCCAGCCACAGCAGTTTCGCGCCATCCAGATGCTCAAGTTGGCTGTTGTTGGCAGTGGGGGACATGACCACTTGCACACCCATCTGGCTGAAGTATCCATTCGCCAGCACCCGCGTCAAATAATAACTATCCGAGGGCAGAACGACTTTATCACCGGGGCGCAAAACCGCACCGAACACCGAAGCAATAGCCGCCATGCCCGAGGCGAACGCCAGCGTGACTCCACCCTCTAACTCGCCTAATGCTTGCTCGAATTGAGTCCACGTCGGGTTATGCAAGCGACCATAATTATAGGGCGCACTGCTCGGATCACCGGCGGCGTGGAAGGGCGCGGCAAAAGTTGGGCCGGGTAAATACGGTGCGGATTGCTGCGGTGCTGGCAACCCAGCACGGACGACACGGGTAGCAGGTTTCATGAGGGTTCAGTCCTTTGACGGATGCACATGTCCAAATTGATGATGGTATTATAAAGTCTCTACGATCAGACTTCGAGGAAGGTGTCTTATGTCCAACCAACCACGCGAATCGCTACACATCGCCCCACTGACCGGCTTCGTGCCGGAAATAGGACGCGCCCTGTGGATGCTGGAGGATACCCGCATTTTGACCGGACGCATATTGGAAGGAATCGCGCCAGAGGTTATTGACTGGCGCCCCCCTGTTGCCAACAGCATCGGCACCCTGCTGTACCACATCGCCCTAATCGAGCTGGATTGGCTCTTCAATGAGGTGATAGAGACGAAACTACCCGCTTCGGTATGGGATGGCTTTGATTATCCTGTACGCGGCGCAGATGATCGCCTGACGGTGGTGAAAGGCGTGAGTTTGGATGCCCACTACAAACGGTTAGACTCGACGCGGAAAATGGTACTGGGTGTTTTTCAGCAAATGACGCTCGAAGACTTTCGCCGACCTCGCGCCACCGAACGTTATGATGTGACCCCCGAATGGGTGGTGTATCACCTGATTGAACACGAGATCGGGCACCGGGGCGAAATCGCAACCATCCGTGCGCTGGGTGAAGCCAGTCGGTAGGGTTAGCCGCAGCTTTCGGGCAGCGGCGTATTTGGATCAGCAGGTAGGAAACTAATCTGGACGTTGTTCACACCCACGAGCGTTACAAAATCGGTGACAGCCGTTTGTGCCTGACTTTGAGCTTCGGTTAGAATGTTGCCTTCCAGCGCCGATTGACGAAGCTGTTGAATAGCGAAGCGCCGTGATTCCTGATCAATGGTGGGATTGGCAGGCGCGAAGATACCCTTTTCCAGTGCTGCGATATAGGTCTTGCCTTCATCAAGAATGCAATCTTGCAGGGTTGGCGCGGGCAGCACCAGCGATAGACCCTCACCGTTCTGGAGGTCCTGTGCCTGTGCTTGGCGCATATCAATGCCTGCCGTGATGTAGCCTACAGCTACCATGACCTGCTTTTGCCCATAAAGTGCCTGTAGCAAACCGGGCATATCACTCTGGACGGAGATAATGGTCGAAAAAGTGTAGCGGGTAGTCGTCAGTGATGATAACGATTGCACTTTGTCCAAAATTGTAGAGGCGGTCATCGTCGTTTTGGTGGGACAAATGCCGGGGATAATGCATTGGCTAGAAATGAAAAGTGTCGAGAGTACTACCAGCACAATAATGATTAGAGTCAAAACAAGGGTTGCAAACCGTTTCATAACTTGAGATTCCTTTTTGATGCACCAACTACATGCTTATTATACGCAAGCTGGTAGTCGTCGTTGCGAGTTGTATCCTGTATCGATTTATCAGCACATCATGTATCTGCGTAATCAGAGTTAACTTACAGGCCGCCATACGGGATAAATACCGTCACCGATAGATTGTAACTCCGTACCATCCGCCCGAATGACATTGACAGTGACTGAAAGCCCTTTGTAACCGTTGTGCCGTTGAAAGGCGATGTATTGAGCGTCGGGTGACCACAGCGGCAGCACATCGTAGCTATCGTCTGGAGGCAAAGTAAGCTGCTGCACGTTCGTTCCCGTGCTTGATATGGTATTAATCCACGACTTCCGAGTCATTGGATCAAAGGTCTCAAAGACGATTTGAGTCTTATCTGGCGACCAATGAGCATTTGATTCTTGAACATCAGGCGTGTTGGTCAAGTTCAGGGTAGCACCGCTTTGGGTATCAATTAATACCAGATCATCCGCATCTATGCACAAGAACTGATTGTCGTGCCATGCCAGTGTCGATGTACAATTCATTTTTTGTGGTAGCGCTATTTTTTGTGGCTCTGCACCACTAACAACGCTAAATAGGCTTTCACTTTCCACATAAAGTAATTGGATTTGATCTGGCTCAATCTTCGCCTCGCTCAACGATGTGTGCGTTTCGACCATGCCATCTATCACATTCAGTACTTTCCATGTGGGGTTTCTGCCGTCGCCGCCTCTATGCTCATGCCATGCGATATAGTTTCCATCCCTTGACCATACCGGTGTATCAAACAGTATTCCGCCAGTCAAATCATTTAACACGAGGATTACGCCTGTTTCGATGTTGATGATCGTCATCCCCGGATGATAAACCACCAGATACTGACCATCTGGCGACCACAACGGTGGCATACATCCATTAATGATTGGCATATCAAACTGCTGATTTACAGTCCCATCAACATCGATGACCATCACCTGATCACAGTGGGTCATATCCGACAGGGGATGAAGATAGGCCAATTGAAGCGCCGGTGCAGACGCATCGGTCAACATTACAGGAGCCAAAAAGAGGACAAAAGTAATCGTCAAACGCCACATGTTATCCGTGTTCCAACCAATCTTGCATCGGTGCGATCCAGTACATATCCCAACCTTCGTCATGGCTGTCGCGCTCGTTGTTGTTGGGGAATCGGCTGTGGATTAGATGAATATGGGTGCTGGTTCCTTCAGCGTGCAGTTCCCAGCGTACTAACGAGTCCTCCCAGCTTTTTTGCCAGCCTTTTTGCCGCCATGTATATTCCAGCAGGGTTGGCACGGCGATATGTGTAAAACGTCCGCTGGTCTCGCCGCCGAACAATTGATAGGTTCCGCCTACCCGCAAATCGATCTGCACCGCATTATCCTGCATCCAGATGGTCATGGTCGTTTCATCGGTTAGCGCGGCCCATACCCAATCAATCGGCGCAGAAATTGTCAAATGTTTGTGAATATCCGGCATCGTAAACTCTTTTAGTGTCAGCCATTTTGTCCATAACTATAGCCGCGCCAATCTTATAAATCAAAAGCCCTGCCTCCACTCTGGAAACAGGGCTTTTATCGTCAAACCATTAGACTGACGATGCGTTTAGAACATACTGCGGTGATTGTTATTACTACCTGCACCGGGCAGCGAGTTCATGAACTCTTCGTTGCTTTCGGTCAGCCGGAACTGGTTGATGAAGCGTTCGTATGCGCCGACCACACCCATTTCCGGGTCTTCTTGCAGGTGCGACAGCATATTACGCATCGTGTACGCACGAGCCAAGACATCCGGCCCCAGAAGCAGTTCTTCACGCCGCGTGGAGCTTTGCTCGATGTCGAAGGCCGGGAAGACACGGCGTTCTTGGAGCTTACGGTTCAACATCAGTTCCATGTTGCCCGTACCTTTGAATTCTTCGTAAATTAGATCATCCATCTTACTGCCGGTGTTAACCAAACAGGTTGCGATGATCGTCAGGCTGCCGCCTTCTTCCACATTACGCCCCGCACCGAAGATACGCTTCGGTGGGTGAATGGCTGACGGATCGAAACCGCCTGAAAGGGTACGTCCGCTGCTGGGTACGACGAGGTTATAGGCGCGCGCTAAACGGGTGATGCTGTCCAGCATAACAACCACATGCTGCTTGCTCTCAACCAGCCGCTTGGCACGGTTGATAGCCATCTCTGCGACCCGCACATGATGCTGTACCGGATCATCAAATGTTGAGGCAATAACTTCGGCATCCACCGAGCGATCCATATCCGTCACTTCTTCCGGACGCTCGCCGATCAGGGCGATCATCAGATGAACTTCGGGATAATTTTTGCTGATGGCGTTGGCGATTTCTTTCAGCACGGTCGTCTTACCAGCTTTAGGTGGCGAGACAATCAATCCACGCTGACCACGCCCGATGGGGGCGATCAGATTCAGCAGCCGCGTCGAAAGGATGCGAGGGCTAGTTTCAAGGTCATAACGTTCGTTGGGATAAATAGGGGTGAGGTCTTCAAAATTGGGGCGGTTCTTCGCTTCTTCGGGGTTCAGGCCGTTTACAGCATCTACACGGAGCAGACCGTAATACTTTTCCGAATCCTTGGGCGACCGTACTTGCCCGATGACCATATCACCTGTGCGCAGGTTAAAGCGCTTGATCTGCGTCTGGCTGACGTAGATGTCGTTCGGTCCGGGCAGATAATGTTCCGCCCGCAAAAAGCCGATGCCGTCATCAACGATTTCCAGTACGCCACCACGCAACTGATAACCTTGTTTTTCGGCATTGTTGCGCAATAACGACAATATAAGTTCAGGTTTTTTAAGTCTACTGTAGCCCGTTACATTATTCTCGCGGGCGACATGACGTAATTCTTCAAGTGTTTTTTGCTCTAGCTGGGCAATGTCCATGTTCAATGTGACTCCGGGGTGGGATTAATTCCCAAAACAGATAACCAATTCGAATCGTATTCCATTGGAAGGGAGGGGTATACGTGTGAGAAGGCGACTATTACGCCAATACGTCAGATGATTGGTAAAAATCACTTTATTTGAATGTATAACTCAATGTAGGTAGATGAACTGGCGTGGTCGTTTCCCTGCTTTGCACTATAGCATAGGTTATTTGAATAGGCAAGACACTTTCTTAATTATTATTCGAATTTCTTAGGCTGGAGGCACATCAAATGCCGGAATCTGCTCTTCGCCAGTCGTAATTAACAGCTCATTCAGCTTTTTGCCAATCGTCAGCAAACACGAATCAGGTGCTTTTTGATGTATGCCCCAATCCGATAATGTATAGGTCGCAATCCCTAAAATCAACCGCCCATTAACATTTGCGCCCAGCGCAATAATAATCTCCGGCGGCAGAGTCGCTGGCGCAAGCAGCCATGCGACATGCTGCTTAATCTGGTCACGCCGCGCTGCCGAATAATCAGGACACGCCGCCACCATTTGCTCGACACCATGGATTTCATCCGCCAACGCACCCGTCAGCATGACTGACCCGGGTATTTCTGTCAGCTTGGCGATAACGTCAGCCGGCAGCGGTGTCCCTCCACTGGGCACATTTACACCGCCAAAATTGCCGGACGTTTGTGAACCACCACGGGAGAATACCGCCAGACCAACCAGCACACAGACGGATATAAAAATACCCGCACTGACAATTAACATCCGCTTGTCGGATTTAGACGGCGGCGGCAGTGATTTACTGATTTTCATGAGCTAACGCGCAGCGACAGCAAATATTGGTAGAGCGTCTTCGTTCCACTATCGCTCAGGCGGTTAGCCGGATATTGGTGCGCTGTCCCCAATGTGCCACCGGAGCGGATGAAACCGATGAACTCATCTTCAGTTTGGGTCGACACAATCAATGATGAGCCTTTATCCGTGCCTTCACCACCTGCCCCATGACAACTTGCACAATCCAATGCTTCATAACGCCCCAAACCTCGTGCCACAACGGCGGCATCCAGCACACTGCTGGCAACCGCCGTTGCTTCCACAGTCGCCTCGCTGGTCGGGATCGATAGCATTGATGTAGGCAGCGCGATGCCGTATGTCGGAATCGGCGTGGAAGTCGGGATAGCTGTCGCTGAACTATCAGCGCCACCCCCGCACGCCGCCAGAATAAGCGCTAACACGAGTGAGGCAATTACAAAGAGAGTAGACGGAAAGAATGAACGTGCCATGTGAACTACACCTCACTGTATAGGTTACTGCGAACGGTTAGGATCAAGCGCTTCTTGCAAACCATCGCCAACGAACGAAAAACTGAGCATCGTAAGCCCTACCAGAACAGTCGGGAACAACGCTAAATGATAATAAACCCGGATGGTGTTGCCAATTCCACCACCGATCATTTTACCCCAGCTTGCTGTTGGCTCTGTAATCCCAATGCCCAAAAAACTCAATCCGGCTTCAGCAAAAATGGCCAACGGTACGGCAAAAGTGAACGAGATCAACAACGGTGAGATGGCGTTAGGCAAAATGTGCGAGGTGATAATCTGCCATCCGGTTGCGCCCAACGCACGAGCAGAAGTGACGAATTCTTTTTCGCGGAAAGTCAAAAACTGCGCTCGTGTCAGCCGTGTTGATTCAATCCAACCGGTGATCGCCAACACGAAAATAACATTATTCACACCGCTTCCAACCACACTCAACAGAAACAGTGCGAACAGCAGCGGTGGGATAGCCGTTGCTACATCCACCACCCGTTGAATGGCGAAATCTGCTTTGCCGCCCACATAACCCGAAACTGCCCCCAGTGGCACACCGATGAGGAACGAGAAAAAGGGTACAGATAACCCCACCAGCATTGAAGTTCTTGCCCCATAAATCAATCGTGCCAAATAATCACGGCTTGCACTATCGAGACCCAGCACATGATTAGGATCAACAAACGGCAGCATACTATGTGGCAGACTCAAAAATACATAGTCATAAGGATGTGGCGTAATAACATCTGCAAATACCGCAACCAACAACAGCAGAATCAGTATTCCCAATCCCAGCATCGCCAACCGGTTACGCCGGAAGCGCCGCATAGCATCCACCCAAGGAGAGCGTTGTTCGATTACTTCACGTAAGGAAGCAGTAGCCGTTTGTCCCGCTGATACGTTTACAGCCGTTTTGTCTACCATATTAATGACCCCCTCCGCCCGAAATCCGTACTCGCGGGTCTATCATGGTATACAAAATATCAGTGATAAGGTAGGTAAGCCCCCACATGAAAGCAACCAGCAGCACCAAACCCATTATCATTGGATAATCACGGTTAAAAATACTCGTCACGAAAAATTTACCCAACCCCGGAATACCAAACACGATCTCGATAAACAACGACCCTGTTAACAAATTCGGGATTTGTGGCAGTAGCACCGTAACCATCGGTATCATAGCGTTTCGCAGCACATGGCGCAGCATAATCGCCCGGTCGCTCAACCCCTTCGCCCGCGCCGTTCGCACATAATCCGCATTCAGGGCATCAGCCACGCTCGAGCGTGTATATCGGGCAACCACAGCCATCGGCGCCAGTGCATAAGTAATAACTGGCAAAAAATAATCCCACGAAAGCAGCGCCGGACCATCAGGCCATAATGGGCCGATAATCCACTTTCTAGGATCTCCCCAACCATTCTGGTAACCAAAAATGAGTAATAATAAGGTTGCGATAATAAAATTAGGCAGCGTAATACCCAGTGTTGCCGTGAACGTCACAAAGGTATCAATCCAACCATTCCGGTTATAGGCCGCTACAATCCCCATAAGTAATCCCAAGCTGAACGATAGGATGATGGTGTAAAGGCCGACATGCAGCGTCACCGGCCATGTACGGGCAATAACTGAAATTACGCTTGGGTTGCCCGATACCGAATTCGAGTAACCGAAATCCAACTGCACAGCACTCGCAAAATAATTGACATAACGTTCTAATATAGGCTTATCCAGCCCATATTTGCGTTCTAAGTTCGTGAGCGCATCTGACGTATAGCCACGCTCACCCAGACTGAACGGTCCGCCGGGAATCATATTCATCAAAAAAAAGACAATTGTGCCAACGGCGAACATTACAAAGAAGAGACCAATGAGCCGTCGAATAATATAGCCTGTCATGGAATTCTCAATACGGAATAATGATTAATTCGAAATTCAAACAAAACTAACAACCTTTTTTACACATACTTATCCTGATTGCTAGTCCCCAAACCTTAACCCGATCACACCCCATATAGCGAGGGAGAAACAACGGTTTTGAAATCCCTTATCTCTACTATCTAACGACAGGATTTAGGGATGCGGATAATTCTATCAGCACCTAGCAATCAAAGCCTTCTTGCTTGTAGTAGAGAATTTAAACTCACTTCCACAACCGATTTGATACTGTAGACAACAAAGTGGAGGTGACGCATTGCACCACCTCCACTCTACTAAGTCAGCGACCTATTACTCGCTGCGGAAAGTCTTATAATTCGCTACGTCATTAGTGACATACAACGAACCCCAGCACCAGTCATTGCCCCAATGGAACGCGCCTACACCCTGTTTGTCAGGACGGAAGCAGTCACCGGCAATATACGGTTGGAACAGATCACCCTGAATACGATGAACAAAGAACACGCCACCAACATCCTCAACGAGAATCTTTTCGGCATCCTTGTACATCTGCATACGGGCAGCCGGGTCATCAACCTTCACACCGGCATCAGTCACCAATTTATCAAAATCTGCATTCAACCATGAATGACGTCCCTGTGAAAGCCATACACCCAGCATATTCGACGGATCAAGGTAGTCCATGCCGTAAGCAATCATCGAGAGCTTGATAGTGGTTGGTCTAGCCAGCAACCCATCCATGAATGTCTTAAATTCCATGTTGTTGACGGTAATCTTGACATTCAAACATTGGCTGATCGAACCTGCGGCTGCTACAGCCCACGCCACATGCGAATCACTTTCGCCGCGCAGTTCCATTTCCTGATCAGGGAAGCCTGCACCATCCGCGAAGCCTGCGTCTGCCAGTAGAGCTTTGGCTGCATCGCAATCGTAAGCCTGAATGGGTTTCAGAACGCCCTCACTGTCCGAAGCCGGGAAACCGGGAGCCAGGAATGAGTAAGCGGGGATACCGAACTGTGCGCCCACAACGTTCTTGATAATTGATTCACGGTCGAGCGCCTTAGCAAAGGCCATACGTACCTTGAGATCATTGAAAGGAGCAGTGTAGCTGTCGAATAGCAGATAGTCCGTGCGGAAGTCACCGAAGTTCGGGCGATAATTAGCGCTCAAAATCGGATCAGCTTTGATCACTTCAAAGTCCGCCGGGCTTAACACATTGTAGTTTACTTGGTCGATAGAATGATTCTGGAAAGCAAGGAAACTACCATTCAACTGGTCGCCATACGTCCCTACAATTTCCTTCAGGTAAGGTTTACGGTAACCATTGTAGGTCGGGTTCGCTACAAGCGTTATGCTTTCACCCGGTTTGAACTCACTGAGCATGAACGGGCCAGAAGACACACTGGTAGCCGGGTCATTGATGTAACCAGCGCCATGTTCTGCCAGTGCCTTCGCTTGCAACGGTGCCCAGAAGTACACGGTACCGGGCAGGTATGGGCGTGGGCCATCAGTGGTAATGACGACTGTGTTGTCATCAGCGGCTGTTACGCCGACTTCCTCTGGCGAAACTTCACCAGCAACGGCTTCCGACCAATTCTTGATCGTACCCTGCCACATCCACACAAAATCGTATGCGTTTGCAGGATCAGCCATATAGCGGTAAGAAGCGACATAGTCATTGGCGGTCAGCGGTGTGCCATCACTCCAAACCTGACCGGGGCGCAGGTGAAACGACCATGACAAACCATCTGCCGATGCTTCCCATGATTCGGCTGCACCGGGGATCAGTTGCAGGTTCTCATCAAGGTTGACCATCCCGTCACCAAATTGGTCTGTCGCGGGTGTACCGACACAAGTACGAGCATATACTGAAATAACGGACGAGAGTCCCAATTCTTTTACTGCGGAATTACACAGCCCACCAAAAATCTGTTGATCATAGGGGGCAGCATCTGCTGGCAGATCCCGCCCATAAACATCTTTGTTACCATCCTGTGCGCCCACAAGCGGCAGACTGACCACGGTCAGCAGCAGCATAGCCGATAGCGCGATCAAAACCGCAGACAATTTTCGATACATATTGGCCTCCTAAAATACATGCGATAAAAAACTAATTTGCAATCATTACGGATTGTAGTAGAGATATTACATCGTCGTGTGTCCAAGTGCAAAATTTGAATGTGACATATTTTACATGTGAAATATTGTTGACCTTTCCCATAAAATCGTGCTATCCTGCTCAATAATTCGTTCATCGATGAGAAAGGAGTAATACCAATGACAACCAATCAACAACTGCATATCGGTTCAGGACGCGTTACTCATGGTGTTACGGCCTCTTAATCACTGTTTGGTGTTAAGCCTCGCAGCCCGCGTAAGTAGCTGTAATTTCCTCACTCGTACCTCAACTTTCGATATGATCCAACTTTATTGAGTCTGCCTGATTGCCGCTCTTGCAATCCGTATATGTGTTGTCCGGCAGAATCGCGACTTTTCATGTTATGAACAGCCGAACGTGGCGCTTGCCATGTTCACAACACGAGTGAGTGTATAACCGATATGTTTGCAATTAATCCGCGCAAATTAGACGCGCGACGTATGTATCTTTTTTTTAGTGTCGGAATGTCGATTTGCTTCTCCATGAGCTTCTTGGTGATTATGGTGTTTATGGTGCAAACCGTCAGCTTAACGCCCTTGCAATTGGTGCTGGCGGGTACAGCGTTGGAAGTCAGTATCTTCGTCTGCGAGATACCCACTGGAATCATCGCCGATGTCTACAGCCGCCGCCTATCAATTGTGATCGGCTTTTTCCTAACTGGTATCGCCTTTCTGTTGCAGGCCGCTACACCGACCTTTGTGGGGGTGATCCTGTTTAACGTGCTGTGGGGCATCGGGCATACCTTCACGAGCGGGGCGACCGAAGCGTGGCTTATTGACGAAATTGGCAACGATCAGGTAGGGGCGCTGTTCCTGCGTTCTAGCCGCCTCGGTAATTTGATGGGGATTGCTGCCAGTATCATAGGTATTGTGCTGGGCAGTCTGCTCATCACCCTGCCCATTTTGATCGCCGGTTTGCTTTTTTTGAGCATAACGGTTGGCATGATTCTCTATATGCCAGAAACCGGTTTTCATCCCACACCGGCTGAAGAACGCAGCACCATTGGTCAGATGGCGTATACGCTGCGGGCAGGTTACGGCTTGATACGGGTGCGACCCATGTTAATTGCCATCCTCGGTATTGGCTTATTCTTCGGCCTGTACAGCGAAGGCTTTGACCGCCTCGGTGATGCCCATCTACTGCGAAGTTTCACCCTGCCAGACTTTCACGGCCTGCCGCCATTAGCATGGTTGGGCATAATCGGTTTGATTGGCAGTCCCTTTACCGCCCTTGTGACGCGGGTGATGGAAAAGCGTCTGGATATGAAACAGGGACAATCATTGGCGTGGGCTTCATTCGGCTTATCGGCGCTTCTGGTAGCTTGCTTGTTTGGGTTCGCGCTGGCTGGTAACTTCGGGATGGCAGTCGTCATAAACTGGTGCATCGGCACTATCCGTACACTGCTTACCCCCATCAACACCACGTGGATCAACATGCACATTGACTCGTCGGTACGCGCCACCGTCATCTCGATGACCAGTCAGGTTGATGCCTTCGGCCAAATCGTCGGTGGGCCGCCTGTCGGCTATCTGGGTGAACGTTTGGGGATACGGGCGGCGCTGCTTGCCAGCGGCCTCATCCTGTCGCCCGTTTTGTACCTCTATGCCCGCATCATCCGTGCCGACTCGCGAGCAGCTATCATCGTGCAGCCTTCACCGGAAATGTAAACGCACCGCACGCCCGCATGTGCTAGAAAATTGACCCGAAATAAGTTACAGTTATCACAATCGCAGAGGTGTTCACACCAGCACCTCTGCCTGTATTCACCCCCTCGGAAAGTTGAGCGTACAGGCAGGCCATTCGTGGTACGGTTAGATACCTATAAAGCGGGCGCATTTCTCGTCTGGCAGTTGAAACATGCCGGTGCGCTTATCCACGAAGATGGTGGCGACATCATCCACCTCAGTTTGCCTACCGGCGAAGCTATCAGCATACACATCATCGAAAGCTCTATTCCTGCTTACGAAATTCGGCACACCATCGCCCATAACCATGCCAACGGTGTATACACCCTGTTCATCCTGTGGGCGGATATGCTGCTCCCGCCTGAAGGTCACGTGGTTCAGGTTGAGGAGTGGGAATATCCCCTGTTAGCACTTTATGGCGAAAAGTTGTGGGCATACGACATCTTTGGTGGTGAACTGTTCATCTATCCTATTCACTATGACCGCATCGGTCCTTACCGTGAAATTCGCTATGGTAAAACCGTTAACATGCGCCAATTGGTGGGCACAATCGTCGAAATCGAATCCTCGTTTATCAAAGGTCGATGGCGGGTGGCTACCTTTGCCGACAAAACCCAGCATACCCAACGCCGCTACCAAACCGATACCGATGGGCAGCGCCCACCGCGCTCCACACAGCCGGATACGCTGGCAGAATGGTATGCCGTCCTCGGTATACCGCTGGACTCAGAAGTTGAAGATGTAAAAACGGCGTATCGCAATCTGGCGCGGAAAATTCACCCTGATGTGAACAAAGCCATTGATGCTACCCAGCAGATGCAGGCGCTTAATGAAGCCTACCGCCGCCTGATGGCAACCTTTGATGACATTTGAATTAGAGGATGTCCCGACCGAATTGAATCCTACGGTCGAGACTGTTTCAGAGGCGGTTATCAGGGAGAATCTTTGACCCTCCCTAACCGAAATTGATCTTACTTTTACACGCGGATTACTGCGCCACAGTACACACAATCCAGTTGCCGTTGACCCGCCACCAACATCGGCAGCGTCCCCCCACACGACGGGCAGGCGGTCGGGGCTTTCTTGATCGCTTCCAACTCTTCTGGATCAGGCTCGATAGCGCGTTCATCTTTGGTACTGCCGCTGATCATCCGGTTGACCTGTGCCGCCCAGAATTTACAGGCCACACCACCCTTAACCTCAACCGTGATCTGCGGAGCATGCGGTGCGCCTGCCTTGAGCGAGAAGTACAGCATATCCTTGCCGCCCAAAAAGCCTTTGTTTTCCGCCTTAACATCGGTAATCATGTGCAGCGGAATTTCCCATTCCAGTTCCTGTTCCTTCTTGCCGCCAAAGAACCCTAGCTTTTTGCCGGTCGTTTCCTTTTGCTCAAACACCAACCGCTGGTCGGTCAAATACAGGATGCCGTCGGGGTCATCTTTACCCTTTCCGGTCGCCACCCACTCCGCTTTGGCTGCCAGAAATACCGACTCGCCCGCTAGAAATTTGAAGCTGGCCTCATCCTTTTGATCAAGATACCAGTTGATGTCGCGTAACTGCTGCACCGATTGGTTGGCATCTGCAGGCAGAGTACCGAGGTCGGCAATCAGCTTATGCTCGGTTGCTTTAATGCGGTCTTCAAGTTCCTCGACCTGTTTTTCAAGCGTCGGCAAACGACCTGCCAGCAGCGCCGGAGTGCTAGCCGCGAGTCGCTGGCCTTCGGTAAACAGGCTGTCCATCCGGCGGTAATCCGTTTGAAATGTGTCGGCCTCGGACTGAATCGCACTTTGAACATTGTGCCGAATATCGTCAAATCGTTTGCCCAGTACATTACTTTTCTGTTCCATGTACGCCGCGAAAACATATCCGCGCTGGCGCATCTTGACGATGTCACTTGGCAGCATTTGAATCTTGTCACTGGTTTCAGTGATCGCCCGGCTGACATCCGGCAGGCTGATCTTATCGTAAAGCCCCTTAAAACGGCGGTGAAGTGTTTCAAACTGGCCGGCAATCGGATTCGGTTCTTGAGTCGTCATCAATCAATAATCCTTTGTGTAAGTGTGGGTGAATACCTATATTCACAATATGCGCTTTCTCTCAAATTAATCAAAAAGATCATTCGCAGCAAGCAGCTTTCGTCGTATTGACACGTAAACTGTTTTTAGACAGGGCATATATGAAGGGCGTGTGCGGCGGAAATCTTATTCGCAAATGTGGCGCGGCGGGGTGCATCGTTCACTTTACACCCCCACCCGTTTGACAAGTTCTATTCAATATATGTAATCGTGGCGATGATACTCATAATGGTATCAAGACTCTTCTCACCCTCGCCCTTGGCAGCAATGCCGTATGCCACCGCCAACGCCGTGTCACTTAACTGCACCACGGTAATGCTGATTTCATTATTACTATCATTCGCAAATATCTGCGCTGCGTTGTGGCTGCCGACGGTAATATCGCCTATCTCGCTGGACTGAAAACTGCTTTGTCGCGATTTGAAGTTTGAAACAATTGTGGTCAACAGTTCTTTGGGTTCCGTTCCGGCAATTAGGCCGAACTGCTCGTAAGTTCCCGCCAGAACATCAACCTCAACCTGTCCGGTCGTCAGTGATGCTTCTGTACGCGTGAACAGAGATTCCTGATTCACAATGATGATTGTGCCATTGTTGAATTCCTGCGCGAACCATCCATCAGGGTAATTCACCTGAACGGTTTCATTGGTGGACTTAAAAGTATTCGGGAGTGCCGCGTTTGTAGCGGGCGTACTGCTACCACTAGTCGCAGCCGCTGTTGCCTGTGGCGCGGGTGTGGTGGTCGGGCGTGGCACAGTCGTGGGTGGTACGCCAGTCAGGATAAATTGCGCTGTTGAAAATACGCTCTGGGTTGCCGAAACCGATGTACTGATCGCCCACAATTGGTTTAGGGCATTGCGCCGGTCATCTTCCGCCGCTTTACGAGCGAACTCCGCCAGATCAACCTGTGCCGTCGCCGTACCCAACAAACCGTCTGTATAAGCCTGATTGGTTGCCGCGCCGACCAACTGCCCTTGTAAGGTCGCCACTTCAGCCGTTGCCTCTGCCTGTAGAGTTGCCGCTTCATTTGCCTGCATCGTCGCTGTCGCCAATAAATTGACGCTGCCCGCCGTGCCGGTTGCCAGCAGTTGAGCGCTGCGCGTGCCTGCATCCTGCACCTCGGATACGGCTGTACCAGCCACCGCCTCCGCTGTCGCTTCTGCCGCGTTTGCTTCCTGCGCCGCTGCCAAAGCTGTTGCTTGACCGATTTCTGCCTGTACCTGCGTTCCGGATGCCGCTTGCATCATCGCAACCGCCGTCACCCGTTCCGCATCCGCGTTCGCGGCACGCGTCATTTGTGACCGCAAATCGTTTAGGGCTTGCTGCTGCTGGGTCAATGCAAAAATCACGACAATAACCGCGATTACAAAACCAACAATAATCCGCACATTCGAATTCATGGAGGTGCTCCTGAAGGCCGGTGACAAGTGCTGATGCTAAAGAATTACCATTACACCATAAAAAGGTTCAGCTTGTGCTTAATGATGGCATAGAAACAGGAACAGGGCAAAAGAATGATAGGACTCTCGTTCACTAATTGGCTTATAGCAAAATAAGCCACCGTTACCATCCGCTTTAACGGGTCATCCTCTACGCTGAGAGTGTGTCCGCTTCTGGACATCAAACGCCAATGTGTTAGAGGAGAATTCTTATGCGTAATATCTCTCGATGGATAGCATTTACTGCTGTTCTTAGTTTACTGTTTGGTGCTGTTATGGTTCGGGCACAGGATCCGACTGCTGTGCCAACAATCGATCCAGCCATGCAGCCCACATCCGAAGCAATGGAACACTCGATGTCTGGTATGGTCACCTGTGACTCTGACCTTATTCTCAACCTGTATATTGCCGAGCATTACTTTGGCTACGGCGGTGTCATGAGCATGATGTCTGGTGAATCCACAATGGTGGATGTAACGACCATCGACAAGGGCCAATATGCCCCTCTGTTCGAGGCAACAATGTCATCGACTGCTCCCACAACCATGACTCAAGAACAAATGCAGAGCATTTCCGATATGATGGCAATGGACGACTCGACCATGATGCCTGCGGGTACAGACATGAACACCATGTCGATGCTTTCTCCGGTCAGTGTTTCGGGTGAAGATGCAGCCTGCACCACTCTGCGTACCCAACTGAACCGCTTCTACACCATACTAGCCTATCAGGATATGAATATGGGCTCGTCGACAGAGTCCACTTCGACGGATAGCACCAGCATGGCGACCGACAACGCGGTCAACTTCGGCACAATTTTGTCTGGTACAACTGAAATCCCCGGCCCGGGCGATCCTGATGGTACGGGTACAGCCGCCGTTACACTCGATATAGCAAACGGTCAGGCTTGTTACAATTTTTCTGTCCAGAACCTAGCACTGCCCGCCGCTGCCGCCCACATTCATCGTGGTGCAGCTGGTGAATCCGGTCCGGTAGTCGTCCCGTTTGACATCGCGCCGGATGCCAACGGTAATGCTGCCAGTTGTGTACTGGTTGATGCGGCACTTTTGCAAGAAATTGCTACCAACCCAGCCGGATTCTATATCAATGTTCACACATCCGAATTCCCTGATGGCGCAATTCGTGGTCAAGTTTCCGGTTAATTTTCGACCGCTGGCATTCAGAACGATAGCCGTCTAACCGAAACCGTAAGTATAGAAGCAAGGGGTCAGTGAGTATGCTGACCTCTTGCTTTTATGTATTGATACGCCCAACCGCTGCCCTCACGTTAATCATCTCCTCCATATGTTAAGCCCACATCTCGGTTTGCGTTATAATGGACACTTACTAACTTGAAAGTGAGGCGCAGTTATGGTCACTATTCAACTTCCTGATGATGTGGTTGAGAAACTGCGAAAACGAGGGGTGACAAACATTCAAGCCTTCGTGACGACTCTCCTTCAACATTTGGACGATACCAACATTGCGGCTGTGCTGGAACCCGATATTGAGAAGCGCAAAGCTGCATTACGAGCGGCGTTGGCCGATTATCGTAGTGATATTACGCCCGAACGCTGGGCGGAGGTTTCGGCGGCAATAAAAAACGAAGCGCGAGATTGGGATGAGGAATAATATGCGGCAGGTCGATATGGCAGAGGGTAAATAGGAAGCATATATGGAAACGATCAGCACATTTTGGAACAACCTCCCAATCGAACTGCGCGATAATCTCAGTCGCATAGCGCTGGCACTGCTGGTTTTCCTGCTTTTCTGGTTATTGAGGCGTTTGCTGGCAGCCATCGTCGTCCGCCCTCTTCACGCCCTCACCAAACGCACCAATGCTGTTTGGGGTGATGTCTTGCTTGACATTATTACCGTCCCGACACGGCTGATTATCATCGCCATTGGTTTGATCGTCGGTGCCGAGATTCTTCGGGTTGATCTGACGACCTCAGTTTTCGTCATCCATCTAGCGCGTATGTTCATTATCATCGCCATCTTATTGGCGACCTATCAGGTTGTTGATGCGCTCGCACCGTCCAGCCCGCGCCTGTTCCGGCTAACAGGGATAACGATCAACGAACGTTTATTGCCGTTCATGCGTACCGCTATCAAACTCATTTTGGTGGCAGTCGCGATGGTCATCATCATTCAAGAGTGGGGTTATGATGTTAGTGGTCTGGTTGCTGGACTTGGGCTAGGTGGTTTAGCTTTCTCGTTAGCCGCCAAAGATACCGTCGAAAACCTATTCGGATTCACCACCATTGTTGGCGATCAACCCTTTATGGTGGGTGAGTTTATCAAGGCTGCCGATGTCGAAGGCACGGTCGAGCATGTTGGTATTCGCTCTACCCGTTTGCGTCAGCCTGACCAATCGTATGTCACTATCCCCAACAGCAAATTGGCCTCTGTACCGATTCTGAACTGGTCGCGCCTGAGCAAACGCTGGTACAACACCACTTTGCGGGTCACCTACACCGCTTCTCACCAAGATTTGGTCACCCTAATGGAACGTATTCGTGCGTTGCTACTGGCTCATGAGAAGGTGCAGGTCGATTCAGTCGTTGTGCGCTTCCTAAACTTTGGCGACTTCGGGTTAGAGATTCTGGTGCGCTGTTACATCAATATTGCCGATTGGGGTGCGTTCACAGCCGAACGCGAAATTCTCAACCTTGAGATCATGAAAATCTTCGAGGAACTCGACCTTAAAATCGCCTTCCCCGCCCGTACTATGTAATAGTCATCTTGCGCTAAAAGTAGGTTTAATAAAGTGGCGTTGCAGCAGACGAATGAGGCTGTAAAAAAGGAGCCTGCCGTCGGTGCGGGCTCCTATCATGTGTGCGGGAGGACAGCGTTTATTCGGCGCTGTTGTAATCCAACTCCGCGGTGTTGCTTCCGGTGGCGGCTTCCATCAACAGGGTGAGGCGTGCAGCCATCGCGGCTGGATCAGGGTGGATACCATCCTGCAAGAGCGCGGTTTCAAATACCTGTTCCTCGACGGCTTTAATCAGCGGATTGTCGGGGTTGGTGGCTAACATCTGGCTGAGGTTATGCATGAGCGGGTGACGGGGATTGAGTTCCAACGTCTTGACCGGAAGTTCATAATCTTTATCCAGCAGGCGGTTGATGCGGTACATCTGACGATTGACACCGGCTTCATCACTGACCAAACGGGCAGGACTGCCAGTTAAGGTCTTGCTGGCACGAACTTCTTTGACACGGTCACCGAGCAGAGTGGTAAAGTGTTTCTGCAAAGCATCAAAGCTATCTTCCGCCAAACTTTCGTGGGCGGGCGTTTCCTCGGCTTTGGCCTCACCCACGCTGCTGAGATCAATGTCAGATTCATCCACATTGCGCAGTTTGTGTCCTTTGTAGTCATCCAATCCCATGAGCATGAAGGGGTCAATGGGGTCAACAAAGTAGAGCACTTCGATACCGCGCTGGCGGAAGGCATCCAGATGCGGGCTGCGGGCGGCGCTGTGGAAGTCCTCACCGATAATGTAATAGATATCATCCTGACCGGTCACCATGCGTTCAGTGTAATCATCCAGCGAGAAGAGTTCTTCGGGCGTGGTGCTGGTGCTGGTGCTGGTGCTGGTCGGGAAGAACAACAGCGGTTCAATGTCGGTGCGGTCGGTGGGGGAAACGGATATGCCCTGCTTGATGAAGCGTCCAAACTGTTCGTAAATCTTCAGATATTCGTCTTTGTTCTTCTGTGCCATGCGCTTGAGGTCACTGAGGACTTTGCCGGTGATGGTCTTTTTGAGGTTCGCCATGACCTTATTGGCCTGTACGCTTTCACGGTTGACGTTCAGCGGCAGGTCTTCGCTATCCACAACACCCTGTACGAACTGCAAATATTCCGGCAGCAGGTCTTTAGCATATTCTTGAATGAGGACTTTGCGGGCATAGAGCTTCAGGCCGGGTTCTTTGCGTGGACTCAGCATATTGCGCTCACCATTGCTGGGAATGTAGAGCAGCGCAAAAAATTGTAACGGTACATCGGCACGCATGTGGATGCGGTGCAGCGGGGCTTCCCAATCCATCGTCAGCATCTTGTAGAAGTCATTGTACTTTTCGTCGGTGACTTCTTTGGGATCTTGCCGCCAGATGGCGATTTGTTTGTTAACGGCTTCTTCAGTGTCACCAACATAGATGGGGAATGAGACATAATCCGAATGACGGCGGACGATGTCTTTGATCTTCCATTCCGTCAGCAAGTCTTTCATGTCTTCTTTGAGGGTAATGATGATGTCCGTACCCCGTGTTTCGCGTTCGGCAGGTTCGAGGGTGTAGGTCTGACCGCCGGTTGATTCCCACGCGTAGGCTGGTTCATCTTTCTTAAAGGAACGGGATACGACACGGACTTTTTCGGCAACCATAAACACCGAGTAGAAACCGACACCAAACTGTCCGATGACATCGGTGGCGGCTGCGCCGTTGGCGGATTGTTTGGCGGCCTCGATGAAGGCTTTGGCACCACTGCGGGCGATAACACCCAGATTGTTGGCGAGTTCGTCTTTGCTCATGCCGATGCCGCTGTCGCTGACCGTGAGGGTCAGGTTGGCTTCGTCGGCTTTGATCTCAATCGCCAGCTCGGACTCTGCATCCTGCACATCATGGTTGGTCAGCAGTTCAAATTGGACGCGGTTGAGCGCGTCGGAAGCATTCGAGATCAATTCACGTAAAAAGATGTCGCGTTCGGTATAAAGAGAATGGATCAGAATATCCAGTAACTGCTGGATTTCCGCCTGAAAGGTAAATGTCTCAGCCATATGCTTAACTCCTGCTCGTACACTATTCTAAAAGTTATTCAACTTGTGGTTGGTGAAATTTCGCTGTATTTTATAACACCGAAGTGTTAGAAGCGAGTTAGCATTATACAAGATGCCTTAATGGTATAATTATCGTGACGTACAAGAGGATCATTGGGAGCAATTCGTTATGCGTCAGGTCATCCTTATACCCGATTTAGAAGACGGTGGCTATACAGTTGAGGTTCCCAGCCTACCCGGTTGCATCAGCGAAGGGGATACGGTTGAGGAAGCACTTGAAAATATTCGAGATGCAATATTTGGTTACATTCAATTATTGGAAGAGGACGGATTGCCTGTTCCTTCTGAAAATGAGCACAACGTTTTAGTCACAGCCGTCTGATGCCTAAGTTACCGCAAATATCAGGCTTTTATTTCCTGCGACAAATAGGCAGTCATATGCATATGCGTCGAGATACGCCATTTGCTCAAATCGCTATTCCTAATCATAAGGCGATTAAAAGAGGGACTTTGCAATCTATTATCCGGTAGTCAGGATTAGGCGTAGACGAATTTCTTAATTTGTTATGACTTGTATTCTTCGATCACACCCCAATATCCCACGCCGCCAGATCCGCGATGAAGTGGTGGGCGGTCATATCCAAGTGGATGGGTGTGAGGCTGGCATAGCCACGATACACGGCCCACAGATCAGTCCCTTCTTGCTCGAATAAACCAGTCGGTTCGGGGCCACCGATGCGGATAACATCACCATCACGTTCTAAGACATCGTTATAGAGCCGTGCGCCCTGTCGGGTCAGCCGCAGCCCGTTGATGCTGTTACCCGCCGGAACATTTAGATTCAAGATGGTCAGGGGTGGCAGTCCTTTTTCCAGAATACGTTTGGCGACAGTCACGGCGAGTCGAGCAGCCAGCGCGTAATCTTCAACAGTGTCGGCATCGCGCTTGTCGAGTGAAATCGCCAATGCCGGAACGCCGAAAATCGCCCCTTCAAGGGCGGCGGTCACTGTGCCACTGTAGGTGATATCCTGCCCCATATTGCCACCCCGATTGATGCCAGAAACGACGATATGCGGCGGCCACTTGAACACACCCAAAGCAGCGACAGCAACACAATCGGCAGGTGAACCACCCACGGCGGTTGCCGCTGTGCCATCGGCAAGAGTTGTCCCGGTGATGGGAATATCGGTAAAGAGCGTTTTCTTATGCCCGCTGCTGCTCTGGTTGATGGCAGGGGCAATCACCTGTACCTCGCCCAATGCTTGCATGGCTTGTGCTAATGCCAGAATGCCGGGAGCCTGTACGCCATCGTCATTGGTAACAAGGATATAAGTCATGCAGGGTTGCCTTTCGATAATGGAGTGCGCCACATTATACTCCGCCAAAAGTTGGGGATGAAGTGCCGAACAAAGACCGATGCAACCGCGATGTATTTAGCGTTACGATGCAATACATCAGATGCTACAGAAAACCACAACAGCCGTCCCTGATGACACCAATATGTGCAAGTTCACCATTGTGGGGTAATCTCAGAATAGTATGATAATAGCTTGGACACATGCCAGTGTGAAGGATTGTCAGCATATGACTGACGACGCAAATTTTAGCAATTATAAACAGGAAGGCATGAATGTCTTCCAGAATGCGCGGCGGAAAGCGTTCGTGCAGGAACTGATGGGATTGATGCGCGGACAATCGGCTGAACTGTTGAGTTTTGACGATATTAAAACACGCCTGCGCCTGCGTGAAGAAAGCTATAAAGGGTTACAAAATGTGCCGGTCGATAAGATTGTCGGCAGTGTAGGACGTTACCGTGACTTTACCAGCAACTTCCTGCCGCGTGGCAGCACATCGCAAGATCGATGGAGCCGTGTTTATGCGCAGGTCAACAGCATGGAAGGCGTGCCGCCCATAGAGCTTTATAAGGTGGGTGATGCTTATTTCGTCCGCGATGGTAATCATCGGGTATCGGTCGCGAAACAGTTGGGCAGCGAGATCATTGAAGCCCATGTCACCGAATTGCCCACATCAGTCAAAATAGAACCGGGAATGTCCATCAAAGATTTGGACAAAGCGAGTAGTTATGCTGCCTTTCTGGAAGAAACCGGATTGGAAACCACACGCCCCCATCATCAGTCGATGGAGTTGAGCGAAACCTCACGGTACAGTGATATGCTGGGTCATATTTACCTGCACAAGAGCGTGCTTGAACATGCAAAAGAGAAATCGCTCACGATTGAGGAGGCGGCAGCCGATTGGTATGACAACGTGTTCCGTCCTGCGGTCACCCTCATTCGCAAATATGAGATTCTCGACCGTATGCCAGAACGCACCGAGGCTGATCTATATCTATGGTTGGTAGACCATTTGCGTGAAGTCCGCGAAGAGCTGGGCGAAAAAGCCGATTCGCGGCGATTCAGTGATGCACTGGTTGATTTTCTCGTTGAGCATCGAATTTCGGTTCCAAAAGACCTGCTGATGGAAAAGGACGCATCGGTTATCCTTTCCAAGACACAGATCATGCGGGCGGTGGAACTTGGCAAAGCCCGCGAAATGAATGACGATCCTACCGCTGAATAAGTTCATATCAACCCTTCTCTCCTGACGATGGAGGAAGGGTTTTTGATTCCTCTGGTATTCTATTTACCCCACCAGCAGTGCACGATGGGCTAATATTTGAAGTGCCGTATCCAATTGGTTAGACATCATTGCACGTACCTCGTCTTCGGTTTGAGAGATCGGACTTCCTTCTTCAAGACTGATTGTGCCTTTTTGCACCAGATTGACTAGAAAATCCAACAAGATGACATGGTCATTTTCACCCGTCAAATTCATCAAAATGACGCGGTTGAGGTGTTCCAAATTGGTACGCTGATGCAGCAGATTCGCCAAAACATGTCCCTGTCGCGCCTGTAAACGCAGCAAGGGTGTGGTGACTGGTCGGTCACTGATAGTTGTGACGAGTGGCGGAGCAAAGCTGTGGAACTCCACCAACTCGAAGCTGCTTGCGAATGCTCGAAGTAGGTTCGCCGCCAGTGCAACACGGTCATTTCCGGATGGTTCTGAGATGCCAAGGCTCAACTCACTCTGGCGCACCAGCACATCAAAGTGTACGCGCTGCGGCGCACTGGCTATCAGATAATGAAAAGCGGCTTTCGTCAGGGGATGATCGGTGGCGAAGGCAATTTGATTCGATCCAATGAAGCGTTCGATGCCTCGTCCGGTTATGTCAGCATCTACTGTTTGAGAACTGGCAGCAGAGGTCACATAAAATTGGCGAATAGGGTCAATCCGCAGCTGGCGATTGACCTCCACTTCGGCATGACAGAGCAGCGTACGGCGGAAGGTGCGGTTACGCAAATAGTCCATATACTGTTCCATTTCGACGGTGGTGCGTGCGGTTTCGCTCAGATGCTGCACCACGTCGTCGGTTAGCCCGTTGGGCATCACGGTCGGAAAGTCGCTTTCGGTCAAATATTGGAGGCCATGCTGTTCAACGTGGGTGGCGAACTGGTGGAAATAGACCGGCGTGTTAAAGTCTGACAGTTCATCATGCAACAGCGCCTGATGGTCGAGTTCTGTCGTTTGGGTGACACGGAAAGCCAAGTAGTTTTCAAAAAGGGCGGCATAGGCTGAATCAGAATGGTCGGATAGCGCGTGCGCCATAAAGCTGATCCACTCGCGTGCCTGCGCCGACTTCTCGATTGGAGATTGGGAATCGCGGGTGCGGTACAACATCATGTCGCGAATAATTTCCAGCGAATGCCAACCGGGATAGGTGTTGTAACTGACGTAGACGATCCCTTGCGGTGTCAGATTATGCTTGCAAACGTCCAGTAATTTATCCCGAACAGCGGGCGGAACCCAAGAATAAATACCGTGGGCGATGATGTAATCAAACTGCCCAAATTCGGGGGTGATGTCCATGATGTCCATATGACGGAAGGTAAGGTTAGTCAGTTCACTGGCCTGCAAATCGGCCTGAGCGCTCTCGATCTGCACAATCGAATTATCAATGCCAACAAAGGTGCTGTTGGGCAGGACGGCAGCCATCGGCAAAATATTACCACCCCCCGCACAGCCGATTTCCAGCACATGGCAGTGTTCGACGGATGTAGGTGTCATCCCCAGTAGTTTCCCCAACATTTCCATCCGGCTTGGATGCGTTTCTTCGTAACAATAATCGGGATAAGGCACTTCGTCGTAGCTGAAATGAGGCATGCTGCTTTCCTTTTACGCGTGGATAAATCACCCCGACTGTAGCACCTTTTTTGAGTGCCGACTATATGAGTGATTAATGAGACGTTATTTAGTTATACATCCGTTAAGCGCAGTTCTAACGAATCTATGGATGTATCACGAATTGAATGAAGCAGCCCAGACAATATTTAAAGGAGAATTCCAGATGTCCGATTTACTATCCAAGAACGTTTCGCGTCGTACACTACTTAAGGGCGGGGCACTGCTCGGCACCGGAGCCATGATGGGTTTCAATCAGGTTTTCGGTTTCGGCCGTGTGCTGGGACAAGCCATGGCTGATGATGATCTGGCAACGATCATCAATCTGGCAGCAACCGCCGAATTATTCGCCACCACCCATTATCTGGCAGCCATTAACGGTTCGCTGGGTCTGGCTGACAAGCAGGTTCAATATCTGAAGGCCGGTTTCCTCGCAGAGCAGGATCATTTGGAACTGCTGCAATCGCTGGGTGCAGTACCAGTCGTCACCGAGTTTTATGTACCTGAAACATTATTTTCTGACCAGAAATTGTTCGCTGCCGTGACCGAAGTTGCCGAAACCGCTTTTGTTGGCGCGTATCTGGCAGCCACCCGTATCTTCTCGCAGTCAAAGGAAACCACCAAATTCGCCGTCACGACCGCACAGATCGCCTGCGTTGAAGCAGAACATCGCGCATTGGCTCGTGAAATCGGCGGTAACCTGCCGAACAACATCAGCTATGCGCAATACACACTGCACAACGTCAGTGATGCTGTGCCAGTGCTGCAACCGTTCCTTGATGGCAAGCCAGCCGATGACAGCCTCGGCAAGTTTGTTGGGCCAGTCAAGCCACCGACGGCTGATGACATCGCCAAAGTTCGCGCAGAGACAGCCGCGCTGAAGTATGACGAATCGGTTATGCCATTCGCCGCTATGGAAGCGATGTAAGATCGTCCGGGGGAAACCTGACGGGGCGTGACAAGCAGCGGGGCAGCCATTCTCTTTAAGCGGATGGTGGCTGCCCCTGACCTACAAAACAAACAAATTTGTTTCGCAGATGATGACATTATAACGTGGTTTATCCACAAGCAATTTAATAGTTGCGTCTTCTGCGAAACATCTCAACTCGAACTCTCATATTTTTGCTCACAGTCATTTTGTTTGATTGTGAGCTATCGCAGAAGAGGTAATTTGAAGATGTCAACCTTATCCCGTCGTTCAGTACTTAAAGGCAGCGCACTCCTTGGTGGCGGCGCATTCCTGAGCTTTAGTCAAATTTTCGGCTTCACCAAAGTGTTCGGTCAAGAGATGGCCGATGATGACACAACAACGATCATCAACCTCGCAGCAACTGCCGAATTGTTCGCTACCACCCATTATCTGGCAGCCATTAACGGCGCAGCCGATTTGGGTCTAGATAAGACGCAGATCGACTACTTGAAGGCCGGTTTCCTTGCTGAACAAGACCATTTGGAACTGCTGCAATCATTGGGCGCAGTACCCGTGGTCACCGAATTCTATGTGCCTGAAAAATTGTTCAGCGACAAAGCCTTGTTTGCAGCCGTAACCGAAGTAGCTGAAACGGCCTTCGTCGGTGCATATCTGGCTGCGACCCGTGCTTTCTCGAATGCAGGTGCGTATCAGTTTGCGGTAACGACTGCCCAAATCGCGGCTGTCGAAGCGGAACATCGCGCCTTGGCTCGCCAGATCGGTGGCAGCCTGCCCAATAACATCAGCTATGCCCAGTACACACTGCAAAATGTCAGTGATGCCGTGCCCGTACTGCAACCATTCCTTGACGGCAAGCCGGCTGATGACACGCTGGGCACGTTCGTTGGCCCCGTCAAACCACCGACCGCCGCTGACATCGCCAAGATTCGTACGGAAGTCTCGGCACTGAAGTATGACAACACTGTCAAGCCATTTGCTGCTATCACTTCCGAGATGGAAATGATGGACAGCAGTATGTCGAGCGGCGGCTGTATGATTACCGCCAGCAGCGATGTCAACATTCGCAGCACTGCCAGCGTTGATGCCGCCGTTACCGGTGTGCTGCGTGCGGGTCAATCGGCAACGGTTGATGGTCAGACGACAGGTTCCAGCGGCGCAATCTGGTACCGTGTATCCGGTGGCGGTTACATCCGCTCTGATGTGGTCAAATCATCGGGTGATTGCAGCGCACTACCGAGCGTATAAACGCTTAACAGCAACCTCAAACAGGGACGTGGGCAACCGCGTCCCCACCCAAGAAATCGAGCAACGTGAATATGACAGCTTCAAGGTCAATTTTTGAACTCTGGCTTTGACGCGCATTAACCAACAAGGAGAAATCATCATGAGCCTCGGACCAACAGAACTGATTATCATTCTGGTCATTGTCATCCTGCTTTTCGGCGTAGGCCGCGTGGGCAAAATCGGCGGCGAACTGGGTACGGCGGTTTCCAATTTTCGCAAAGGCATGACCGAAGCCAACGGCGACAACAAAGTCGAACCCACTAAGTAATCACCATTCATTCTTGAGCAGCATCACGAATAGGGTCTTAGCGACAAGGACAATTACTCATGGAAATATTCGGTATCGGCGGCGCGGAACTGGCTGCCATTCTCATCATTATGCTGATCGTGGCTGGCCCCAAGCGGATGATCCAATGGGCGTATGTGCTGGGGCAATATACCGCCAAAGCCCGCTCGATGTGGAGCGATGTAATGGACAACGTTCAGCGTGAAATCGACGCAGCCGGTGTGGATGTGAAACTGCCCAAAACGATGCCGACACGAACCAGCTTCGTCAACCCCGTGAATAATGTTTGGGCGAATATTACCGCCCCGGTTCAAGACGCGATGAACGACATACGCACTGAGATGAACCAGACACAAACCGAACTGCGCGACACCATGCAGACGGTACAGGAAGAAAAGGTGGCCTCATGAGCGCGAACATCCAATTACAACCGCAGCAGCCCCTTCTTCCGAATGGCGAAGGGGCGCAGATGGGCTTATTCGACCATCTGGATGAACTCCGCCGCCGCCTGTTTTTTGCGGCAGCCGCACTGGTGATCGGCATAATCGGTGGGATCGCCGTCGCTACGCCGGTGTTGAATTTTCTAAGCGCCCCCTATGGTCGTGCGTTTATCGTGCTTGATCCTACCGGTGGTGTTGTTCAGTACTTTCGGGTGGCAATTATGGTGGGTGCGTCACTGGCGCTGCCGGTCATCACCTACGAACTGTTGATATTCATCCTCCCCGGTTTGAATGGCAAGGAAAAGAAGCTGCTCATCCTGTCCCTGCCGCCGATTACGCTGCTGTTTATCGTGGGCGTGGCCTTTGCGTGGTTTATTTTGATCCCGCCCGCGCTGGGATTTCTGGTGAACTTCCAGCCGACGATCTTCCATGCCGAGTGGACAGCCGATCATTATCTGGGGTTTGTGACGGCGCTGCTTTTCTGGATGGGTGTAGCCTTTGAAACGCCGCTGGTGTTCTTCATGCTGTCGTTATTTGGTGTAGTAGCTGCCCGCCAACTCATCAAAAATTGGCAAATTGCCATTGTCGGCAGCGCGGTCGCCGCGGCGGTCATCACCCCAACGGTTGATCCGGTCAATATGCTGTTGGTAATGGGGCCGCTGATGGCTTTATACATGCTCAGTATTGTGCTGGTGAGCATTGGCAGCCGTATTAACCGGCCCGCATAAAATCAGGCAGCTTCCGTTACAGAAACGGGCTTAATAGCAATCCAAAATGGCGGCTGTCGGTTCAAACTCCGTTGTCCAAAGGTTTGTATACTCGAACTGTTTGCGGTTGACAATTTATGAACTTATGTTCTATAATGAGGGAATTGAAAGAGCCATCTAGGAGGATGCTGCATGTCATTAACTGCCCATCAATTCCCACCTAAAATGAATGCAATTGTGGCGGCTATAGTCCTCTTGTGGGGCGACGACGACGACGACACACAGCGGTGGCATTAGCCGAGCCTTTCGCGGCATTGGTGTCATTTCAGCAGCAATGACCGAACCTCCCGCCGACCAAATTGACCCACTCAGCGCCAGTCTCCCCTAATCCCGCCCGCCATTTCAGCGGAAATTGTGCAATTTTTGCCGCATTTTCTGCATTCTCTGCATTTTCTGCAAGAAGTCGGGTTTTTAGACCCCATCACATCTGCACAGATAAGCGGCGGGCTGTGAGGGCGAAAATGGCGGCGGTTTCGACCAGACTATCGACCGTCACATATTCATCCACCGCGTGGGCATTTTCACCTTCGGGGCCAAAGCCGCAGATGGTGGGAATGCCGCGCTCAATCAGCAGATAACCCTCGTTGGATGGGCCAGCCACGATGCGCTGCGGTTCTTTGTTTTTGACATCACGCACGACACTTTCCAAGACCTGCACAATGGCGGCATCATCGGGTGTGAGGGCCGTTGCCGCGTCGTTGATGAGGATGCGTTCAAAGGTTACGCCGCGTTCTTGCTCGACACGCGCCACACATTCATCAATCAGTGTGTCCATATGAGCGCGGTTGATTTCGGGTGTCAGCCGCATATCGACCGAGGCTTCACAAGTATCCGGCACGATGTTGATGCTCACGCCACCCTGAATCAGCGTGCCGGGGGTGATGAAGGTGCGGAATTCCCCAAAGTAAGGAGCAGTCGAATATTCAAAGTGCAGGCTTTCCAGTTCAAGCAGCAGCCGCGTCATGCCCATCACAGCATTGGCTCCAGTTGTTCCCTGCTGCCATTCGGATGCACCGCTGTGAACCGCTTCCCCATGACAGATGAATTGGTAACGCAGCAGGCCGCGATGACCGAGTGTAATCTGGTCGCCTGAATAGGCGTATATCGCCCCTTTACCTTCTAGCAAACCATTGCTGTGCAGCCACTTAATGCCGAGCGTACCCGTCGCGCCGGTTTCTTCATCGGGCACACAGATGAGTTGAGCACGTCCGTTGGGCAAGGCTTCGGGATGCTGTTTGAGCAGGTAGAGGGCATAGAGGGCGGCGGTCATGCCGCCTTTGGTATCAATCGCCCCGCGTCCGTAGAGGCGACCATTGGCCTGTTCGCCCGCAAAAGGCGGATGTGACCATGCCGACTCATCACCTGCTGGCACGCTGTCTAGATGCCCGACGAGTAACAATCCGGTTGGTGATTCTGTGCTGGTGCTGACGATGACATTCGGGCGCTGCGGATTCTCCCCGACAATTTGAACATCCAAGCCGAGTATGCGGGCTTGTTCAGCGATGACCTCTGCCAGTATACGTTCATCATTAACACCGTTAACCGAGGGTGTCTGTAACTGGCGGACGCAAAAAGTAGTTATGTCCTCACGTAATTGCTGTGCGTGTTTAATCAACTGCTGTTCGAGTGCGTCGTTTATCATCCATTAGCCTCTATTTGGGTGACGTGATCGGATCTAATGACTATAATGTGCGGCCTACTATACATCATGTTTGCTACGAAGAAATCCGGAGTTGATGATGGCTTTTGATCCGTCTGATCGTGATTTTCAGCATAATCCTTATCCTGTCTATGACCAACTGCGTAACAGCACGCCGACCTTTTATTGGGAACCGTGGAAGTTGTGGTTCTTCACGCGCTTTGAGGATGTGAATACCCTGCTGCGTGACCGGCGTTTAGGTCGGACGATGGAGCATATCCTGCCGCCGGAGCAGCGACGTAAATCGCCTGCCGCGATTGAGCCATTTTCCAAATTGGGTCGGCACTCGATGTTCGACAAAGAACCACCGGAGCATACACGGCTGCGCGGGTTGGTTCATAAGGTGTTCACGCCGCGTCGGGTGGACGGGATGCGCGAGCAGATCACCAGCATCACCAATGGACTGCTGGACGCGGTAATCGAAAAGGGACACATCGAAGTGCTGGAGGATTTCGCCGTACCGCTGCCCGTCAATGTCATCAGTGAACTGCTGGGTGTGCCGGAAGCTGACCGCCATCTGCTGCGCCCGTGGTCAAATAACATCGTCGCCATGTACGAACTCGGTCATACACCGGAACAGGAAAAACTGGCGGTCGAGTCCTCGGCAGCGTTTGCGGATTATCTGCGGCATCTAGCAAACCAACGCCGCGCTAACCCACAGGATGATCTGATTACGGCGCTGGTACAGGTGGAGGAAGCGGGCGAACGGCTGACGATGGATGAGTTTATTTCGACCTGCGTGCTGCTGCTGAATGCCGGACATGAGGCGACGGTCAATGTCCTCGGCAACGGGTTGTGGGCGCTGCTGCAAAACCCTGACCAACTGCAACAGCTTGTCCACAATCCGGCACTGATCCCAACAGCGGTAGAAGAACTGATGCGCTTTGATACGCCGCTGCAATTGTTCCGGCGCTGGGTATTGGAGGACATCGAGTACAACGGGCAGCATTTTAAGCAGGGCGATGAATTGGGGTTGATGTTCGGGGCAGCTAACCGTGATCCGGCACGTTTCACACAGCCTAACACGCTGGACATACGCCGTGAAGATAATCCGCATATCTCATTTGGTGGTGGGGTGCATTACTGTTTGGGTGCGCCGCTGGCACGGTTGGAGCTTCAGATTGCTTATCAGACACTGCTCAGCCGCCTACCTAATCTGCGACTGGCAGGGGACGCGCCGATTTTCAAAGATGCCTATGTCATTCGCGGCCTGCGCGATTTGCATCTGACATTTGATGCGTGAGGTGAAGGGCGGTTACCAAACTGTACTGCGATTGGGCTGCATCGGCACGAAAATATCGATCTCGCTGTGGGGTTGACCGGGTTGGTAGCGCCGATCCCAGACTTCGTAATCATATGTGCGCCCTGTGCGCCGCTTCCTCGGCAGCCAATGGCGGTAGATAAATTCATAGGTTTTGGTAATCCACTCTTCCGAGCCGACATGCGTGATTTTCGCATACTCGCCAGCGGGAATGTGATAGCCGACCATGCCGGCTGGAATGGTGTCAAGATTTTCGACACGATACCCGAGGATGACGGTATAGGGAACATGATAGCCGAAGTAGCCGTTCGCGGGATAAATCTGCACTAGTATTTTGGATGTACCGACGCGGTTCTGGATTTCGATGCTGCGTTTGAAAAAAGTAGCTTCGAGCCGTTTGATAGTGCTTTGTTCGATAGTGGCTTGTATGGTCGTCAATATCTTCATGCCAATGATCGGGTAGCCTTCGCGCGAAACAATCACAGGGGAGAAGTGGCTCATCAGGCCATCCTTTTCGGCAAGTTGCGGACTACATATGCTGCCGAGATTAGCGAACCCATGTTCTTGTGTCAAGCCATTGGCAGGTGACAGGTGATTACCCACCGCAGACTACCGCAGCCAGCGAAACCTATGGTATTATGGGCGACATGCCACCTTCACCAGACACCACACCCAACTACCACTTTTTGCTCATCGCACCCGGCCTCGGCGCGGAATGGTTATTTGACGCGGCACGGGAATATTGGACGCGTTTTCGCCCGATTGTGGTGAGCGATCTGGAACTTGTTCGGTTGATCCCGAAAGGTTACACGATTATCGTCACGCTGGTTGCGCGGCGCGATACGGCTAAACAATGGGGGGTGTGGCTGGCGCAGAACGTGCCGGATGCGCTGATGGACAGCATTGTCTATGATTTATTCGACCAAACGCGCAATGCACTCAACCAACGGGCGCAGGTCAATGAACCGTTTGGTGTGCCGCTGAAACCCACGCCTACGCCTGAAATTCCGATTAGCCCAACGCCGGGATCGCTGCTGGCACAACCGGCTGCGCCGCCGACCCGCGCACCGGGCGGATTCATCACCCAGACCCCCACGCCTAATGTGGAAGCGCCCCCCGCGCAGCCCACCCTGCCACCCGAAACACCGGGACAACCGGTATACCCCACTCCGGGGCCAATCACCGGCGGCTAAACCCATTTACTCCAGAATCATCGAGGTGTGTGCGTGCTCCTGAATGAATATCAGTGGTCATTGAACCCACGAGGGATGCATAACTCGTTTGTCTATAAAGGGCCGACGATGGATCGCGTCAAACGTTTGCAACTCGGCTGGTACAAGATGGCGGCAAACGGTAATGAGTTTCTGGGCGATTGCCAAACCTTGCTCTCGAACAACGTTACGCCGGTCATCCGCATTTTCCGACCGTCACCGGGGGCTATGCCAGTTGATCCGGTGCTGATTAATGAGTGGAAAGCCTACGCGAGTGTGGGTGTCAAATGGTTCGAGTTCTACAATGAGCCGAACCTGATTAATGAATGGCCTTCCGGCAGCCTCGTATTCAACCCCAGTAATGTGGGACAGATCATTGGCCCGATTATGGAAAATTGGCTGATCTTTGCCGAAACAATCATCACGATGGGTTGTTATCCGGCTTTTCCGGCGCTGGCAGAAGCGCAGGGAGCCGATCAAGGGACAATCCCGTGGTTGGACGCGATGCTGCTGTATTTGCGTGAAAAACATCGTGACCGTTTCAAGTCCATCATCAATAATGGTTTATGGTTAGCCAGTCATCCTTATACACTGAATCATTTCTATCAGGAAGTACCGGGGCAGCCGTATATTGCCCGCAGTATGCGCGAGCAAAACGGCACCGAAGGCGGTTGGCATTTCGAGTATCCGTACGACCCGATTTGCCAGACGACTGACCCCGGACGCACGGTATTTGGCGGTACACGCTTGACTCCGTTTGGTGATCCCAGCGGCATCACAGCGGTTGGTACAGCTTTCCATTACCGCCTATCGCAGTGGTTTGATTCGGGTGTTGTGCCTGTATTCGGCACAGAGGGCGGTGTGTATCCTTATCCGTGGGACGGACCGCAGCAGCCAGATACGCGCTATCCCGCTTACGACAAAGACTCGATGGGTGAGGCGACGGTTGCTATGTTCAACTGGATTGCTACGCAAGCACCGCCGTGGCACTTCGGCATTGCGCTGTGGAAAGAGAATGACTATTACGATAATCATGCCGGGGCATTAACCCGCATGGAACAGGTTCCACAGCTACGGCGCAGTGTGCCGCCGCTGTCTTCCGGCGCGCCGGGTGATTACAACGGTTATATCGGGCGCGGGCCGGGGCCGATTCGGGGCGAACCGACCTTCCATATGATCGTACTGGCTCCCGGTTACGAGCCGGAGTGGTTCATGGAAAATGGACGCTCTTACTGGAACACCTTCCATCCGATTGTGACGACGGTTTGGGACTTCATCCAGTACATTCCGTATGACCGGAGCCTCGCCGCTACGGTGATTGCTCCACCGGATTTAGCCGATAGTATGCGCGAGGTTATCCAGAAGCAGTACCCTAACGTGCTGTTTGATCTGATACTGGTCAATGGCGACCCCAAAAGTATCGGGGATGTGCTTAATGGGCGCGTTTATGCGAACCGCCGTTTCGGGTAAACATCGGGCGTATGCAGTTTTCAGAACCGATTAACCTCATGGGACAGGTGTACAATTGAATGAAATCTGCTCTAGTGCAGGCGTTTGATTGGTATTGCCGGTCGAAAGAACTGCTTGATATTGAATATACTGACTGGCACGACCCAACGAAGTACCGGGTGACGCGATTGTCGTATACACAGTCCATGTCCCATCTGGTGCTGCCGTGTTGCCCGTGCGAGCGCTGATGCTGACCGTTATACCTGATGCTGTCCAAGTGACTGCATCCCAATTCTGATTTGCACCTGCATCATATACCCGCGAGGTGTATGTTCCGGGAGTTGTGTAGGGCGAAACCTGCAACCAATCGACTGTTAACACGCTTGCATCCGACGAATTTGAACTGGCGACGATCCGCATTGAGGTAGCAGTAGTGTAGTTATGCGTCGCCACGACATTGCCATCAATTGAGAAGACGAAGTTCGTCAGCGAACGCTGTATGCGGAAACGATGCGGTGCTCCTAACCAATTACCGGGAATGAGCGTATTAGTGCCATTGCTCGTCTGTGCATACAAATTGTTAGTCGTGTTCTGCGTACCAAAAACTGCATAAGTCGTATTGAGAGACAAATTGCTGCTGTAACCAATCTGCTGTCCGACGGCAGCTGGAATGGTTGCGCCAAAATCGAGCGCAGTGGTATAGGCGTACGAAGCAGTCGTCCCGGCAATTGCTTTATTTGCCTGCAAGCTGCCGCCCGAAACCGTTACACTGCCACCCGTCTGCCAATTGCTGCTCGTCCACCCTGAGGGCAGCGATGTTCCATTAAAATTCTGCGCCATTGCCGGGTTTAGAATAACTGCCCCGCCATTCAGGTCACTCACCAAGGTACTTGAATTGCTGCCCAAACTGAAGTTCGCTACCGTGTCATCCACAAAACAACTTACAACTACACCGGGAGCAGGCACAATAACAATTGCGATATTATCACCACCATAGGCTAACTTATTGCCATCGGGACTCCATGCAATTGCTTGTACGGGTGTCGATGCAATTATAGTGTTTTGAAGTTGACCTGTTGAAGCATTCCAAACGCGAACTGTGTGATCCTGACTAGCACTCGCCAATCTTGTACCATCAGGATTCCAACTGACCTTCACTACTGCATCTGTATGTCCTGTAAAAGTTTGAACAATTTGTCCAGTGAAACCATTCCATGAATAAATTGTATTATTTAATCCTGCACTGGCTACAATATCAGAGTTTGGACTCCACGCTACTGATATTACTTCTGCCGTATGTTTTAGAAAGATACTTATACGTTGCCCAGTGTTAGTATTCCAGACATTGATTGCAACCCCGCCTGATGTAGCTAATTTGCTACCATCTGGGTTTAAACTAATTGAAAGTATGCTAGCTGGTGAAACAATTGAACGCTGAATCTGGTAAGTGGTCGTATTCCATATCGTAATATTACCGCTATAACTTGCTTGAACAAGTTTGCTTCCATCGGAACTCCAAGCAAGTGCCGTTATAATGTCTGCATACGGCATTTGAGCTAATGTATTTAAAAGCGACCCATTTGTTGAATTCCAAATATGCACAACCTCATCAACTCCTCCCGTAGCTAATTTTGTGCCATCGGGACTCCATACAATACTAGCTGTAGCACCAGTGCTATTACTTTGGAAAGTGAATAATACTTGATTTGTTAAGGCGTTTACGACTTTTGTGCTTCCACTATTGGTTGTATAGGCTAGTTTAGTGCTATCAGGACTCCATGCAATTGACCTTATTCTTGTTTCAACGGGGGGATTGCCTTGTGCAAATACACTCGTTGAAATTGTAATGAAAATCAATATCAAAGACACATAATACAGCTTGTCGCGTTGCATAGTGTTTTCTCTTTTGTGTAATACTTGATGGTTATTCTATTAGCTATTCCAACCTTGATCGGCAAAAATAAGGGTCATTTTTCCTTCAGGAAGAGGATCTTGAATAGTTACACGTTTGTAATTCATCCAAGTGAATCGTGCATCTCCTGGGTTACGATTATCCGCACAACCTGCCGTGGTATAACATTGCCCAGCAGTTTTGTTTAGATATTCATCTTTGTTAGCTGTCCAATTGAAGTTCCTGAATCCGATAGGAGGTTGCAATGGATCTGAAAGTTGAGGATCAGCGATTCGATAGACCCAATTTAAGAACATGTCAGCAGCGGTTTCGTCTATTTGGATGATCAGATTATCATTTGGAAAATATCCGGGTGGATGTTGTTGGAAATTACTAATCACATTATCAGGCCCACTTCCCCATCCTCTTGGCCCACGTTTCCATAAGATGTTTCCAGTACTTGCATCAAAAAATCTTGCCATCACTGGAAAATCCATATTATCTATTATCGGATAGCTTTGATTATCGTCGTTGCTAACATCTGTATCATCAATGTATAAAACAAGTGATTTTTTGCCACCTTGAGCGCTGCGATCATTGAATATATGACCAGATTCATGCACAACCGTAAATTCAGTGATTGCAAGCGTATCGTAGTAACAGGTAACAGTAGTTGGATTCGCACCATTGTCAGTTAAGCAAAATGGAATTCCTAATCCTCCTGCGGCTACAGTGGATTTATTAAACCTGATAAAAGGCGTGTTAAGTGCTGGTTTTTTCATTACTTTTGTAAAGGCATCCAGCGGAGACCGTCCACTTTTAATTGCAAGCGCAAGTGCTATGCGACGCACCGCAATTCGAAACTGCTCTGTGTCAGCAATCGTCCAACCCGGAGTAGTAATATCCACGCCATAGTAGGTTGAAAGCTCAATCACTGCTGATGGGGGGTCTTGTGCGAATGTAGGCGGCATCTTGCAAGTTGTGGATGCGATAGGATCAGAGGTAGCAAGAGTTACCACAACCCCACTGGAAATAGTATCTGTACTCGGAAAATCGTTATTTACGGTGGGAAGGTTAGGATAGGGGAAGGTTGGCCACCAACTGCTAGATACATTGACCGATTGGGTCGGTCTATCTAGGTTATAAATAGCACCACCGCCACCACCCGTAGAACTGTTAGCACTAAATCGCGTATTGGTGAGTGCGATTTGACCACCATTCGCGTTGAGTATAGCGCCAGCATAATTGGCCGTATTTATTTGAAAGTCAAGGCAGGATGAATTGTTGAATGTACCTTGATTTTGAATTGCTCCGCCACCACCCGCTTGATTATTGGCGAAAACACTATTGTTAATGTTCATTGTCCCGCCGTTATTAATTGCACCGCCACCGCTGATAGCTCTGTTGGCTTGAAACAGGACACCTGAAACCTTTAAGGCTCCATAATTCTGTATTATTCGACCATACGAAGTAGAAGAATTACCACTCATGCTCAATGTAAGGTCATACAGTTCTAACGTACTCCCGCCATTAATGACAAAAGTACTATAGTTTCCGGTGTCAGTCGAGTAAATTTTAGTGACTGCGCTTCCCATACCATACAAAATGACTTGTCGCCCCGTTGGAATGTTTGTGAGATAACTAATATTGTATGTACCGGGTTTCACATAAATGCGATAAGGGGTGGGGTAACTAGGCGATGTGGATACTTGGAGTGCAGTCGCCAATTCAGATGCGTTT
>JBBSBS010000007.1:0-39840 GCA_038251045.1 Aggregatilineales bacterium | reverse complement strand
GGTGATGACCCTATGGGCGGCTATGCCATCATTCGTCCGAGTGGTGCGTGCCCCGCCTGTGAGGCGCTTTCAAAATAACCAGCAGGTTTGCTTGAGTCTAAAAAACCAACTGAACCTGAACATATAGGTAAAACAGCTAAAAGCCGACTGCGAACCCTCTTAAGCGTGAGCAAGCGGCCAATAGCCATAAGGAATGTTGAATGTCAGATAACGACCTTAAGAAAACCGGTACGCACCTCACTGTGCCCCCTGTTGATGCACAGGCAGTTACGCCGCCGCCTTTCGTGCGGGTGAATGCGGGTGAGTCTCCACTTCGTACACCGACTGAAGAACTGCATGATGATTTGCCGCTGCGCCCTGAACCTACCGGTGGGCGGGGCTGTGGATGCTGGATTCCGGCTGTATTGACCGTGATATTGGTGGTTGCGCTGCTGGTCATCGGGGCGATATTGCCACCCATTAACCTGCCGCAGCGTTTGTTCGGGGTTTCGCTCTTTGGCCCCAACTATACCATGCTCAGCACACAGGCTAATGCAGTGGCGAATAATGGCTTGGCGTTGATTGCTGATCCGGCAACTGTCGGAACTGATTTCGGTGTCGTGTTGGCCTCGGTGCCACTCAACGCCACCAGTACGGATAATGAAGCCGTCGCCAAAGCATTGGCAGGGGTTCCGCCCACACTGTCGCGTCAAAGTCCGGTTTATAGCATCGAAACCACTGGCAAGCAGCCGCAAAATATTACCCTGAATGTCACCATTCCCGCCGGTGCTAATCCTGATTCTCTGGATATGTACGGCTGGGATGCCAAGTCCACAGCGTGGCGCTTTGTCCCGGCACAGATCAACACTTCCGGCGCACTGACCATGATTGCTACGGTCAGTAAAATTCCCGATCAAGTTGCCCTGTTCAGCGCGGTTAGCCTTGCCCAACCTACGGTGCTGGTATCGGTTGATGCCGCACAGGTACTTTCGGACGAAGCCGGAAAGCTGGCGAATATCGTTGCTCCCGGCGGTTTGACCCCAACCCTTGATGGCAAGCTGACCGGCAGCCTCGCGCCCGGTTATGATGCCAGCAAGGGCTACTTGGTGATGCCCATCATCCGCAACTACACCGATCCGCGCGCTGTCGATACCAACACCATCATGACCATCCTCGGTAATTCAGCACTCCGCAGCCAGCACGCTGCCCAAATTGCTGGCTTTGCCACCAACAACGGTTTTAAGGGTGTTTTTGTCGATTACCGTGATGTATCGCCCGAACTGCGCGAGGCATACAGCGCCTTCATCACCGAACTCGGCACAATGCTCCGTCAGCAAAGTTTAAGCCTCGGTGTCGTGGTTCCCGCCGCTGAAAACAATAATGGTAAGTGGGAAACCGGCGCGTACAATTGGGCTGTCATCGGCTCGGCGGCGAATTATGTCCAGATTGATCTGCCGCTTGACCCCACTACCTTTGCCCCCGGTACGGATCGTCCGGTCGAGGCGCTGCTGCGCTGGGCAAAAGGTGAAATCAGCCGTTCCGAAATTTTGATCGGCCTCTCTGCTTTATCCGTTCAGCAGCTCGAAACCAGCTTTACCCCGGTCGGTTATGCCGATGCGCTCTCTGCCTTGGGCAGCGTCAAAATCGAAGCAGCCAAATCTGAAACCGGTTCAATCGTCCCCGGCAGCCAGATTCAAGCCAGCCTCGATGGTTTCCACGCTTCCTCAGGTCTGGATACCACCAGTCAGACCCCCTTCATCGACTATATGGGGCAGGATGACAAGCCTATTTCCCGTATCTGGTTGACCACGGCTGATGCGCTGCGTTTCCGTATGGATCGCACCTTCACCTTTGGTTTAGCAGGTGTCGCGTTTAGTGATTTGCTGACGTCAGGTGTTGCTGATGGCGTGTATAACACCATTCTGAATTACAAACTCCAACAACCTCCGACCGAGGGCGCGACTGAATTGGCGCTTCGTTGGCGTATTCAAGGTGCGGATGGCACGTTGAATGAAGTCACCACCGGTCTGAATGATCCACTGGTCGCCACCATTGATGCCCCCGACGGCAACTATGCTATCAACGTGGATGTGGTCGGTGGGCAATCTTCCAGCCCGCGTACCGGTGTCGAGGTTGCTCTGTTCGCACCAACTTTAACACCCACACCCGTTCCAACACCCACGCCTACGCCTGTTCCGACTCAACCACCTGCACCTGTCGCACAACCGATTGCGCCTGTTGCGCCATCCGGCTCAACCGGTGGTGCAGTTGGACCCGGTGCGGGTAGTATCGCCGCAGGTAACTTTGAGTACGGCGGTCATGTGACCAACCCCGCCAGTGATGCCGCCGCCGGTGCCATGCGCCGCGCCGGTATGACGTGGATGAAAATTCAGTTCCGCTATTCCCCCGGCACTTCCCCCGGTGCGGTTGCCGGTCAAATCAATGATGCCAAGTCACGCGGCTTCAAAATCCTCGTCGGTTTGGTGGGCTATCCCAATGAGTTGGCGGCAGGCGGTGATGGCTATATTCAACAATTCGCCCAATTTGCAGGCGGTGTCGCCGGTCTTGGGCCGGACGCAATTGAAGTTTGGAACGAACCGAACATTGACCGTGAATGGCCAGAAGGTCAAATCAGCGGCGGTAATTATGCCAAAGTGCTGCGTGCGGCCTATGGAGCCATTAAGGGCGCAAACGCTGGTGTCATGGTTATCAGTGCCGCTCCCGCGCCAACGGGTGCAGAAGCCGCCTTCCCCGGCAAAGTTGTCAACGATGATAACTTTGTGCGCCAGTTGATTGATGCAGGTGGCTTACAGGCAATGGATTGCCTTGGGGCGCATTACAACGAGGGCATCGTTTCGCCCACCCAAAACAGTGGCGATCCGCGCGATAATAACTATACGCGCTACCTCAGCGGCATGCTCAACACCTACTGGAATCTATCGGGCGGGCAAAAACCGATTTGCTTTACCGAACTCGGTTTTCTGACACCTGAAGGTTTCGGAAGTCTCGATCCCTACTTTGGTTGGGCGGGGAACACAACCGTTGCCCAGCAATCGGCATGGTTGGCACAGGCGGCGGCACTGTCTTCACAAAGTGGTAAAGTGCGCTTGATGATTGTCTGGAATGTCGATTTTAGCAATTATGGTTCCGACCCAATGGGTGGATATGCTATGATTCGTCCGGGCGGTGGTTGTCCGGCGTGTGACGCAATGGCAGCCGCAAGGTAAAGATTTTTGCTGCCTGATATACTTATAGCGATACAGGACGCGCTAACCTGCGTCCTGAAGACAAATCATCATGGAAGTCGCGGCTCTCATGATGATCGACACAAACTGCTGTAGAGCAGACGAATAGCGAAGGATAAGATAAATGGCAACTGCACAAACAAGTATGCAACGCACACGACTACGCAAACAACTGCGGGGTTTCGTGCTTCTGTGGTTGGGCATCACGTTTATGATGGGGGCATGTACCTTCTTTGCAATATTCTGGGTGTTGGGTGAAACCGGCATTCTTGGCGGAACAAGCGGGCGAAACTTTGCCCTGCCGACCAATCAACCTGTACAAGCCGTCGCCATCAACCCGACTTCGCTGCCCACCGTAGCCGTGCAAACCGCAGCCCCCACCAATGCGCCAGAACAGGCCATTGTGGCGCAAGCGGCTACCGAAGCACCGACGCAAGGCCCGACTAATACACCGCTTCCAGTCAGCAACAAGAGTTTTCAACCCGGTATTCAAGTACAGCATAGTCTGGATATGAATCCTGAAAATGAAGACAACTGGATGCGCGAAGTTTCGCAGAAACTCGATCTCAAATGGTTCAAGCATCAGGTACGATGGGAACAGATCGAACCGGAAAAAGGCAACTTTGACTGGTCAATTCTGGATATGGTGATGGCATCCAAAAACAAATTTGGATTGAACATTATGATGTCTATCGTCACGGCTCCGAATTGGGCACGCGAGTCCGGCGCGAATTTGGATAAGCACGGCCCTCCGGCAAACAACGCCGATTACGTCAACTTTGTCAGCGAAATCCTCAAGCGTTACCCCGCTCAAGTGCAGGCCATTGAGGTTTGGAACGAAGAAAACATTGACCGTGAATGGTCATCCACACGCGGCCTCAAAGCCGAAAATTATGTGTCGCTCCTCAAAGATACCTTCACCGCCGTCAAAGCGATTGACCCCGGTATTGTCATCATCAGTGGTGCGCTTTCCCCCACCGGCTTCAACGATGGTGTGGGCGCGTGGGATGACTACATCTACCTTGACCAACTCATCACCGCTGGAATGCTGAATTATACGGATTGCGTCGGTGTGCATCACAATGGTTATAACATCGGCCCCAATGTCCCTTGGGATAACGTACCGCCTGACCCGACCGCCAGTTTCCGCGGCCCGTTCGATAACCCGCATCATAGCTGGAGCTTCTACAGCACCCTCCAAACCTATGCCAAGAAAGTCGCTTTAGCCGGTGGTCAGCAAAAGTTGTGTATTACCGAGTTTGGCTGGGCATCGACTGAAGATTTGGGTGGCTATCCGGCAGGTTTCGAGTTCGCCAACGACAATACCCTGCAAGAACAGTCAGATAACATCGTACAGGCGCTCGACCTCATGAAAGAATGGGGTTTCGTACAGTTGGCCTTCATCTGGAACTTCAACTACGCTCCACAGGCTGGTTGGGCAACCGATAACGATAACGTACCGTACTCGATCATCGGCAAGGACTGGAAGTTCCGACCTGCTTATGATGCCATTATCAAATGGAGTATGGATCAGAAGGCTGAAACGCCCTAGTGTCGTAGGGTAGGCGAACAGCCGCTGGCTGTGTTTGCCCGTATGCTGAAATTTAACGCTTATGTGGGGCGCACGAACAGGTGCGCCTCTCTAATTCAGGCAAATTCATGACCGCTTCTCTCAAACGTCAGCGCGGATCGTTCTTTGTTGCGCTGACCATCATTATCGCCAGCGTCAGCCTCATTCTTCTGGCAATCGTTTATGATCGTACTGTGACCGCTGTTCGTGACCCTTTCCGTGCGGATGCAATCACCAATCCACGCTTTACCTCACTCACCTATGGTATCCAAACCTTCCTGTGGTGGGATAAGAGCAAAGCCCGCTTGCATATGGATTGGGTACGCTTGATGGTTTTTAGCCACGTCAAACAGATCTTCGCTTGGAAAGACATCGAACCGTTACAAGGTGAATATCATTTTGAACGGGCGGATGAACTGCTGACCGAATTGGAAGGCAAAGGGCTGAAGGTCGTCGCACGGTTGGGTGATGTCCCCGATTGGGCGATTGCGAACATCATTGGCAAAAAAGGTGTGGATTTTGTCGATGCCCCGCCGGATGACCTTAACAAGTGGGCAAACTTTTGCGGGTTGCTTGCCACTCGCTATGCGGGCCGGATCGCCGCCTATCAGATATGGAACGAGCCGAACCTCACCCGTGAATGGGGTAATCGCCCACCGGATGCTGCCGGATATGTCGGTTTGCTTAAAGTGTGCAGTCAGGCTATCCATGCTGCCGATCCACAGGCGATTGTGATTTCCGCTGGTTTGTCCCCCACCGGCACATGGACTGAATCCGTTACCCCCGATGATACATTTTTCCAACAAATGTATGATGCGGGATTTCAGCACTACGCAGATGTGGCAGGCGTGAACGCGCCGGGGTATAACTTCCCTCCAGAGATCAGTCCGGATGAAGCCGTAGCGCAGGGGGCGCATCGCTTCGGCACATTCCGCCGTGTAGAAGATATGCGGCGCATTATGGTCAAGAATGGTGATGCGGCTCGCCAGATGGCAATTCTCGAAATGGGGTGGACGCAAGATCCCATTCATCCGGATTACGCTTGGTTCCGCGTGACCGAAGAACAGCAGGCTGATTATTTCGTTCGTGCATATCAATATGCTGCCGATCATTGGCGACCGTGGATGGGTTTAATGTCCGCTATTTATATCCCCGATCCGTCTTGGACACCCGACCGTGAGGAATTTTGGTGGAGTGTGACCAACGGTAAAGGATGGATGGGGCAGGCTTACTTATCACTGGCAAATATGGCAAAGTACTGCGGCGCACGCGTCATTCCAGCCCGTGATCCCGGTAGTCCGGAGGCGATGGGACTTGCAACCGTTGTTCCTTGCTCTTAGCTATTTTGCGCATCTAGTTGCGACGGTCGTTTGGATCGGTGGCTTGGTGACGCTCACCGTCTTTGTCTGGCCGGAAACTAAACGGGCGCTGGCGGATAACCCCGCGCTTTATGATTTTCTGACGCGCCTGCGAAAACGCTTTGTGCCGCTGACTAATATTAGTCTAGTCGTGCTGGTTTTTACCGGCTTCGTCCAGATGACCGCCAGTAAATATTATGGCGGCTTGCTTGAACTCAATAATGACTGGAGTCGGTTGTTGTTTTTCAAGCATATCGCTATCTTTGGGATGGTTATGTGTGGGTTGGTGCTGCAATACAATGTCACGCCAGCGCTCGAACGTGCCAGCCTGCTGCTCGAACGCGGCAAAGGGGATGCTGCCGAATGGACTAAACTGCGGCGGCGAGAAGTAAGACTGACATGGCTGAATGTGCTGCTGGGTTTGGCAGTACTGGGCTTCACGGCGTGGATGACCGCGTTATAATCTGTCTGATAAGTGTTTGAATAGACTTGAGATGTTGTGTGGAAATATAGGCCTCGCAGCAAAATTGGTTGATGATTGTTTCTAACAACGATTAGGAGATTTTTTTGTCCAGTCGAGTAGGTTATTTGCTGGCAGTGCTGCTCCTGCTTTTAGGTGCGGTATTACGAACACATGCGCTGGGTGCTTTACCTGTAGGCTTCAATAATGCCGAGCTTACCGATGTTCAGATAACGGAACGCGTTCGGCAGGGCGGTATCGAGGTTTTTTACGACCTCAGTAATGGCGAAGGGCGTGAGGGTCTGTTTAACATGATTCAGGCCGTCTTTACGTCGGTGTTCGGCAATGGTCTCTTCGGCTACAAATTATTGTCACTCTGGGCAGGCTTATTGGCGCTGGCGGTCATTTATGCCTTGACCCAACGCTTGTTCGGCCCTGTGGTTGGTGTGGCTGCTCTCGCGCTGCTGACCACCAATATGTGGATGATTGTGCTCGGTCATCAGGTCTTGCGAGAATCTTTTTTGCCGCTGCTCATTGCCTTGCTGCTGCTGACTCTGGCGCGAACACTCGCCGTTTATCGGGGTGTTCACGTCACGGTTCCCGATACAACCGTCTTTGTTTTACTGGGTGTTCTGCTCGGCTTGGGATTCTATATTCATCCGGTGCATCTGCTAATCGTCTTATTCAGCATGATTGCCATCGCCTTTCGGCTTTTTTCCAGACAGCGGCTGCCTGCTCAGAATATCAGCTATCTGCTGTTTAGCCTGCTGGTGATGATTATCATCGCCATGCCCTATCTCATTTCGACCATCCGTTTACCCGGTCTAAGCGGCGCGGCGCGTGTATTTGACCACTACACCATCGCCCAAAACCCACCCTTAAAAGCACTCACGGATACCGTTGGTGCGATCTTTTTTGTCGGTGATGCTGACCCTGCGCGTAATTTACCCGGTCGCCCCTTAATTGACTTGGTGAGTGGGTTATTGGTTTTGGTAGGCGTGTTGATGTCTGCCCGTCACTGGCGACAGGCACGTTACGCACTCCTCCTTATCGCGACTGTTGCGCTGCTGCCCGCGGCTGTTTTGAGTAGTACCACGCCCGATTTCCTCGCTATTACGCCGCTCTTACCCTTAATTGCCATCTACTTTGGATTAGGCATCAGAATCGTATACCGAAATGTCGTCCCTGCGGCGCGATTAGCCGTTGTTTTGGGTGCGGTGATTCTTTTTGCCTTCAATATCGGTTGGACGGTTGGCGATCTCTACACGGTATGGCCCTCTACTTCCGGGGTCACTCGCGCTTATCATGCCCGCGCTGGAAACTTGGCTCAGTATCTTGATAAGACTGCCGATCATATCCCCACCGTGTTGTGTGATTCGCAAGGCGTAATCGAAAATCTCGATGCCTACAGCAGCACCGATTTGGTACTGCTTATGCAAAACCGTAAGGATGTTCCGCTTCGTTACGTAGATTGCGGTAGCGGGATGATTTTCGTCAACGGTGGTGATATGCAACAGGTCGTATTGCCTGATCCCCAAACCCTAACAATGATGCAGCCCTATCTGCGCCGGTGGCTTGATTTTGGAACACCGGTGGCGGGTATGCCGTCTAATTCCGTCGTTAAATTGGATGTTGCTGCACCGTTGGCGGATGCCATAGGGCTTTTCACCACCTCTGCGCCTGCTGGTTATGCGCCCGATGCCGCTGGTGGTGCGGGTTTGGCGGTCCCTCCTGTGCGCTTTGGCGGTAATATATCGTTTCTGGGGTACGAGAAAGATGGCGATCAAGTCTATTCCCCCGGCGGCATTTACACCTCCGTCACCTACTGGCGTGTGGATGGCGTTATCCCGCCCGATTTGCGTCTGTTTACGCATATTCTTACCGACTCCGGTACTGCGCCTGCTGCTCAGAACGATACCATCAGTGTGCAGGATTTAAGCCAGCTTCAAAGTCGCGACATTTTCATACAGGTTATCTTTGTGCCGCTGCCCCGTAACATGCCTTCCGGTATGTACGGTATTTCCATTGGTGCTTATACCAGCAGTGACGATGCCCGTATGCCTGTCCTCGTTAATGATATTCCGCGAGGTAATCGACTCTTTATTGGCCAAATCACAGTGAAGTAATAGTGCCACCGTCTTGACTGGATAGAAATTTTGTGCTACTATAAGTGACTGGTTGATTTCAGGTTTTATAGTCACTCGCTGCTTATTGTTGACGGTCTTAGCCATTGTGAGTGCATTGTCCGCGAATAGCTCCCTTGTTCCCGCTGCAATGGCGGACTTGTGTCACAGCGGCAGACAGACGGGAGCAGCTCGCGGCGCTCAGCGGAATTAGCCAACCCATCTGCCTCTAATTTCTGTCGATTCAGCGGTCGCAACCGGACTTCCCGCCTGTCATTTCAGCGGGAAAAATGCAAAAATCGCCACAAATGACATTGATCTTTTCAACTTCTAACTTCAAACTATCCTCTTTAACCCTCTGCCTGTAAACTAACCTACTTGACTATCTACTAACGACTATAGACCAACCTATGTTTGAAATTGTATTTCTCGGTACTTCGGCCTCTGCGCCTTCAATCTATCGTGGCTTGCCTGCCCAAATCGTACTGGCGGGTGAACACCGTTTCCTTATCGACTGTGGTGAAGGAACCCAGCGCCAAATCCTAAGGAGTGGCGTGGGCTTCAAACGCCTCAACCGTATTCTGCTGACTCACTCCCACCTTGACCACATACTAGGGTTGGGTGGTTTAGTCTCAACCTTTGCCAGTTGGGAGGAAATGTCTGAATTAGAAATCTGGGGTGGTAAACCGACGCTCGACCGTGTCGAGAAGTTATTGTATGGCGTGGTCTTGGATTACGAACGTCTGCCCATCAAAATTCACCTCATTGACCTCAAACCCGGCCTGTTGATGGAAACTAAAGACTATACGGTTTCGGCCTTCCCCGTGACTCATCGTGGGCAGGGTAACTTTGGCTTTATCTTTCAAGAGAAGTCACGCCGCCCATTTTTGAACGACAAGGCGGAAGCACTCGGTGTACCTATTGGCCCTGAACGCGCACGTCTGGTGAAGGGCGAAGCCGTCACCCTCGCTGACGGAACCACCATCCAGCCCGATATGGTGCTCGGTGATACCATTCGCGGCTCGAAGTTAGTACATATTGGTGATACCTCGCGCACCGATAACGTTATTGAATATGTGAGCGATGCCGATGCGCTGGTTATCGAATCGACTTTTCTCCACGAGAATGTTCAGGAAGCCCGTTCATTCGGTCATATTACGGCGAGCGAGGCTGCTACTCTGGCGCTCGAAAACGGTGTAAAAACCCTGCTGCTTACACACGTATCCCGTCGTTACCGTGAGCGGGATATTGTCGATGAAGCCCGCCGCATATTCCCGAATACCTATGTCGTGCGTGATCTTGATCAGTTCGCATTACGTCGTGACCAACCCGTAGAGAAAAAAATCGCCAGCTATCATCAGTCTGAAGATGACGAATAAATACGGCTAGTGGTTTTTACGCGGCATTAAACGGCCTTACAGTTGGCATTCATATATCACTATACTGTTACGAATACATCATAAATCTGTAAAGCAGGTCTATTGTGACATCTGTACGGCAAAATATTCGTGATCTACCCCGCGCCATTACGCCATCGGCTGTTTTATCGGGTCTGCTGGTTGTGGTTGTCGGTTATGCCTCATCGTTGGTACTGGTCTTTCAGGCCGCGACCAACGCCAACATGGATAACGCGCACCTTTCTTCGTGGGTAATCGCCATCACCCTCGGCAGCGGCGTGTGCAGCATCGTCATGAGCCTCTGGTTTCGTCAGCCCGCTATTGCCGCTTGGTCAACCCCCGGCATCGCTTTACTGTTTAATACCTTGGGCAGCTACCCATTCAGCGAGATCGTTGGAGCCTATATTATTGCTGCCATCGCCATCATTTTGCTGGGCTTTTCCGGCTTGTTTGGGCGGATGATGCGTCTTGTTCCACAACCCGTTGTGATGGGGATGTTAGCGGGCGTGCTCATCCGCTTTGGATTTAGCATATTTACCTCCTTTCCCGAAAGTCCGGTGATGGTATTTATCATGTTGGTGGTTTTCTTCCTCTTACGCCGTTTGGGGTATCGTGCACCGACGATTGGTGCGCTGGCAGTCGGCTTGGTGATTGCTGCCCTGGGTCAAGAAGTGCATCTGGAAGGTGTGCAGCTTGGCCTGTCCGATCCGCTATGGACTGCACCCACCTTCAGTGTCGAGGCGCTCTTGAGTTTGGCTTTGCCCTTGTTCACATTGGCGCTCACATCCCAAAATGCACCGGGGCAGGCGGTTTTGCGCGGCGACGGCTATGAAATTCCCATCAATAAAGCGCTGGTTGTAACCGGTCTTGGGTCACTAATTGGCGCACCTTTCGGCGGGCATGGCATAACACTTTCCGCTATTACCGCTGCAATGGTTACCGGCCCCGAGTCACACCCCGATCATGACAAACGCTATTCGGCGGGTGTGGCGACAGGCTTCTGGTATATCATCACAGGTGTGTTTGGGGCGACTGTAGCAACCTTATTTGCGGGGCTGCCTCTTGCGTTGATTCACGCTATTTCGGGGTTGGCGTTGACGGGTGCTATTATGTCTGCACTTTCAAACGCGATGGTGGAACCAATTGGTCGTGAAGGCGCGTTGGTAGCGTTTATGTGTACCGCTGCCAATTTCACATTGTTCAATGTCGGCGCGCCTTTTTGGGGACTGGTTTTTGGTGTGCTAACCCACTTTATAATGACTTACGCAAAGCCCGCAGCCATCAAAACGGCTTAACAGTATGCTTGTTAGCTGTTGGGCTTAGGCTACGTACTCGCCAGCCGCTGTGTCGAAGCGATGTGTATAAATCTGTTCGTGGAAGTTGACGAAGCCCATTACTAACCCGCTAACCATCTTGTTTTGTAGGCGCTGGTCAATTGTACTCAGCACTTCCCGTAGATGATTTTGTGAGTGTCGATAAAGCTGTGCGAAGAATGCTAGATTCTCCCCAAAAATAGAAATCCCATATTCAATTGATTCCGTATAGCCCAGATTGTGAAGACAAATATTGAACTCACCATACAGAATATCTTTTTGGAATCGCGTGAGCGCCTCAGTTTTATTGCCGACTTGGCAGAGTAACTGCGTGATCGTTTGCACGTTCATCGGTTTGCTTTCGTAAGCTTTCCACAGTGTGTGAATGAGGGATGTCCGCTTACCTGTCGAATATGTAGCCACTACGCCAATGTCATTCAGGATGCGAATGATGGTGGCGGCGGTTGTCAATGCATCTTCCAATAACCCGTCTTCAATGATGCCCTTCAGTTCGGTTTGAGGGCATATTTCTTCGGCGAGTACGCCCACAAAATAGGCTAACACAGGAATAACGGAAACGGTGTGAGTGCCGATATTAGTCAGCTCTTCCAGTGTCATATTGATGTGTGCTTCAAGCGACTGGGATACTGATGCGTAGCGGTTGATAAACCCTTGGCGGACGATTGGCCCGACTTGTAAGCTGTCGGTCGCCTCCACAAGTGCGTTGCATGCCTCTACGTTGGCGACAAGAATAGGCCACAAATCAAATTCAAATTTACGGGATGAATTTTCTGACTTAGTTTCCGAAAAACGTTCCAATTGAGTGATATATTTCTCGTGGATAGAAGTTTGGTTATATCCCGAAATGTGTTCCGTATAGGGTTGAATGTATTCTAGTAGTTCGGTACTTGGGTTCGGCACGCCGCTCAATCGTTTGACCATTGCACCATTAAAACTGTGCAAAATATCCTTCCGGGTTTGAATCGAAGGATCGCGGGTCAGCATCTGCGATAACCCCACTGCCAAATCATCAGATACAAGTTCATACATGAAATAGGCATGAATCAGACCACAATAGTGTGCGAGTTTCTGCCACTGATCCGGCTGAACTAACGGTTGCAGAATGAAGGTCGAAAGGTTGACAATCTGGTTCATGCCTACTAACTGCAAAAAATCCTGCCGTGTCGGGTTTTCGGATGAGACTCCCCACAAGTAGAAATCTTTCTGGGATCCCTCCGGCATATATTGCGCTAAACTACGTTCGATTTGCTCTAAGGTTACGTTTGTAAGGAGTTGTTGAAAAGTCATACCAAAACTATCCTGATAATACTCTGTCACGCAGAGTCCGTTTTTTGAGGTATTAAACCCTGCAAGCTAGTGTCTTGTTCTTCAAGGAAGTTGATGCTTTGCTCCCATGTGGCGAACATACGAAAACGCACCCGCGCAACTTGAGTCATAATGGAACTCACAAATCGTGTTGCGGTGCTGGAACTTATGACGATTGTCCATCCCAGCAGCGGATTCCGTAGATGGTGTGAAGCCTCGCCGTTGATTAATGAGAGGTTGGTAGGGAATTTTTCCAGATGCGTTGTATCAGCGATGAGGTGTACCAGTGGTGGTTTCCCCTTTATGATATATTCCGAAGTCAGCAAACTGGCCGCTTCTGCATCTTGCAGACTCAAATTGCCAGTCAAGACCGTGCTGACTACACGCCTTTCGATGTACCATGACACTTCAAATGGCATTTTGTTTCCCTCGCATATCCATAAACATTCGGGCGTAACTTATTCGAGAGCCTCGGTTAGGCAACGTACTCTCCGATGTTGGAATTGTAAGGCTCTGCATAAATCATTTCATGGAAGCGCACAAATCCGGCAATCAGATTACTGAGTGTGCGATTGGTCATGCGCCGGTCCATTGAAGCCAGAAGGTCATGTAAATGGGTTTGTGAGCGATAATACAATTCAGACAGGCTGGCAATGTTGTTTTCAAGCAGCGTGAGTGCCTCGCCGACTGAATTGGTGTAAGCAAGATTATGCAGACAGATATTGAATTCGCCGTGCAGTAAATCTTTTTGCAAGCGTGTAAGCATGGTGTATTCGTCTGGTGTGCTCATCAACAGGTGGTCGATGGCTACAATATCTTCTATATGTTCATGATAATGATTTTGCAGACCTTCCGATACACTTTTGCGCTCATTTGGTGACAGCGTCAGCAGCATGCCGACATCATTGACCAAGCGCACAATAACGGCAGAGGTCGCCAATGCATCAGCCAACGTGCCATCCTGAATAATTGAATGGAGCTTCGGCTCAACACGAATGATTTCTGTCAGTACGCCAGCGAAGTACGCTAGAACGGGCACTACGGATACGGTATGTGTTCCAGAACGTACTAATTCAGTAAGCGGCAGACCATGATCAACCTGTATTGTTTGGGTAACGCTCTCATAGCGGTCAATAAACCCCTGCGCCAATAAATCGCCAACTTGGAAGTTGGTCATATATTCGGCTAATTCATAGCATGACTCAATGTTGGCTACCAGAATGGGCCAGATGCCGTATTCGATTTCCTGCTGGGTAATATCGGGTCGTTGAGACAAGTATGCATTGATACACGCTTGGTGCTTACGGGGTGTAATACTCTGGGCGAAAGAGGATATGCCCTGTGTAAGGGTTTCAACCGGGCGTAACAGTTCCTCTGTATTGCTGTGTTCGCCTTTCAGACGTGAAACCATGACATGATTAAACGCATGTAAAATGTCACGGCGGCTGGACGCGTTTTCATCAATCACGCACAGCGCAGAAAGGCCATTGGCAAGGTTATCCGATATGATTTCATACATAAAATAGGCATTGATACGACCACAGTATTGGGCAACAGTTTGCTGATCTTCAGCTTCAATCAAATCCCCAATCAAATGGGACGAGAGGTTGATAAGCTGGTTGATTCCAATCATTTGGAGAAAATCATTACGATAAGGGTTATCGGTGGAAATCCCCCAAAGATAGTAGCTGCGTTGTGGGCTTTGTGGCATATGGCGCATTAAACTACTGCGCACATTTTCAATGGTGGCTTTGGTAATTTCGGTTTGGAGACTCATTGGATTTCCCTTTTTCATTACGTTACAGTTTTCTCCATCAGTCGATTGCGGTGATAATACGACGACTAATATGCAAATTGAGCGATTCGCTGATGGTATAGCCTCGTGAATACCGGGGCATTAATCCTCGCAAATTTCGTTATTGTGGGCTGGATACAGGTAATTTGGCGATTACTTCTCTTAACGAGACATCCTGATCCGCTAGAAAATTAAGACCATCCGTGTACGTTGGAAACATACGGAAACGAACACGAGCTACTTGTGTGATGATGCCGCTGATAAAACGCGTAGTTGAGTTAGTGCTAATGACGATAGTCCATCCCAACTTCGGTTGCCATAAGTGTTTGGATGCGCTGCGGTTTAACAGGTTAAGGTTGGTCGGAAAGCGTTCTAGCTTTGTGGTATCTGCCACTAAATGGACGAACGGAGGTTCTCCATCTTGAATAAACTGGGCAGTTAATTCACTGGCAGCTTCTGCTTCCTGAAGGTTGATGTCCCCGGAAAAAACTGCTTTCACAACCCGCCCCGGGATGTACCATGAGATTTCGTAACCCATAACTGCTCTCCTCTTGTCCCTATTTCTATCAAATCATCTGTATGCTCTTTGTCATTTGTTGGCATCTAGATGATTTTATAGGACAGCCACTCAGTTAATTGGACTGAAGGTTGACTGATTGGTCTTTAACTATCTACAGATTGATTACAATTCTGTTATATACGTATCATTGTAGGAGGTTAAGCACAAATATTGAGTTGAGATTCGTAAAGATTGTAAAAATCTAGAGGATAAGCCGTTTATGGGACGTATTTAATTGAACTTAATGAGAGGTTTGGGGAGCTTTCTAACACCAATTATTACGCAGGGGATACATCATTTGTTAAAGTTTGGTCAATACGCATGAGTGTTTCGAGACCTTCTGTGATATTTTTGACGTGGCGCAATTTCATGCCGGTTGCTTGAGTCGCGACGGATATTATGAAGCCGGTTAGTGGGTTGGATTTTTCTTGGATAATCATCGTCCAACCCATGTTTGGATGTTGCAGGAAAGTCGCCGTTTGTCTAATTTCCATCAGGCCGGTTGGCACCTGCCGAATATTTTCACCAATTGAAAGCAGGTGAGTTGGCGCATCTCCCTCATCCAGATAGGTTAAGAGATCTTGATTGAACCGTCTAAGATCCTCTATCGAGACATTCCCTATTTCATGCAAAAGTATGACACGTTTTCGTATATGCCATTGGAGCGTATATTGCATGCAAACTGCATTCCCATATTAATGGATAGCAAAATTTATTGGTTACCAGCGTCGGTGAATTACAAATTTAGGTTGACTCAGTATAATAATTTAACCATTTTTGAATGCTTAAGATGTATGGTCGGCTTTGGATATGCACTTAAAGCCGACAAATGGGTTAGTTGATGTTACCGAGGTCAATCATGCCTTCACCATACACCTTACCGGGTTGGATGACAATTGGCTGATGAATATCGGCAGTGGCGATCAGGTCGTATGTAGTGGCACCTGTCACGCGCACCGGGACGATTTCACCGACCGGCAACTCACCCTCGACAACCACATAGCCATCAATTTCAGGTGCGTCACGGTAGCTGCGACCAAATGTTAGGGTTTCGCCAGTATCGTTGCCGTCTTCATCTTCACTTACGCCATGTCCTTCAACCAGTACATCAATGGTCTTGCCGACGATTGCTTGATTCTTCGCGAGACTGATACCCTGCTGCAATTCCATCAGTTTTTCGTAGCGTTCTTGCTTAACATCATCCGGCACTTGATTGGGGAGTTTGGCGCTGGGTGTGCCGATTTCGTAGGAATATTTGAACGCGCCAACACGGTCGAATTGCAGGTCACGGACGAACTGCATCAGACCCTCAAACTCGGTGTCGGTCTCGCCGGGGTAGCCGACGATAAAGGTTGTACGTACACACAAATCCGGCATGGCAGTGCGCAACTTGCCAATGGTGTCATAGACCCATTCAATTTTGGCAGGGCGCTTCATCCGCAGTAACGTGTCCCGATGACCATGCTGGAGCGGAATATCCAGATAAGGCAGTACCTGTTTGTGCTTCGCCATCGTTTCCATCAGGCCGGGTGTGACATAACCCGGATATGCATACATGACCCGTATCCAAGGAATACCGGGCGCAGCATCAACGATCGCGTCCAGTAAATGGGCGAGGCCGTCTTTTAATCCGAGGTCGTAACCGTAATCAGTCGAATCTTGGGCGATGAGCAAGATTTCTTTGATGCCCTGTTCCTGCAAATGGACAGCTTCGCGCACAATCGATTCCATCGGGCGGCTGACAGCGGTCCCCTTAATTTTGGGGATAGCACAGAAGGCGCAGGGACGGCGGCAGCCATCGGCAATTTTGATGTAGGCGCTTGAACCCTGTACGCTCGTCCGCAGTACGCCACGCTCATCCAGCCCGACGACTTTGGCATCGGTAGGCAGGTGATAAAGCGGTTCAGGATGTTTGCGGTCACGCAGTCTTCCAACCAGATCAAAGATGTCCATCCAACGCCGTGTGCCGATCACGCCATCCAACCCCGGCACTTCCTGAACGAGATTAGAACCGTAACGCTGTGATAAGCAGCCTGCCGCGATAACCATCTGACCATCGCGTTTGCCCTCTACTAACTCGCGCAGGGCGTTGATACTCTCCTGCTTGGCAGCATCAATGAAGCCGCAGGTGTTGACGATAAGCACTTCAGCCCGATTAGGATTTTCAACCCCTCGCATCCCATTTTGTGCCAGAACCTGACCGATGCTTTCGCTATCGACCGTGTTTTTGGAGCAACCGAGACTGAGGAGGTAGTAGTTGTTTTTGCGGAGGGACATTGGCATTTCTCAAAATTGAACTGAATGGTGACAGGTGATTATAGCTGACGTGCATCAGCGAAAATAGGGTTACGCTAAGCGATTAATGGAATTATCCAGCTTCATCCACGATTTTGCTGCGTCCGCCACCGCCCGCGTTGTAGACCAGCGCGCCGCTAGCCGCGAAGGCGCGGTATACCACCAGCGCTTCTTCGGTCAGGATGTTATTAATCACCTCAATGCCCCGTTTTTCCATTTCCTTGTCCCATTCGGGATGGATCGGCCCTTCATCAAAACCGGTAATTTTTTCGAGTTCGGGTCCGCTGCCGGCAATCGCAAGTGACTTGATGCCCGACCAGATGGTTGCGCCATAGCACATCACACAGGGTCGCCAGTTGACGACCAGTTGGTAAACGGGCAGCCCCGGCATACCGAGATCATAAGTATTTAATAACTGCTGCGCGACTGAGAGGGTAGTGACTTCAGCATGGGCAGACGAGCAGTTGGACGGGATAACACGATTCACGCCGATGACTACCACCTTGCCAGTATCACGCTCGAACACACCTGCTGCGAAAGGGCCGCCCGTATTGTTCTCGAAGTTCAAGCGTGAAAAGCGGATGACCTGACGCATCCGTTCTTCGAGTGAAGGAATATGACTCGGAAGGCGCTTGTTCTCTTCAATCGCCCAATCGGGAAGCGAAATTGTGAAATCCATTATAAGTGTCCTCTACTTTCGGTATAGAGTTATGAGTGTGACCTGTTATCGGTTATGCGTCAACCACAATTTTCTACAGATTTTCACCCAGAATTGTGTGGAAATAGCCTTCGAATGGTTTCAATGCTTTACACACGGTTATAGCGTGAGCAGCGAAATCATCTTGCAGCACATCGGCATCAGTCAATTTATGCACGGCAATAAACTGTTTTTGTTTTAATAGATCAATTGCAGGATGATCGCTGGCATAACCTTTTGGTGCTGTTTTGAGCGCTTCACCCTGTATGACCCCGAAATAACTGATGAAATCCTTGTTGTTGATGATGCCACTCAGCTTTTTACCGTTGTCGCTGGCAATCGCTTGCCGTATGCGTTTGAGTTGTTCGGGTGTGGGGTTATATGCACCGCCTGCGATGAATGATCCACCCGGTTCAACGTGGACATAATAGCTGCGCCCGCCGCCTTTCCGCCCACCTTTGCCGATATGCGCAGCCATATGGCTTTTATAGGGTGATTTGTCTTTGGTAAAGCGGACATCGCGGTTGATGCGAAACAAACACTGCTTAACACTGGTCGTGCCTAAATCTTCGACCGGAGTAAATTGTTGAATAACGTCCGCGACGAGTGCTTCAAAAAAAGATTGCGCCTGCTGGTAGTTTTTGCGATTTTCTTCAAACCATGTTTTGTTATTGTTGAAGCGTAAATCTTGCAGGTAATCAAGCGTGAATTGCAGATTTTGAGGCATGGTTCCTCCTAAACTTCCAAAAAATTAGCTCACAGGTTTGGTGGCGGGCAAGCCTTCTTGCGTGACTCGTGGTGGTAGGATCGCTGTCGGTGATGGCGTTTGGGTAATGGTTGGGGTGAGGGTTAGTGTCGGCGTGTTGCTCGGCGTAAAAGTCAACGACGGCGTGAGTGTGATGGTCGGTGTGGGTAATGGTGTTGGCGATTCGGTAAAGGTGGGCGTGATGGTAGGTGTCAGAGTCGGGGTTGGGCTAGGGCCGGGTGTGATGGTTGGGGTGAGGGCAGCAACCGTCGCGCCAATATCAATTGATGATGTGGGGGGTGCGGTGACGGTAAATTCCGAGGTCGGCTCAAAGCCGGGACCGGAACTCACCTCAACATTCGCAAGTCCGAAAACAATATCAACCTGCTGACCGCGCCCACCAAAGATAGGCTGTTCTTTGCCGTTATAAATGATCTCTAGCGCTTCGGCGTTGGCGGCTGTTACCGTAACATTGGTTTGGGCAATGAAATCCGGCAGTTGATCACCGGGACGTACCAGCCCGCTAAACCGCTGCTGCTCATCGACCAGCACCCGCAGCCATGTGCGCTGAATTAATTTAATCGTGACCACGACTCCGCTGCCGTTGTAATTGGGTTGGAGGACAATTACCTGTGTGGGTTGAGGGGCAATCGTTAAACTAGGGACAAGTGTAAATGTTGGGGAGGGTGGTAGTTGACCGAGAATGTTGTCATCTATCGGATCTTGTGCCGGTCGGGCTTGACCCAACAACTGCGCGACCACAAAGATAATGACCGCAACTGAAGCCCCCGCCAGTAAGAACATCACCAGCGAGTTCAATATATTGCTGCGCCGTGCAGGTCGATCCAGCATAGTGGGAACTGCTGGCATTGATGGGTTGGTATCTGTAATTTTACGCGGTGCTTTTGGAACCTGCGGCGCGGTTTGCGTGGCACGGGTACTGCGTTTACGGCGAGGATTGGTCGCTTCTTCCAACGCCGACTCGTAATAGGTGACAACCCGATCATCATCCAAACCCAGAAAACGGGCGTAATTGCGGACAAAACCACGTGTTTGTACATTGGTTGCGTCAGTGAAAGTAAATTGACCCAACTCGAATGATTCGAGGATGCGCCGACGAATTTTAAGCACCTGCTCGGCTTCTTCTAGCGTGAGTTCTTTTGTCTCGCGACTTTCGCGCAGGTAGCGGCCTAAGGCCTGTGCATCCATTCGGTGGTTCGCCTCCTCATTGTGTGTCCGGGGGGACGGGTTTCATCGTGCCTTCAGGGAGGGGGTATGGGTCAAAAAATAAAGCGCCCCGAACACGGGTATACCGCCGGGGCGAACAAATGACTATCAATCGGACGGCTTATTCGCCCGCAGGTTCTACAGTTTCCTCAGGCGCTTCGGCAACCGCTTCGGCGACTGTTTCAGGTTCTTCTTCAGTTACTTCGGGCGCGTATTCAGACTCGATAACCGGCGGGGCGGCCTTTAGCCCTGCGAGATAATCAGCCATGTCAGCTTCCCGAATGACGACAATCTTCAAGACGGGCGACATTTCGGAGCCCAAACGCACCGGCACATGAAACGTGCCAATTTCACGCAGCGCTTGCTGGCTAATGCGGCGACGGTTAATGTCGATGCCGGTCTTCTTCTGGAGCGCTTCGGCTAAATCAGAAGTGGTTACTGAACCGAACAGCTTACCTGTGTTGGCGGCACGGCGACCAAATACCAATTCCACGCCGTCAATCTGGCGAGCCAGATCATTCAGCCGGTCTTCCAGTTCAGCTTTACGGGCAGCGGCAGTTGCACGCAGACCTTCGGCCTTTTTTAATTCGCCCGCGGTGGCTTTGACCGCCAGCTTCTTGGGAATGAGATAATTACGACCATAGCCATTGGCAACGTCTACGACTTCGCCAGCCACACCTTGCTTATATACATCTGAGAGCAACAACAGTTTCATCTGGAACATCCTTCGTCAAAGTCGGATACACCTCTAGCAAGGCGTGATTTGACCAGCTTATCTATACGGTTAGAATGAGCAATTATAAATGGCAGGCTGTATGCTGCCAAGTGTGAATCGTAACCAGTAGGGTAAAAGCCAATCCTTGCGGACAAAGGTAATCACCATTCCTAATCAGATTTCTAGTTGTGATCCTTGAAAAATGCTTTTACACTCTTTTGATCGAAAGATATTATTCAGGAGTATTCCGATGGTTTCGCCTGATGTACATGACTGGTCGCCGGGAGGTGATCCGGTTACAAATCCATTTTTCGCGCAAGCTGACCATGTATTGCAATTAGCCGCAGAAGTGGCGCGAGTCGTGGTGGGATCTCACCAGTCGGCAGCGGCCTTGATTATGAATAGTGATTGGGTCGGGGCACGCAAATATTTTTCATTGTCGGATAAGTATGCTGCGTGGCATACCTATCGCGCACCAGCTACAGGATATGGGACACACACACTTCCCGTAGAGAAAAATGAAGGGCTGCGCCTGACACAAGCGGAACTTGAAGCTCATCCTGCATGGAAAAATTTTGGGCGCGAAGCAGGTACTCATCCACCGATGCGGGGTTGGCTGGCTGTTCCGTTGATTGGCCTAGACAACCGCAACTATGGGTTATTGCAGCTTTCCGATAAATACGATGAGGCGGATTTTACTCTTGAAGATCAAAAACAGTTGACCCTACTTGCAGGGTTGACCGCAGCAGCATTGGACGCACTGTGCCGGTTATATCCTGATCACGGAGTTGGACATGCCACTCAATAACTTGCTTCGCCTGTACAAGCATGGGTAAGTAGACGACGAGGCGCGGCGAAATCCGTCATGAGTAGACAATTGATGCGACACTATAGCGTGACGCATAATAGTAACTTGTTTCTGTAAATCTCTGTTGATCGGCTGCTACTTCACCCATGAACACATCCAACACCTATCACTTTAACGGTCACCACATCATCGCATTCGTACTGGTTCTATTCAGTTTCTTCATGAGTGCCCTTGTTAGCGAGCGTGTATTTGAGCATGTGCCACATCTAGAAGATGAGGTCGCCTATTTATTTGAGGCCAAGCTGATGGCACAGGGGAAAACAGTGATCGCGTCGCCGCAGCCTGCGCGTCCTTTCTGGCAGCCATTTGTGGTTGATCTGGGAGGCAAGCGATTCGGTAAGTATCCACTTGGATGGCCGGGAACGCTGGCGCTGGGCGTGATCGGCGGACAGCCGTGGTTGGTGAACGCGTTACTTGGGGCGCTCACAGTGGCGCTGGTTTTCCGGTTGGGGAGTGAAGTATTCAATGCTGATGTGGGCGTTATGGGGGCAGCGTTAACGGCTTTTTCCCCGATGGCGCTGCTTTTGAATGGGACGTTGATGGGGCATACAGCCGCCTTATTTACGACCATGTTATTCATGTATGCTTACTGGAGGATTGAAAAGGGACGGCACAGGTTACGCTGGGGATGTGTGGCGGGTTTGGCACTGGGTATGACGCTGATTAACCGCCCGCTGGCGGGTGTTGCAGTAGCAGCTCCGTTTATCGCGTGGAGTGGGATACGGTTGTTGCAAGCCTTCTTGATTGACCGAAAACAAAAGATTTTGTTGGCGGCAATCGCACCGATTAATCCTGATGACATCACTAAAGAGCAATCCACACGACCTTTGCTGGCACAGTATCCTGTTTTAACAAACACACTTTCCCCGTTGTTAGCGCTCGGCGTGTTGACGCTGCTGCTGGCGATGGTGATTCCCGCCTATCAATATGCGGCGACCGGTAATGCCAGCAAAAACTTGTATTTGCTGGTGTGGTCATATGACCGGATTGGATTTGGCGAAGGATATGGCGCACACGGACACACGTTGGAGAAAGGTATTCGCCAGACACGGTGGGATTTATCGCTCACAGCTTCGGATTTATTTGGGTGGCAAACCGGAAGCATGTTGACGGCGGATAATAAGATCAAGCCAGAGTTGAAAGATCATCTAGTTAACCAAGGGGATTATTGGCCTCCTACACCGTCATTTGGGCTGACGCTGCCTTCGGGGAACACGGTCGATATTCCGTTCTTCGGCCTAAGTTGGATTTTGCTGCCTTTTGGATTGGTCATCGGCCTCAAACGGCGCTGGTGGTGGTGGGCGGTGTGGCTGGCATTTGGGGCGCTGCTCCTTATTCAAACTACCAACTTATCCGGTGATGCGAATGATTTACTTCGGAACCCCACTTTTGCGCTGGCATGGATGGGCGGCTATGTGGTGTGGATAGCCATACCGTTTATATTCTTGCTGTTGTCTAAACCAGATCGGCAGGTAACGTGGACATGGCTGCTGCTGGCAGTCATTCTGAGCTTGGTGGGTCTGCACATCACCTACTGGATTGGTTCGCAGCGCTACAGCACCCGTTATTACTTTGAGGCGTTGGGGGCGTTTGCCCTGTTGAGCGCTGTACCGCTGGCGTGGTTGATGAAACGGGTGGGGCGGCTGCCGGTTTATATCGTATTGGGATCGGTTCTGATTTACAGTCTATATGCCTACAGCCAGCCGAGGATTGATGTCCTCTACCGTTTCAATTGGATTAGTCCTCAATTGGTTGAGGCAGTTGATAGTCGCCGTGATGGAACGCACCCTGTGCTGGTGCTGGTTAGTGGTACGGATGTGCGCTGGCGTTCTTATGGCAGCCTGACGGTGAAGACCGACCCACTGCTTGACAGTGATATTGTGGTGGCGTGGGACAACGGCGGTGCGGGTATACGCGAGGCGATCCTTAAACAGTTCCCTGACCGGCAGGTGATTGAAATGCAGGCTATAGCTAATCGAAGCTGCTTTGTCGACGCGCCGGGTGAATGTTACGGTGAAGGCGTTGGTATCGCGCCTGCATCGTGAACATAACAGGGCTTACCAACGGCAAGCCCTTAATAGCAGTTGAATTATTTAAGTGTGTCCAATATTTGCTGGCGCGTCCGGTCGTATTCTGTTTGCGAAATGAGGCCCGCATTGCGTGCATCCTCAAGTTGTTTGAGGCGGGTAGTCAGATCGCCAGAAGCGGCGGTTTTCATGTCACGCGCCTGCTGGATGACCTGATTAAGATCAAAACCGCCACCCGGATTTTGAGCGTTAAACGTTGAAGATGTGTAGACCGTTCCAGAACCACCGGGTACCCCGAAGCTGACGGGAATGGGGGATGACCGACGGCGACCGATCAAGAGGCCGATGATGGTCACCACGAGGCCGACACCCACCAGCCCAAAATAGATCAAACTGCCCATCATGCTTGACATGACACCTGAAAAGATGCCGTCAACTGAACCCAAAAGACTGTTGGCAAATTCGCCGGTGACTTCACGTTTTTCACCATCGCTATTCACACAGTACAAGGTGACGCTACTAGCGTATCCCTGACCGGGTGTATACACAGAAGCGCCCTTTGGTTCTTCTAATTTTTCGCCTTCTTTACAGAGTTGGGCTTCACGCGCTTTGGCATCGGTAGCGAGTGCCATCGTATTGCCCAAGTTTAAATTCGGGATGGCTTGGTTGGCGCGGAAGATGCCATAAAAGCCGATGCCGAGCATAACCACCCCGATGAGAGTCAATAATTTTCCGAACATCATTTATCCCTTCCTGTGCCATAAATTACACCTATCTATAGTATATGAGGGATAAACTTGTGGACGCAAGCAGCCGTTTGGTTACTTCAGTCCGGGTGTGAACTGCTCGATAAATTGTAGGATGAGGTTGTTCGCCAGCACACCGACGATCAGACCGATGAGGCTGAGGATGGCGATATTGCGCCAATCGTGGCTGTCGAATTGAAAACGCGCGGGTGGTGTGTCGAGATTAAAGGGACGGGTAGCCGGTGCTGCAAGCTGTGTATCCAAACTTTCGGTTTTTGTGCGAATGTCGTAGTACAGCAGCGTGAAGGCGATGGGCGAGATGGGTGTGATGAATATGCCGATTACGTCGCTCACAATGCTGATGAGCAAGAATTGAAGATTGCTGTTCATAGCCGGTGCTACAGTGGTCAGTAAAAGGCCGACTCCGGTGGCGATGAGACTGGTGATGATAAAGGCTATTACCACGACGACCAGCACCACGCCCATGACTGCCCAGAAGCGGCGTTTGCCGAGTGACCATGAGCGACTGACAGCAGCAGTCGGGTTGATATTTTCCAGTGTAAGGACGGGGAACATGAGGGCGGAGGCGGCTACGATGATGTGGATGAAGATGCCACCGAAGGCAAGCGCAGGGGGGAATGAGAGCATGATGAAGATGACGAATACGCCTAACATAGCGAGAATAAAACCAACCAATAACACGCCACAACCGATCTGGGTGAAGCGCTGGCTTACCCCACTGAAGGCTTCAGTGATGGTCAATTTGTGGTTGAAAAGACTTTCAGAGACGAGATAGGTCAAGGGTGCGGTGATGAGAATGCTTTGAATGAGGTTAAGCAGGTTGATGAGTAAGGCGCTGCTGTCTACAGAATCGGCGGTTTGGACGGAAAGCATCGTCAACGGTTGGGGCGCGATGATGATGGTTAGCAGGCTAATCGGAATGGTGATGAAGGCGACCAAGCCGATGATGGTCATGAAGTTTTCACGGTAGATGTTGAAGGTGCGCGTGATTAATTCGCGAAACGTGGATGTCATCGGTTGGCGGGCAGGCGGTTGCATGGGGCGATCTCCTAATGGTTGGTTCAACAAACACGCCGTTTGTATGGCTTAAGTATTGCCCTGATCGACCCAAAATGCCATGTGGATATACCAGAAATTAACGTTATTAATGTTGCAGTTGTTGCAAAAATTGCATATAAGGCGCTGAAATGGCGGGCGAGCATGAGAGAGCCAACCGCCGAAATGATGCAGTTGTGACGCGGGGGGTGAGGGAGAAACCGCTGAGTGCCGCGAAAGACTCGCCTATGTCTGCCGCGTCGCACATGTTGCGCCGTTGCAGCGGATATAAGGGAGCGAGGCGCGGAAAATGCACAAGCATATGCAATTCGATTAAGCACCGAGAAACGGTAATGCAAATCGCCAAGAGCGCCAAGATAAAGCAAAGGGAATAGAGATCAGACATTTAACAGCATGACTCCCAAGCTACAGAGGCGTACTAGTAAGAACAGGATACAACAAAGTAGGGAGTTAAGGGTGACATTTTGGTAACACTTAAGCGGTGAAGTTACCAACGGTTTTGAGGGAGCGCTTTGGTTAAGACGGTTGGCAGATGGTTAGAGATTGGTTTGTGCGGAAAAATGGGCGCAAAATGATGCGCCCACGATGCACAAGAATCTTTGTGAGATTAACGGCGGTTCTTTTGACGCTCGATGCGCTGCGCCTCGCGCATTTTGTTGCGTTCAGCTTCGAGTTTGTTTTCGTTGGCGGTGCGGGCATCTTTAGGTTTGACGATGCTGACGACCAGCATGGAGATGGTCAAGCCGATGACAAAGCAGATGACCGTAAAGATCAAACGCATGGCGATGGGTGAGAGGGTGCTGGAACCAAGTTTCTGGGTGATTGATACGATGACGCTTGGCGAGATAATATACGCACCGGCGGCTATGAGAAGGGCCACGATGACACCGATGTAGGTCGCGATGGATGAACTCTTGCTGCCTGAATTTTCCATAATCGATAATTCCTTCTGATGAGATAATCCTTAAGGATATTATCTTGCCGAAACCATTGCAGAAAGATTGAGGAAATGTAAATGCCGTGGCTGGCATGGTTATGTTCAACACGTATGAAACGGATATGGGCTGAGGATGGTTGGTCGCTATAAGTAACGGCTGAAGGGGAGATAGGCTTTGACGGTTGTACCTTTTCCCAATTCACTTTGGACTTCGATGTGCCCATTGTGGAGTTCAATTACCCGTATGGCGACGGAGAGCCCTAAGCCGAGACCGCGTGTGGTGTGGCTTGCGTCTATCCGGTAGAAACGGTCAAAGATATGCTGCAATGTTTCGGTATTCATTCCCGGACCCTGATCGGTGATTTGCAGTAGAAGCCACTGGCCTGTGGTTGTGATTTGTACAGTTACTTCTTTGGTACTTGGGGAAAAACGCAGGGCGTTTCCTATAATTGCTTTTAGCGCCAGATGAAGATCAGGCAAATTAACTTTTACCATCGGTAGCGCATCCGCGTTTTCTACCAGCAGCTTGATTCGCTCGCTCTTGTTCAAAGTTTGGATATCCGCGAGCATTTCGCATGATTTTATTCGATCAAGTGGATAGGTTGATTTATCCGTTCTATCCAAGCGGGTAAGGATCAGGATTGTGTCGAGCAGCCTATTGAGGGTTTCGATTTGATCATAGGTATGCTGCGTATACTGCTGTTTCTTTTCGGGGTCAGAGGTTTTCTCTGATAGATAGAGGTTTGTGGACATGAGGGTAAGCGGTGTTTTGAATTCGTGGGCTGCGTCGCGCATGAATTTTGACAATATGTCTGCGCGTTCACTCTCCAGCAAAAGCTTAATTTTTTGGTCTTCAATGGTTACTCTCAAGCTGACAACCATGCGAATGGTGAGGTATGACATGGGGCCAGCAATGACAAGCGTGATTAATAGGGTTAACCCCAGAACAGAGGGAGACAGAAAGACCAAGTCGATTATCGTGGCAATTAGTAAGCTCACTGCTGTTGCGAAAACGGCGGTGCGGAAAGGTGTTCTGAACAGGTGATTTAGGCTATTGGATTTAGTTGTGATCATATGCTGCATGGGATTTCGCTGAAACTATTGTGATTCGTACATGACTGAGTCAAGAAATAAACCACAATCCCCTTTTTTTGTACTTGGAAATTATGTGGATAGTCGGTACTCATATCACTCATCATATAACAGATACCATTTATAAAGAGTTTATAAAAGGTAAATTAAGTTAAGAAAATTAATTATCTATGGTTCGACTCAAGGCTTAATCCGCATGGACAGGGACAGATACAGGATTTGTAGATGGGTGCAAATAACTGCACTAGATTGAATGTGTGGTCATAAATACGCCGGGGTGCGGCACAAGGGTTGCGCCCATTTGCGCATGGACACGGCGGGGAATGAGCGTCAGGGTGCGCTGTTGAAGGATGCGGGCGAGAATGACTTTGGCCTCGACCTGTGCGTAAGCCGCGCCAATGCAGTTGCGCGGGCCGCCGCCGAAGGGTAAATAGGTGTAGGGTGCGGGTTTGGGGGCATCGGGCGCGAAACGCTGCGGACGGAATTCTTCGGGCGTATCCCAGTATTCGGGCAGCCGGTGGGTGACATAAATCGAGTATAGGACGCGGGTGCCTGCTGGAATGTCATAGCCGTTGAACTGCAAATCTTGAGCCGCAAGCCGTGAACCCAGATGGATGGGCGGATAAAGACGCAGCGATTCGTCAATGATCTGGTCAAGCAGCGGGAGCATGTGCAGCCGTTCTAACGTGGGTGGTTGGTCGCCCAGAACGGCGCGGACTTCAGCCTGTGCCTGCTGCATGATGTGGGGATGTTGACCGAGCAGGTATAGCGTCCAACTGAGGAGGGCGGTGCTGGTGTCGTGACCGGCGATGAGCATCGTCAGCAGTTGGTCACGGATGAGGTTATCATCCATGCCGGAATTATTGATGAGCAGACTGAGCAAGTCGGTGGGGTCGATCGGGCTGGCACGGCGCAGACGAATCAACTCATATAGATAGGCATCCATCTGGCGCAGGCTATCGGTATAACCGGGGCGTGGGAAGCGGCTGGATAACATCCATATTCCGGGTGAGATATAGCGGAGCGTTTTAAGAATGGCTTGCCACAGGCGATCCATATCCGCACTGAAATCCACTGTGAACAGCGTTTGCATCAGAATAAGCAGGGCAGCGCGTCGCATTTCGACCAGCATATCGATAGTGCTGCCTTCTGACCAGCGCGTCATGACCTGATCGGTGCAGCGCCACATGGCTTCGACATAGGTTTGGAGCATCTGCTTGTGCAGGGCAGGATTCATGGCGCGGCGCAGTTGGTCGTGGCTTTCACCATCTTCGACCAAGACACCATGACGGAGGAGCGCCGTAACCGGATCGCCTTCCATGCGCCAGCGCAAATCACCCCGTCCACTGACCAGAACGAAGCGGGCGGCTTCTGGCCCGACGAGCATCACAGCATTGAAGCCGGGGAGGGTTAAGCGGAAAACGGAACCGAGTTCGCGATTAAAAACGGTGAGCGCACCCATCACACTGCGTTCGCGCCACATCTGGCGTAGTGCGAGTAGGCCGGGTAAGCCAGTCGGGGTTGGAATAGGTGGCATAAAAGTTTAGATCAACAGGGGCGAGCCACTAAGATGAGCAAATTGTAATTGTAATTCATACCGCAATATACCTATGCCAGAAAAAGCAATTCAATGGTAGCCTACAATAGATGAACAACAATGCCCACTTAAACAGTGCTAATATTCTGTTAGGCCATAATTCATACAGGTCATTTACGCTCCTATACATTCAATGAACAAATCCTATTCAATATTTGGGTCACCATTTAGGAATGCGTTTTTATGTCGAAGATTGTAGTGATCGGCAGTGGTTTCGGCGGTCTTGGGGCAGCTATCCGGTTGGCGGCACGGGGTCATGAGGTCGAGATCGTAGAGAAACGTGACCAGCTGGGCGGGCGGGCTTACGTTTATAACATCAACGGATTTAAGTTCGATGGTGGGCCAACGGTCATCACTGCACCGTTTATGTTCGATGACATCTGGAAGGCAGCCGGTAAACGGCGCGAAGATTATTTCCAGATGGTTCCGTGCGATCCGTATTACCGTATATTTGATGACAAAGGGCAGGCGTTTAATTACAACGGCGACGAAGCGTTTATCCTGAGTCAGATCGAAAAGTGGGAGCCAGCCGATAAGCAGGGTTATCAGGACTTCATGAAAACCACGAAGGCCATCTTTCAAAAAGGCTTTATTGAACTGGCGGACAAGCCCTTCCTGCACTTTACGGATATGCTGAAGGTTGCGCCGGATTTGATTAAGATGCAGTCTTATTTGAGTGTGTATCGTTATGTGTCGCAGTACGTGAAGAATGATTTTTTGCGGCGGGTGTTTTCATTTCACCCGCTGTTGATCGGCGGTAATCCGTTTGATGCACCGTCGATTTATGCCATGATTCATTATTTGGAACGCGAGTGGGGCATCCATTATGCGGTTGGTGGCACAGGCGCAATTGTGCAGGCGATGGGCAAGTTGTTTGGTGAGTTGGGCGGGAAGGTGCGCTTGAAGGCTGAAGTGCAGGAGATCTTAGTCAACGGGCGGCAGGTGACGGGTGTGCGGATGGGTGACGGTGAGATTATCAACGCCGACCAAATTGTTTCCAACGCTGACGTGGCTTTTACCTACAAAAACCTGATTCCAGCGCGTTATCGACGGAAATTTACAGATCGCAAAATCGCCAGTATGAAGTACAGCATGTCACTATTTGTGATTTACTTTGGCACGAAGCGCCAGTATCGCGACAGTGGATTGGCACACCATAATATTATTCTGGGCGCGCGCTATAAGGAATTATTAAACGACATTTTCAACAAGCAGCAGCTTTCGGAAGATTTCTCGCTGTACTTGCACATGCCGTCATTGACTGATGCGAGCATCGCGCCGGAAGGCTGCGAGAACTTCTATGTGTTGTCACCTGTGCCCCATTTGGGGTCGGGCGTGGATTGGACGACAGCGGCGAAACCGTATCGCGACGTGATTATGCAGTTCCTTGAGGATAATTACCTGCCGGATTTGCAGGCGAATATTGTGGCGGAACACATGATTGATCCGCTGCATTTTCAGAACACACTCAACAGTTATATGGGATCGGCATTTTCGGTACAACCGCTGCTGACACAATCGGCGTGGTTTCGTCCGCATAACCGGTCAGAAGATTTTGACAACCTGTATTTCGTGGGTGCAGGCACACATCCGGGTGCAGGATTACCGGGTGTCCTGTCGTCATCTATCATTTGCGAGAACTTGATTGGCGACGCAGTAGCAGCACATCGTCCTGAATCCGTCATGCAAAGGGCTTACTGATGCGACTGGAAATTCCGGTTCAAAGTTGGGAACATCAATTGTTGGCGTGGGCACATGAGCCGTTGCAAACGCTCAAGCTGACGCATCAGGTGAAGGCAGACCGCGCTTTGCTGGCAATGGCCTATGAACACTGTGCGGAGATGACACGCTATCACAGCAAAACCTTTTATATGGCTTCGGCGTTGCTGCCCTATGATAAGCGGCGGGCGGTACGGGCGTTGTATGCCTTTTGCCGCGTGACGGATGATCTGGTCGATAAGACCGATGGCGCGGATGTGATGGGCTTGCTGAATACGTGGCAGATAAAAGTCAGCAGCCACCATCCCGATGGTAGTGATCTGGTGACACTGGCGTGGGCGGATACACGGGCGCGTTACAAAATTCCGGTTGGCTATGCCGAACAACTGATTCAAGGGGTGGCGCGGGATGTGCGTCAGCAGCGTTATGCCACGTTTGCTGATCTTGCCGAATATTCCTATGGTGTGGCATCCACGGTTGGATTGATGGCGATGCATATCGTCGGGTTTGAGGGTGAAGTCGCCGTCCCGTTTGCGGTTAAGCTGGGGGTGGCGCTGCAATTGACGAATATCCTGCGGGATGTGGGTGAAGATTGGCGGGCAGGACGGTTGTATTTGCCACAGGATGAACTGGCACAATTTGGATTGAGCGAAGCCGATATTGCTGATGAAGTGAATGATAAGCGCTGGCAGGCTTTCATGACGTTTCAAATTGCCCGTAACCGTCAGCTTTACCGCGAGGCACAATCCGGAATAGCGATGTTGAACGTCGATGGTCGCTTTGCGATTGCAGCAGCAGCGGGGTTGTACCGCGCGATATTGGATGATATTGAGGGGCGCAACGGTAATGTGTTTCGCTATAGGGCGCACGTTAACAATGCGGGTAAACTGTGGCGGCTGCCGGGGATATGGTGGCAGTTAAAAAGTCACAGCGGGTTGTGAGTGCAGCAGGGGATTGAGCAGGTGAGATGACTTATTTTGGATTTCTAGCAGTGTTCCTGTGCATCCCTATTGTGGGTCTATGGGGGCTGCATGTGTACCTTGGGCGGCGCGGGATGACCCTGCCGACGCGCTGGCGAAGCTGGCCTACGTGGATCATCGTGCTGGCGCAGGTTATCGTAGCCGTTGTTTATACAACGCCGTGGGATAATTATCTGGTAGCAACCAAAGTGTGGTGGTACAACCCCGGCTTGGTGGTGGGGTTTGTGATTGGCTATGTGCCGATTGAGGAATATACATTTTTTGTGTTGCAAACGCTGCTGACGGTGGCATGGCTGCTGCTGCTAATGCGTTATCGTCCACAGTGGACTGCTGTTTACCGTGTTCATTCGGGACGGGTGCGGTGGATTGCGACTGGCGTGGTCGGAGTTGTGTGGCTGGTGTTCGTGGGGGTTCTGGCAATCGGATGGCAGCCGGGGACGTATCTGGCGCTGCTGATGGTATGGGCGCTGCCGCCGCTGATGCTGCAAACAGCTTTCGGCGCGGATATTTTGTGGGAAAATAGACGCTATATCCTGCTGACTGTTATTCCGTTGACACTGTATCTGGGGTTGGCGGATAAGCTGGCGATCAGTTCGGGGACATGGACGATTAATCCTAGGCAGTCGCTTAACATTTTTGTGTTCGGGACGCTGCCGGTTGAAGAATTCATCTTTTTCTTTATGACGAATATGTTGGTGGCTGTCGGGGTCACGCTGTTAAGTGCGACTGCCAGTAAAGCGCGGGTTGAAGATTATTTACAGGCGCGTAAGGCGCACAGAAAGACAGTAGAGCCATTATGAGTCAAGTTCCCGAAACATATCGCGATTTGTTGATGGATGATGGGCGCAGCTTTATGATGTTGACTACGCTGCTGGCGGATGGTTCGCCGATTGTGACACCCATCTGGTTTACTGTGGAGGATGATGATTACTTGATAACGACGCATCCCGACAGCCTGAAGGCGCGAAATATGCGGGCGCGGCCTGTGGTGGCCTTTGCGATTGTGAAGGAGGACAATATGGCACGTTACATCAGTGTGCGGGGGACGGCACGCGAGGCGCTGGAAATGGATTCGATGGTGGTGCAGGCGCAAATTGTGCAGAAATACGAAGGGCATGACCCGACGGTTGAACGCGAAGAAGTTGTGTTTAGAATAACACCGCACAAGACCAGTACGTTTGATTACGGCGATTATGTGGCATAAGTGTCTTACCACTTGGGTTTTAGGGAGATAGACAATTGATACGAGCGCTCGTATTCGACTTTGACGGATTGATTTTGGATACCGAAACCTCTGATTATCAATCGTGGCAGGAAACCTACCAATCATATGGTTGTGATTTACCACTTTCGCTGTGGGTGACGGTCATCGGCAGAGGTAGCGACGATTTATCGTTTGACCCGTATGCTCATCTGGAAGAGCAGCTTAAGCGTTCCATTGACCGCGATGTCATACGCAGTGAGCGTCACACGCGCATGACAAATATGATCGCGGGACAAACCGTTTTGCCGGGCGTGGTTAATTATTTGACAGAGGCAAAGCGGCTGGGCTTGAAGATCGGATTGGCATCCAGCAGCGGTTGCGAATGGGTCAAGGGACACCTGTCACGGATGGACTTGTTACAGCATTTTGAGTGCGTCCGCTGCGCTGATGATGTGACGCGTACCAAACCTGATCCGGAGCTTTATCAGGCGGTTTTGAAAGTGTTGGATGTTCAACCGCATGAGGCGATTGCTTTAGAAGATTCGGCAAATGGGGCGTTGGCGGCGAAACGTGCAGGGATGTTTTGTGTGGTGGTTCCGAACTCTATAACGAGCGGACTGAATTTCGACCATGCTGATCATAGGCTGGACTCGTTAGCCGATATGGATTTAGCCGAACTCATTTACCGCATTGACGGAAACTCAAGGGAGTAGCGTGAATCGCGATTTGCCAGTCGATAGCCGTCAACTGAAGAACAGCCCTGACAGCGGTTTTGTAAGGCGAGTCTGGCGGGTGGTTCAACGCAATAAAGTGACGTGGGTGCTGATCGGCATATGGGCGCTAGCGATGATGAGCCTGCCCATTGTGCTGTGGACGGTGGGGGACGGGCTGCTGCCAACCGCGGTCACCGTCACGACTGTACTGCAAGCGGCGGCGGTGGTAGTCGTGCTGGGTAAGGCAAGGGGTTGGTGGCGAACAATCATCACATTGGGGATGGTGGCGGTGTTGGGCTGGTTGGTCGAATATATTGGCTCGACAACTGGTGTTCCCTTCGGCGCATATCACTACACAGACCGTTTGCAGCCACAAGTAGCTGGTGTTCCGTTACTGATTCCGGTGGCGTGGTTCATGCTGCTGCCGTGTGCATGGACGGTGGGGGCACTATTAGGCGGCGGTCGGCGCTGGTTATTCGTGGGCGCGAGTGTGCTGGCATTTGTGGCGTGGGATTTATTTCTTGATCCGCAGATGGTGACATGGGATTTTTGGCGATGGGCACAGCCCAGCGGTTATTTCGGCATCCCGTGGTCGAATTATGGAGGGTGGGTGCTGGCGGCACTGGTTATGACGCTGGTGGTGCGACCACCGAATAAGCCGCTGACCCCGCTGCTGGTCATTTATGGGCTGACGTGGTTTTTCGAGGTGTTCGGTCTACTGTTCTTCTGGGGGCTAATTGGTCCGGCGCTGGTGGGCGGCGTGGTGATGGGCGGGTTTATGGTTTTGGGCATCGTGCGGCTGCGGCAATCAGCATAACCGCGTAAATAATTTGAGGGTTTGCGGCTGGACGGGCTGCATAAATATGGGAGCACCTGAGAGCGCTCCCATATCAATATTGGATTTTATTTCAGAGTGAAGATTCTGGTGGGGCGGGGAGCGTGACGGTAAAGGTTGTGCCACCGTTAAGGACGCTGGCAAAGGTGACTGTTCCGTCGTGCCGCTCGATCGCTTGCTTGACAATCGATAGACCAAGGCCGGAACCGCCGATTTCGCCGACATTACCCGCACGCCGGAATGGTTCAAACATGCTTTCCTGATCGATTTCGGGAATGCCGATGCCTTGATCGGTGATTTTGATTACGATGTTTCCCGCCTCATGGGTGAGATTGATAGCGACCGTTGAGCCGATTTTTGAGTACTTGATGGCATTATCGAGCAGATTGGTGAGTACCTGCCGAATCAAGCGCGAGTCGACCAATGCCTTGAGGGGCTGTTGGCATTCAAAGCGCAACAGATGGGTCTGGTCGGTTTGATGTTGGAACTCTTCCACAATGTCGCGGCAGAAAATATCAAAGTGAATGAGCGTTGGATGGAAATCGGATTGGTTTCGTTCGATATTGTTGAGTGAAAGGACATCTTGCAGCAGTTCGGTGATGTGTTCGACCATCAGTTGAATTTTGTCGAGTTTGCCTTCACGGGCAGCATCATCGAGTTTATGCGCGTAATTCTTGAGCATATAAATATTATTCTGGATGGTTGACAGCGGTGTTCGCAGCTCATGCGAAGCCATCGACACAAAGCGACTTTTTAGCTCACTCAGTTCTTTTTCGCGCACGAGCGAGTCTTGAAGGGTTTGCTCGGCACGTTTGCGCTCGGTAATGTCGCGTTGAATGATGACGACATATTGACTATCGGCAGTATTGACGACAGACCACGAACAATCCATGTTGCGAATTGCGCCATCTTTATGCAGAAATTCGATTTCTTGCCGGCTTTCCCCACTTTTGAGGATGAGTGGGAATTGCGCTTCGATCACCGTTTTTGAGGACGGGGTAAGAAATTCTGTCAACGGATGACCCACGATTTCCGACTCGGCATAACCCGCGCCGCGAATGGTCGCCGGATTGGTGCGGGTAATGATGCCCTGTGGATTGAGAACCTGAATATAGTCGGAAGCGGATTGAACGAGTGAGCGAAACAGGGCTTCACTCTGCCGAAGTTCGGTTTCGATGCGTTTGTTGTTGATGGCATAACGAATCGCCCGTTCCAGCAGCGGCAAGCGAATATCGGCCTTATCGAAATATTCGGTAACGCCCAATGCCAAGGCTTCTTCGTCGATCTCCCGCCGTCCACGGGCGGTGAGCAGGATAATAGGGATTTGGCAGCCACCGGGGAAAGCGGTACGGATCAACTCCAGACCGTTTTTTTCACCGAGTACATAATCGATGATATAGACATCATGCACCTTACGCTGCATCAGGGGCAGGGCATCGTTGAAATCGGCTTCCCAATCCAACTTAAATTCACCTTTGGGCATGGCATTTACCATGTCCCGTACCATGATGTAGTCATCGGCATCATCATCAACAAATAGAATACGTGTAATTTTACTCATAGTTATAGAACCGAATATTTTGTGAGGGTGTTCCGAAGAAAGGCACGAGTAAGTCCATTTCAAATGACTGAGGGTTAGTTACGCCGTTAATGACCTGAGCAGCAGCAGGTACTATCGGTATATTATCACAGGATTGCAAAATAATACCGTTAGCAATTAGCCAACCGAAGCTACTGAGATACGGTGTTAAATAGCGAAAGCCATCGTCGGTTTTGCCCAGAATGGCAACCTGTGTGTCATTGGGAATAATACCGAGATTTAAATAACCTTCGCCGGGACCAAGCCGAACGGCTACACTGGTTTCGCCGGGGATGGTCGCGTTGATGATGGCCCGGCAGGTCGCAGAAGTGACGGCAAGAAATGAAAAACCCTGTGGTGGGGTGATGGATATAATTTCGCCCAAAGTATCCGCTGCCCGAAGGCCGCTGCCCGCTTGGAGTGTCATGGTCGACCCGTTTTGGGAAAGCTCCACGCTGCCTTGAGCGATGATGACATCACTGGCGAAGTCCCGCTCCACCTGTGTGGCAAAGAGTAAGGTCGGTTGTTGTAGGGTCATATGCTGCAAGTTAAGCTGATAGCTGGCAAGCTGGCTGGCATCCAGAATGTGTTGAATACTGCGTCCGGTGATCAGGCGAACGCTTAGGGTGAGTTGTTCGTTATCGGTTTGTTCAAGTGTATCAAGATGATACTCACTGTTTGGCAGCAGAAGGGTTTCGGCAGCTTCCCCGAATGTGAGCAGGGCGCGGCCTGTTTTATCTGTGCGGAGGGTATCGCCAATGCCAAAGGGGGCTTGCGCACCCACGGGCAGCGGCAGCCAAACCTCGGTGTTTGCCCGTTGAAGCGCTACACCTTGATAGGTGATTTCGACAACAGCCGCGATACGCTGTTGAGCTTTCGCAAGGGCTTGCACCGAAAGGAACACAATTAGTAAGAAAAGTAGTCGCAAGCGAAGATGCATCTGTTATGGCTCCTGTGGCGTGGGCAACTCGATAAAAAATGTGCTGCCTACACCCTCCTGACTTTTGACACCGATACGTCCATTATGGGCTTCCGCAATCGAACGAACCAGACTTAATCCTAAACCTGTGCCGCTAATAAGGGCAGTATCGCGGGTGCGTACCCGGTAAAATTCTTGAAAGAGTTGGGATTGGGCGGACTGGGATATACCAAAGCCTGTGTCTTGAATCTCGACGCGAAGATATTCCTTTTGCAAGCATAGTCGCGTGGTGATGCTTCCGGCTTCCGGCGTATACTTTATAGCATTCTCGAAAAGATTGCTCAACGCTTGCGAAAGAAGCAATGGATCCCCAACAATTTCGGGCAAGTCGGGGGTAATTTCTTGCTGTAGTTTAAGCTTCTTGGCTTCCATCTCTGGTAGGAAACTGTCGGTGACTTCTTTCAGCACCGACGGAATAGATACCAATTTGGTCTTGATGTGGCTGGAACGCAGCTGCTCTAGATCAAGAATGTCGTTAATCAGTTGTAACATTTCTTCGCCCGCGTGGAACATGCGTTGGAGGTATTGGCGCTGTAGGACGTTCAACGATTCTTTATCTTCGTCATCTAGCAGCAGGCTGCCATAACCGAGTACACGGGAAAGCGGCTTTTTAAGATCATGCGAGGTCATGCGCACCATCTGGGTTTTTAGGCGGCTGACTTCTGAAAGGGCTGTGATGTCATTTAACGTCACTACCCAATCGCCAAATTCGAGTCTGGCGGCATCCAGATTGAAGACCTTTTTACTGAGCTTAACTTCTTTGCGAAAGTAATCGGATGACTGGAATTCCTCACGTATTGCGGCCTGCGTTTCGGTGTCGATTCCAACGCGACCCAGCAGACTGATAAAAGGCGTTCCGGGGGTAATTTCGCCTGCATCGGGTAAATCTACACCGACTGCCTTATTGAGTTTGATGAGTTTTAAGTCAAAGCCTAAAACCATGATGGCAGCCGGAGAACCCCCCAGCACTGCTTCCAGCACAATATTTTGTTTCTGTGTATGGGTGTAAAGAACGGCATTATCTAAGTTTGGGGCGACTTGCTCGGCTAAGGCATTTAATAGGCGTAAGCGATAACCGGCCTGCATGAAGCCGCGCATGGATGGTAATTTGACGGCCAGAATCCCAATAATATTTTTTTGCCATATGACGGGTACAGCGGCGAATGATTCCTCGCGCACAAGGTGTTTTTCAAGTTGTGCGCGCGTCATTAGTGTTTGTAATTGCGGCAGGACGGCTGGCACATCTCCCCAAATATTTTGGAGCGCCATTCCTCCCGCTTGGTCACTTGCTAACCAGATTGCACCGGATGGTGCGAGTAGAACACGCTGAATATCACTGGCGAGGGATGGCAGAATACGGTCGATCGCCATGCGCTGCGACGAAACTTCGAGCGAACTTTTTAGCAAAAACTCGGCTTTGCTGCTGCGGTTGATTTCGATGGCTATTTCGGCAAACAAGTCGATAAACAATGGCAGGAGGATGGCGAGTGATGCGTAAAAGAGGTTGATGTATTCAAGCTGACTGCTAAAACGTACTGAAGCCACCAGCCATAGCAACACCAAAAGGACTACAGCGACCGGCAGCATCCAGTACCATTTCAAATGGGCATAAATCAGGCTGGAGGTGAGTATCAGTACGGTAATCATGATCGCCTGTGCTGCACGACTTTGTACCACAGGGATTCTATTTTGAAGCAGACTTTCAATGGCATTGGCGTGAATTTCGACACCTGCCATCAATTGACCGTTGGTGCTGGAGGGAACCGGATAGAGATCGGTGGCAGCGGTGGTATTCATCAAGCCCACCAAGATTACTTTATTATCAAAAGCTTCTAGGGGGATGCTGCCGTTGATCACATCGAGAGCTGAATAAACGGGAAACGTTTGTGAGGTAGAGTTGGCCGCGCCGCCAAAAAAGTTTTGCTGCCATAAGCCATTATGATCAACCGGAATGTTGAGGGTCGCGACTTGCAGATGGTCAGGAAACGATTGCACAATTTGAGGGACAGCGGCTTCTGGAATACGCAGGTATGCAAGGTAAGTGGCAATATCAAACGATATTTGTGTTGTGTCCCGATTTTTCACCAGCGAGATTTGACGACGTACCACGCTATCTACATCGGTAAATGCATTGACATAGCCGACATAATCAACCACATCCACAAAAGCCGGGATAGGGTAAATGGTGCTGTGGAAGCTCAGGGCTGGCATGGTGCTGTCATCTGATTGAAACTGGTCGGCACCAACCTGCGGCATGATAAAGCGGGTACGCGAATCGCTTTGACGGGCTTTGAGGATGGCATCGGTAACGGCTTGATCGTTTTCCGTGGGCTGGTCGAACAAGACATCAAAGGCGATGACGCGGGCATTCGACTCGTTCAGTCTATTGATGAGATTGGCGTATACGGTTCGCGGCCATGCGGCTAATGACCGTCCATAAGCGGCGTGCGTGGCATCATCGAGTGAAACGATAACGATTTGTTGGCTGGTAAGGCCGGGTACAAAAAAGAGATCGTTCAAGCGCAGTTGCGATTGGGCGAAAAGGTTGTTTGACCATGCAAATAGAAGCAGCAACGCTGTCACCAATGCGACAGCCAAGCCGATACGAGTCTGTGTGCTCCATATGCGTGTTGATAATGACTGCATCACACCGCTGCCATCAAGATGATGGCGTACTTTCCGC